>CANFWB010000048.1 GCA_947450605.1 Burkholderiaceae bacterium
AGGGTGCTACAACCCCCACCCAAGGCCTGAAAAAATCTGCACCAAGTTAATTGGTCAACGGAATATACAAAACAGCTCGCAAAGCTTGCTAAAGTAAACATCAAGATCCCGCAGAGAACAATTATTCTGCGGCCATACAAATCTGCAAGCATTCCTGCAAGCAGTAAGCTCATGGAGTATCCAATCATATAAGAGGTCAATGTCAGCATTAACGCAGAGTGACTAGCATGAAGATCTAGGCCCATGGATGAAATAGCAGGCAGGTATATATCCGTTGCCAACATAGGCATGACTACTAAAACCATCAAAAGTGGCATTAAAAATGAATTTTTAGATTGCATTTTCAACATCCAATGTCTCTTCCTTGATGGACTTATCTGACTCAAGTGAATACCCTGATGAGGCAACCAAATCACGAGCAACCCTTTTTGCTCCCACTGAAACCATATCTAAGGAGCTTACAAAGTAGTAGGTACCAGAAGTCAGGTGCCCAGTAGCGTAAAGTTTTTCTACTTTTTTCCCATTTCTTTTAACCATCGAGGTTTCATAATCAATCTGAAGGCCGCCAAAGGCGTTGGCCTCAATTAATCCAGAATTAAGAAGATTGCGTATTAGTAGCGATCCAGCATTCGCATCAACAGAGCGAGCCGGTCCAGTTGCATTAATCACCCAATCACATTCAATATTGGTTTGATTGCCTGAATTGCTAGTCCCAGCAAGTGAGGCGGTAAATTTGTTGGGAGATTTAACTTTAATACCAAGCAATTGGGTGTGATGCTTGAGAATGCCAACCTTAAATAGTGAATATATTTTTAAGTAGGTATGAACTGGAAGTGGCACCCTCTTACACATCCATAATCGGTGATATTTATTCATAAAGATATTTTTGCTAGAGACGGCTAATGCATTCCAGTAATTACCAATAACAGCATCGCTTGCGACAGCGAAATCTTGCCACTCTGCATATACATTGCCCTTAGAAAATAGGCGCTCAATCCAATCTTCATAGGAGATATCGGCCGAATTAAAGAATTTATTCCACTTAATTCCAGCCCTTATAAAGTCTTTTCTAGCCAGCCTTAAAGCTTGCCTTAGTGAAATTTCACCGAAATACCTAGACCTTATTGACTCTAAATTTTCAAGATTGAAATGCTTTAGCTCAAATTTGCCCTTAGGACATCTCACCAGGGGGTAATTTGAACCTCTAGTAAATAAATGAATTGGTCCAACATGTCCTTGTCTAGCCAACACCACAGCTATATCGGCAGCTGTCAACTGGCCTCCAATAATGCCCACACAATCATTCTTTGCAATCCCCATGGCATATCGATTAATTGGATACGGGTTATTAACGTACTGGCTTCTTCCGCTTAACTTAAATACGTCTTTTGGATCAATGTTTCCCACACACAAAATTACATAATCAAACCGAGCTATTCGTTCCGAGCAATCAGTCACCTCAAAGCATTCATCCTTATGCTCAATATCAATCACTTCATGATTTACCAATGCGACTGAAATATTAAGTTTTTTGGCCTCATCGATTGCATCGTTTAGGCGATCTTTTAGGTACAAACCAAAAAATTGACGTGAAATATATCCATCAGGAGAGACGCCTGACCTGGACATGACTTGATCGGATCCAATCTCATGACCCCTATCAATTACCCATTCCCAAAAATCAGTTTCTCGGTTTTCAAATATTGAAGTGGTTGAACTAACCATATTCATCAATAAATCATCGCTATCGCATTGATAAGCAAGTCCCGAGCCAAAGCTAGAACTTTTCTCAAAAATATTTATTTTGTATTTTTGGTGTTTTGATTTTTTTATGCACTCAATCAGGCTTGCTAGTGTTGCAACGCCCGAGGCGCCGCAGCCAATTATTGCAATGCTAGTAAGCAATTCGCCTGTATATGAATAGCTTCCCCCCTCCAGACAAACGGAGGTCTCTGAGGGTTTGCTGGCTGTATTTTGATGCATTCTTTCCTCTCAAAGCCTTAAGCTTATCGATGGGAAAGAAAAAAACCTACCTGATGTTTATGTAGGAAACAACCTACTTCAATAGATCCATCATAGCGGCTTCATCAATAACGGGCACTCCGAGTTCTTCAGCCTTGGTGAGCTTGCTACCGGCGTCGGTGCCCGCTACTACGTAGTTGGTTTTCTTAGAGACGGAGCCAGCAACTTTGGCGCCCGCTTTTTCAAGCAAGTCCTTAGCTTCATCTCGGGTCATGGTTGGGAATGTGCCTGTAAGCACAAAGGTTTTTCCGGCAATGGCTGCGCTGATGACTTTTTCTTCTACGGAGAGCTGCATACCTGAGGCAAGCAATTGCTCAACCACTTCGCGGTTATGCACCTCCTCCATAAAGCTAGTGATAGAGCCTGCTACGACAGGACCCACATCCTTTACAGTCAGCAAATCTTCAAGACTGGCATCCATCAAAGCATGCATGGATTGATAGTGATTAGCCAGATCCTTGGCAGTGGTTTCACCCACATGACGAATACCCAGGGCAAAGATAAATCTCGCTAAGGTGGTATTTCTGGATTGGTTAATTGCCTGAATTAAGTTGTCTGCCGACTTCTCACCCATGCGCTCCAGGTTTGCTAAGGCACTAAATCCTAGGCGATAGAGATCGGCTGGCGTTCTAACTAAATTCTGATCAACCAACTGATCTACGATCTTCTCGCCGAGACCTTCAATATCGAGCGCTCTTCTGTGCGCAAAATGAATTAATGCTTGCTTGCGTTGTGCGCCACAAAATAAGCCGCCACTACAACGTGCTATCGCTTCATCCGCTAAACGCTCAATATGCGAGTCACATACCGGACAATTTTTTGGCATGACGAATTCTGCTGCATTAGCTGGTCTGCGCTCTTTCACTACAGAAACCACCTCAGGGATCACATCTCCCGCCCTGCGCACTGAAACGGTATCGCCAATGCGCACGTCTTTGCGCTTGACCTCATCCTCATTATGCAAAGTAGCATTAGTGACAGTGACGCCACCTACCTCTACTGGGGCTAATCTAGCAACTGGCGTGATCGCACCAGTGCGACCAACTTGAACATCAATACCCAGCACAGTAGTGAGCGCCTCTTGCGCCGGAAACTTATGCGCCAATGCAAAGCGTGGCGCTCTCGATACAAACCCCAGTCTTGCCTGTTCTGCAAAGGAATTTACTTTATAGACTACGCCATCAATGTCATAAGGCAATGTATCTCGTTTTGCACCAACCTCGTTATAAAAGGCCAAAATCTCATCCACTGATTTGAGAACACGACGCTCTGCACAAACCGGCAAACCCAGTTTTACATAAGCATTAAGCAAGCCTTCGTGAGTAGAAGGCAACCAGGACTGCGGCTCTAGAGCCCCTAGACCATAGGCAAAGAAAGATAATGGTCTCTTGGCAGTGATCTTGGAATCCAGTTGACGCAAGCTACCAGCGGCGGCATTACGGGGATTGGCAAACTCTTTATCGCCCAGTGCAGCCGCTGCTTCATTCATCCTCTGAAAATCTTTGAGATACATAAAAACTTCGCCGCGCACCTCTAATACTGCAGGAATATCTTTCCCAGTCAGCTTTAGCGGAATGGCACGAATTGTTTTGATGTTGGCAGTGACATCCTCACCACTAGCGCCATCGCCTCGAGTTGCGGCCCTAACTAAAGAACCATTCTCATAGCGTAGAGAAATTGCTAAGCCATCAAATTTGAGTTCACCAGCGTAATCCACCTGATCAATATGCAGACCTTCACGGCAGCGGCGATCAAAAGCAATGAGCTCAGCATCTTCAAAAGCATTGTTCAAGGAAAGCATGGGCACAACATGGGCGACCGAATCAAATTCTTTAAGTGCGGCACCGCCTACTCTTTGGGAAAGTGAATCAGCAGTCACCCACTCAGGATGCGCAGCCTCAATCTCAAGCAACTCTCGATACAGCCGGTCATATTCACTATCGGGAACGATTGGGTTATCAAGCACATAATAGGCATGTTCTAAGCGCGCCAACTCGACTTGCAAGAATGCGTAGCGATCCGCTAAATTTATCGGACTAGAAGACGACAAACCAGCTCCTTAACTAAAGAGTCTGCTAGCAGTAGAAGATCCGGCTGGTACGCCACTCTTCTCAAGATTGCCGTATAGGACATCTAGATGCTGTCGAATGCTAATCACAGCAGCCTCAGTAAGATTGATGCCGTTGTCATCAACCAGACGACCGTGAGCTGATTGGGCAAGCTCAATACCCTCGCCTAACATGCGCTCAAAAGCGCGCTCATCATGGGATACCAAAGGCACCTCAAGCAATAAGGTGAGCTGCTTAACTGGTGCATTGAGATCAATGTCTGCACTAGTAAAAATGGGTGAGCCATTGCTCAAGAATTCATAGTTTCGGCCATTGCGAGAAAGCCTAAAACCTCTCTTACGCATCAAGGCATCGAAGTTAGCCGCAGGGGTAGCCTCATCAAAGAGCACATTAATACTCAACTGAATGTCACTCTCTGCAGCCATGACATCTAACTCTTTGGCACTCTCGAGCATAGTGTTGACGCTCGGCATATCAATTTGAGAGCCTAGTGTTTCTGCAAGCGCTTGTGCCCGAGAACAAAAATCGGATAACTCCAAAACGCCAATCGGGCCACGACGACTCGCCAACTGAATCGCCAGTTGCAACTCAGAATACGTTGCTTCTGGACGCAATATTTCCCAATCCTCAGCAGCGTCTACATCAGCATTGAGGCCTTCACACATCCAGCGCGCAGTCGAGGCCAGTGGCTCATCCTCCCAGATCTTCATTTCATCCAGAATTTCAGCACCACTAATGCCCTCATCAAACCGAAGCGTAATGACGCAATCGATTCTTGGATCGATAGTGAAAGTTTCAGGAGCGGGAACAGGGGATAGACCCGTCTCGCCAAAAGAGGGTTCAGAACGATGCTCAGCATCCGCAAAGCCTTGGGCAAAAGATGGTTCGCGAGCAAAGCGATCGTCAACCGAATATTCACTGGCAGCTCTTGCCTTGCGACGGGCACGAGCATATTTGAAATTAATGATGACTACTGATATCAAAATCAGCAAACCAATCACAGCCAAAGCAAACTGCAAGTCAGACAAGCCCAACGCTGTCATGATCTGCTCTAGATCCACTTAAACCGCCTCCACCATAGATACTGCAGAAGAAATATCCACTGCCACAATACGAGATACACCCTGCTCTTGCATGGTGACACCAATCAATTGATGAGCGATTTCCATAGTGATCTTGTTATGTGAGATGAACACAAACTGCGTCTTATTAGACATTTTGGCAACCATCTGCGCATAGCGCAAGGTATTCGCATCATCGAGTGGCGCATCCACCTCATCAAGCAAGCAGAATGGTGCTGGATTGAGTAGGAAGAGGGAGAAAACCAAGGCAATCGCAGTCAAGGCCTTTTCACCACCAGAAAGCAAGTAGATAGAGCTATTTTTCTTGCCTGGGGGCTGGGCCATCACCTGAACACCAGCATCCAAGATCTCTTCACCAGTCATTACCAACTCCGCATGACCGCCACCGAATAACTCAGGGAAGAGTTTGCCGAAATGGGTGTTCACTTGATCGAAGGTACCTTGCAAGAGATCACGCGTTTCCGCATCAATCTTCGCGATCGCATCTGTCAAGGTCTGCATAGCTTCATTCAAGTCGGCAGACTGTGCATCCAGGAATTGTTTGCGTTCACGTGAGCTAGAGAGTTCGTCCAAAGCGGCCATATTGACTGGACCTAATGACTGAATCTCATTACCAAGGCGAGTTACTTCACTTTGCAAAGCGCCTACCTTGAGGTCTGGGCTAAAGTTTGCCTCCAGAGCGCTTAAGTCAGCCTCAGCATCTGACAGCAAAGTTGCAAATTGCTCAAAGTTCAAACGCGCTGCTTGTTCGCGTAACTGTAAATCCACAACTTTGTCACGCATTGGCTGCAGACTGCGCTCAATCTGCATGCGCACTTCATCGGCTTCACGCAATTGATGTAATAGCGCATCTTGTTCTGTACGCGCATTTGCCAAAGCTGCTTCGCGAGCACTGCGGGCCAGTAATAACCCTTGTAATTTATCTTGCGCCTCTTCATCACTCAGAGTTTCTAACTCTTGCTCTGAGGTCGCCTGCTTATCTTGAATCTCCATGATCTGAACACGAGCGGTGCTTTGATCACGTTGCAAATCAGAGATACGCTGCTGCAGGGAGCGGGTTGCAAATGCTGCTTCTTGGGCAGACATCTCAGAAGAGCGCAAAGATTCACGTAGACGATCGCGTTCTTGCGTCGCTAGCTCGAGTTTTTCTTGTGCAATAGCTAAATTCTCTTGCAGGCCTTGCTTGGATTCTTCTGACTGAGCAAGCTCTTCCGAAGATTGCTCTTGAGTTTGGCTCAATTGCTCCATTTGCTGCCGTAATTCACTCAATTCACCCTGAATTTGTTCAGCACGCTGACTGTACTTTTCTTCAGCTTGAGTCAGTTGCATTCTCTCCACCTCAAAGCCGTGCACTTCTTGTACTGCTTGCTCCGCATAAATGCGAGTTTGCTCAGCAACCTGGTGAGCGGCTTGGTAGTTTGCGACGCATTGGTCTAACTCACTCTGCAATTCACTCTGAATGAGTTTCTGGGCACGCAATTGCTTCTCGAGACCTTCCATCTCTTGAGCGCGTGCCAACATACCGGCCTGCTCAGAATCTGCTGCATATAACTGCACACCAACACGACTGACCAAATGACCTTGTTGAGTAACAAAGGCGCCGCCTGCAGGTAATTTTTCACGACGATGCAAGGCATCTTCAAGGCTACTGGCAATGTAGATATTGTCAAGCCACTCTTGTAATACAGCCGCTACGCGTGGTGCACCTGCGCTTTGAACGCGAGTGAGCAAAGTAGTGAAGTCTGCTGGCACCGCAGTGTGCGCAGGAGAAATATCCTCAGTTAACAAAATAGCCAAACGACTTGGAGGAGCGTCATTCGCTAAAGCCAAAGTTTCTTGCACGCTCTTGGCTGTGACAGCCGCCAAACGCTCGCGCAATACAGACTCCAGAGCAGCTTCCCAGCCACTCTCCACTTTGAGCTCCTGCCACAAGCGCTTACTCTCTTTTAAGCCCTTGCTTTCTAACCATGGACCAATCTTGCCTTGAGCCTGAACGCTAGCTTGCAAGGCAGTTAAAGCCGTGAGCTTGGCTTCGGTTTGTGCCAACTCTTGATTGGCAGTTTGAACTTGTTGTTGTGCGGTGTTACGCGCTTCATCAGCAGCAGGTACGCGTTGTTGCGCCTCGCCTGCTTTTTGTCTCGCCTCATCCACTTTGCGTTGTGCCATGGCATGACGATCAATCGCTGTTTGCAATGCTTCAGCGTCCGGCCTACGCATACCAGCGAGCTCAGTCTCAAGGCGAGTATCGCGCCCTTTGAGCTCCTCTACTTGCGACAAGATTGCTCTAACGCGTTCACCTAAACTAGCTAAGCGCTGGTCAATCGTAGCCAAGCTCTCACGGGCATCATTGAGTTCGCGTGAGTGAACTTGATAAGCCTCTTCGCGACTTGGCATTTGCTCTTGTAGCCCAGACAAATCCGCTAATAATGTTTGCTCTTTTTCTGCGGCTAAGCCCAACTCTTGCTCAGCAGTGCGCTGCGCTTGTGCAGCGTCAGTTTCTTGAACGGTCCAACGTTGCAGTTGAGCTTGCAAATCTTGTGATTGCTGTTGCAGGCGTTGGCGCGCTTCTTGTACGTAACGAATCTGTGACTCTACTTGGCTGACATCCGCATTCGTTTGATACAAGTCACCTTGAGCCTGAGAAACCTGATCTTGCAAAGCGTACTGTTCGGTACGCATAGTCTCGAGCTCAGTTTCAGCATGCCGCATTTTTGCAGTCTGCTCTTCCAAGCTCACCTGAGTGTCACGAATACCATTGGCATGGCGCTCTTGCTCTTTACCAGCCTCAGTCTGACGCACAAACCAGAGTAACTGCTGCTGAGACTTCATCTCAGTAGACAACTCAGCATGACGCTCAGCTACAGTGGCCTGCTTCTCTAAGCGGTTTAGCTGTTGATCCAACTCACGCAGGATATCTTCTACACGAACTAAGTTCTCTTTGGTATCTTCAAGACGTGAAGCAGTTTCTTTGCGGCGCTCTTTGTATTTAGAAACACCGGCAGCCTCTTCAAGGAAAACACGCAACTCTTCTGGCTTTGCTTCCAAGATGCGGTTGATGGTGCCCTGCCCGATGATGGCGTAGCCTCTGGGACCCATACCCGTACCCAAGAAAATATCTTGAATGTCTTTGCGGCGTACTACTTGATTGTTGACGTAGTAACTAGAGTTGCCATCGCGCGTCAAAACACGCTTAACACCCAACTCCGTAAATGCACTCCACTGCCCTTGAGCACGACCATCGGAATTATCAAAAATCAGTTCCACACTGGCGCGACCAGAAGGCTTGCGTAGTCCAGAACCATTAAAAATGACGTCTTGCATGGATTCGCCACGCAATTCGCTCGCGCGAGATTCGCCTAAAACCCAGCGTACAGCGTCAATAATGTTCGACTTTCCGCAACCGTTAGGACCCACAACGCCGATCAATTGACCTGGCATTTCGAAATGGGTTGGATCGACGAACGACTTAAAGCCGGAAAGTTTGATGGATTTCAGTTGCACGGCGTACTTTGCAGGGAAAAAAGGGGTTCAAATAAGGGGGTAAAAATTAATACTAAAGTGGGAAGATGATAGCAAGCTTAGGGCTTCCCGCACGGGTTTTTGCCCCACCGATATAATGATAAATCTACATCCAGGGCCAAAACCCCTTAACAATCTGATAGTTAACTGAAAAGCATGAGCCAATCACCACAAAGCATCATCGAACAAGCCTGGGAAAACCGCGCAAACCTGTCTCCAGAGGCCGTTTCTGGGGAAATTCGTAACGCGGTCAATGCCGTCCTCGAGGGCCTCAATACCGGCAGTATTCGAGTGGCTGAGCGCCGTAGCGTCGGCAACTGGGAAGTAAACCAGTGGGTGAAAAAGGCAGTTTTGCTGTCTTTCCGCCTAGAAGACAACAAAGTTATGGGTGCTGGCGGCTATACCCAGTTCTACGACAAGGTACCTAGCAAGTTTGAAAACTACACCGCAGAAGACTTCGCCAATGGCGGCTTCCGCGTAGTTCCCCCTGCTATTGCTCGTCGTGGCTCATTTATTGGCAAAAATGCCGTTTTGATGCCCTCCTACGTCAATATTGGTGCTTATGTCGGCGAAGGCACCATGGTCGATACTTGGGCAACCGTGGGCTCTTGCGCTCAAATTGGTAAGAACGTTCACCTTTCTGGTGGCGTCGGTATTGGCGGCGTCTTAGAGCCAATCCAAGCTGGTCCGGTGATTATTGAAGATAACTGCTTTATTGGCGCCCGCTCTGAGGTTGTCGAAGGCGTAGTGATTGAAGAGAATGCTGTGCTCTCAATGGGTGTTTATATTGGTCAAAGCACCAAAATTTATGACCGCGAGACTGGTGAAGTGCATTACGGCCGCGTACCAGCAGGTTCCGTAGTGGTCCCAGGCTCCCTACCTTCTGCCTGTGGCAAATACAGCCTCTACGCTGCAATTATTGTGAAGAAGGTGGATGCCCAAACTAGAGCAAAGACTGCGATTAACGAACTGTTACGCGATTAAGCTAAATCTATGAGCGCCACTCTTGAGTTAACTGAAGCCCTCATTGCCTGCCATTCGGTAACCCCGGCGGATGGCGGTTGTCAGGAGCTCATTGCAAAACGTCTTCAAGCAATTGGGTTTCATACGGAGAGCGTCATCAGTGGTCCTGAAAGCTTTCAGGTCACCAATTTATGGGCGATCAAAAAAGGGGCTTCCGACGATCAAGGCGAAGTCTTGATGTTTGCTGGTCATACTGATGTGGTGCCTACCGGCCCCTTGGAAAAATGGACAAGCGACCCATTCGCCCCAACCATTCGTGATGGCATGCTCTACGGTCGTGGCGCTGCGGATATGAAAACCTCCCTTGCAGCGTTTGTCGTAGCTACCGAAGAATTTGTTGTGACTCATCCTGATCATAAGGGCTCGATCGCCTTCTTGATTACTAGCGATGAAGAAGGTCCAGCGAATGATGGCACCGTGATCATGTGTGAACGATTACAAAAGCATGGTCAACGCCTGGACTACTGCGTCATTGGCGAGCCAACTTCAGTCGATCAATTGGGTGACATGATTAAAAATGGTCGTCGCGGCTCCCTCTCCGGCAAGCTTCACGTTAAGGGCATTCAGGCGCATATTGCTTATCCGCATCTTGGTAAGAATCCCATTCACCTGTCGGCTCCTGCCATTCAATCGCTAGTTGAGACCGAGTGGGACAAAGGCAATCAATATTTTCAGCCGACGAGTTTTCAGATTTCCAACATTCATGCGGGTACTGGCGCGAATAACGTCATTCCTGGTGAGCTCAGCATTGACTTCAACTTCCGCTTCTCTACTGAGAGCAAACCAGAAGAGCTGCGCAGTCGCCTTGAGGGTATTTTGACTGCTGCTGGACTCGACTTTGAGATTAATTGGGTTTTGGGTGGTAGCCCCTTTATTACGGGCGATGGCGCCTTAGCTGGTGCCCTACGCAAGGCTATCAAAGCGGAAACCAACATCGATACAGAACTTTCGACTACTGGCGGTACAAGTGATGGCCGTTTCATTGCCAAGATCTGCAAAGAGGTGGTGGAATTTGGGCCACTGAATGCTACCAGCCACAAAATTGATGAGTGCGTCATCGTTGATGATGTCGTACCACTCAAAAATATCTTCCGCAAGACTCTCGAGCAATTAATCGCCTAATTGCTCGAGTTGCTACAGATACTCACTTAATTTATTTCAATCAAGTTCATGGACCCCGCTCCCCAGCAATCTCTCACGCTTGATCAATGTATCGAGCAAATCGCAAAAGAACTTGAAACTGCAGATTTGCATTATGGTCATGGTGCTATCGACGCTCGAAGTGAGGCATTGTGGATCGCTAGTAAACAACTCAATCTCAGCCCAACTGATGCACTTGACCACTTAGACCAAGTGATGAGCGCGGAGCAAATAGGTAAAGCCCTAGAGATTGCGCAAACTCGTATTAGCACCCGTAAACCCTTGGCCTATATTTTGGGTGAAGCTTGGTTAATGGGAGTGCCATTTTTCTCGAGCGAGCAAAGTATTGTTCCCCGCTCCTGGATTGCCGAGCTCATTGTGGACGGCTCACTGGAGTCTTGGTTGCCTGCTGATGGCAAAGCGCTGGATCTGTGTACCGGCAATGGCTCGTTGGCAATCTTGCTGGCCATGGCTTGCCCCGATATTCATGTGAGCGCTTGCGATATCAGCTTGCCTGCTTTAGCAGTTGCCTCCCGTAATCTCGATCGTCATAGCCTAACTTCCCAGATTGAGCTTTTTCAAGGCGACCTCTGGGATGCATTGCCAGAACCGCACGATGACAATCGCTTTGATCTGATTATCTGCAACCCACCTTACGTCAATGCTAACTCCATGAATGCCTTGCCTGCTGAATATCATGCAGAGCCGGCTTTAGCGCTAGCTGGCGGCGATGATGGCATGGACCTCATTCGGAAGATTATTGCGGGTGCCCCTGACTACCTCTCAGAGCGTGGCGCCATTCTGATTGAGATTGGTAATGAGTATGAGCACTTCAAGAGAGCCTTCCCGCAGATTCCTGTCATTTGGATGGAAGTATCAGCAGGCGATGAGCAAGTTCTCTTAATACAAGCAGAAGACTTGCACTAAGCAGCTAACTCAACTTAGAGCATTAATTTAGTCAGAGTTCCGCTGCTGCCGCAATCGCCTGATCAATGCGCTCCACTGGTATCACCCTTAATCCAGGAATCTTGGTCTTGGGCATATTCGCTTTCGGAATAATGGCCACAGTAAAGCCCAGCTTAGCAGCTTCTTTTAAACGCTCTTGACCACGCGGGCATGGACGAATCTCTCCAGCCAAACCTACTTCGCCAAAGACGATTAATTCTTTAGGCAAAGCCTTGTTCCGAATCGAAGACTGAATAGCCAAGAGTACCGCTAAGTCAGCCGCCGGCTCTGAAATCTTCACACCGCCCACAGCATTTAAGAAGACGTCTTGATCAAAGCATGCTACCCCCGCATGGCGATGCAATACAGCCAATAGCATGGCTAAGCGAGCCTGTTCCAAGCCAACTGCTAAGCGACGTGGGTTGGGGATGTGCGCCGTGTCTACCAGCGCCTGAATTTCTACCAACAAAGGGCGACTACCCTCTTGTGTCACTAATACACAAGCACCGGGCACCATCTCTGCATGCTGCGACAAGAAGATTGCAGAAGGATTGGCAACGCCACGAAGACCTTTTTCCGTCATCGCAAATACACCCAGCTCATTGACTGCGCCAAAACGGTTTTTGATTGAACGCACTAATCTAAATGAAGAGTGAGTGTCGCCTTCAAAGTAGAGCACGGTATCCACAATGTGCTCCAGCACGCGAGGACCAGCCAGATGGCCATCTTTAGTCACATGCCCTACCATCAAAACACAAATGCCACTAGACTTTGCAGCCCTAGTTAATTGGGCCGCACACTCGCGCACTTGCGCTACAGAGCCAGGCGCTGAACTCAACACTTCTGAATACAAAGTCTGAATAGAATCCACTACCAATACCTGTGGTTTCACCGTATCCATGATGGAGAGGAGTTTTTCCAACTGAATCTCTGCCAGTACCTCTAATTGAGGTGCATCTAGCGCAATCCGTTTTGCTCGCAGTGCAATCTGAGCAGCAGATTCCTCTCCACTGCTGTAGAGGACATTCATTCCTGCCGCGCTCATCTCCGCAAGCGCTTGCAGTAATAAGGTCGACTTACCAATACCAGGATCGCCGCCTAAGAGCACAACGCCACCAGGCACCAAACCGCCACCCAGCACACGATCAAATTCTTCAACACCAGTGCTAAAACGTGGCAGATCTTCTGCGCTAATAGCAGATAGTTTTTGACGCGGCAATGATTGCGCTAAACCCTGAAAACGGGCATTCGAACTAACCTCAGGTATGCCCTCTTCCAAGGTGTTCCACGCCTGACAAGAGGGACACTGCCCTTGCCACTTGGCCGAAGTTCCACCACAGGACTGACAGATGTAGATTGATTTAATCTTGGCCAATGTATTACCCAGTAAATTAGTGAAGCAGTAAAAATGGATTAATCGAGCTGAGTGCCCGCTTTGTTTTCTTGAGCACGCTTTGGCGCATCTTTACGACGTTGCTCCACATCCGCCGCACGAGCTGCAGCGGCCTTTTGCTTCTCTTCAAATTCTTTTTGATTGGCTACGCGCTCGGCTGCTTTTTCGGTGGAAGCACGTTCGGCAATCTTGCTAGCGTCGCGCTGATCTTTAATGCTGGCACGCAACTTGCGTTGAACTTCATGCAAGTCCACTTCTTGCGCACGTATTGGATCGATCTCTTTGCGGTATTGAGCGCGAGACTCACTAAGACAGCGATTCACCCAATACTTTTGATAGCACTCAGAATTGGTTTTATCCCAGCGGTATTTAGCCCAATCACGTTGCAACTCAAGCTCACGTTCAATACTATCTAATTGCTCTAACTGCGCCTCTTCTGCGGGAGTAGCGAGCACTAGACTGCTAAAGGAGAAAATTAGCAGGAAGGCGCCCAACGAAAGCAGTGAGCGTAAAGAAATGGGCTTTCTCAAATCTCAACCTTTGCGCCCAGTTCAACCAAACGGTTCGCAGGAATCTTGAAAAAGTCTGATTGACGACCAGCATTCTGATACATCCAGCAGAACAAACGCTCACGCCATAAAGCCATACCAGGAGCTTCGGTCGCGACGATTGTGTCGCGAGATAAGAAGAAGGAGGTATCCATCAAATTAAATTTGAGTCCAGAAGACTTCTCAATTAACTCAATAATCTTACCCATATCCGGAGTCTCGTTAAAACCATAGACCGCTCTCACTACAAAAACATTATTTCCTAAATCACGCAAAGTAATGCGCTCTTCATCCTTGACATAGGGCACATCCCAAATGCTGACCTTGAGGAAAAACACTCTCTCATGGAGGATGTGATTGTGTTTCAAATTATGCAAGAAAGACACTGGCAGGTAATCGACGTGCGCCGTCAAAAAGATAGCGGTGCCCTCTACGCGATGAGGGGGATTTTTCATCAGAACATCGATAAATCCCTTGAGTTCAATACCCTCTTCCACGGCACGTTGACGCAATAATTTACGACCCTGATACCAAGTCATTAATAAGAGGAAGCAAGCTGCACCTAGCAACAATGGAAACCAACCGCCTTCCATAATCTTCAAGAGATTGGCAGCCAGAAAAGCAAGGTCAACAATCAGAAAAGCGCTAATCACTAAAGTGACTAGCAGGGTGTTCCAGCGCCATACGACACGCATGACGATAGCCGCCAAGAATGTTGTCACGATCATGGTGGTAGTCACCGCAATACCGTAGGCAGCAGCCAAATTTGCCGACTGTTTAAATGCGAGGACCACTGCTATCACCAAAATCAAGAGGGACCAGTTCACTAAAGGCATATAGATCTGACCAATTTCACGATCAGACGTATGACGAATTTTCATGCGCGGGACAAAGCCCAATAAGATTGCCTGACTCGTCATTGAAAACGCACCAGAAATCAC
>CANFWB010000049.1 GCA_947450605.1 Burkholderiaceae bacterium
AACATAGGCATTTGCTACATCGCTACTTTGTTGCTGTTGGTTGGACATAAAATACTCTCTAAAGATAAGGAAACTGGTCGAGCGGCCGAATAAAATACGGCATACTTCATTAACTACATATTGTAGTGCTGACTACGACCTTTAGGCCATCCTCATGAGCACCCAAACCCGTATTGTTTTTATCGTTTCTGACGGCACCGGAATTACTGCCGAGAACTTCAGCCAGTCGATTTTGGCGCAATTTGAGGCCACTTTTAAGCACATTCGGGTCCCTTTTGTAGATAGCCCTGAGAAAGCCCATGACGCTGTTTCCAGCATTAATCAGGCTGCTAGCAAATATGGGGTCCAACCTATCGTTTTCACCACTTTGGTGAATCCTGAGCTAAACAAGATTGTCGGCAAGGCCAATGGCCTAATTTTGGATATGTTCCAGACTTTTGTAGCGCCTTTAGAACAGGCCCTCGGGGTTAAATCAACCCATGCGATGAACCGTCTTCACCACAATGCTGATACCGAGGCCTACAAGAACCGCATTGAGGCCATTAATTACTCCCTCGCTCATGATGACGGACAATCCAACCGCAACCTAGCCGAAGCTGATGTCATTCTCGTGGGCATATCCCGGGTAGGCAAAACGCCAACTAGTCTCTACTTGGCAATGCAATATGGCATGAAGGCAGCAAACTACCCCCTCATTCCAGAAGACTTTGAGCGCGGTCAATTGCCCAAAGACCTCATGCCCTATCGCAGCAAGATTTTTGGCCTCATGATCGATGCAGAGCGTTTATCAGAAATTCGCAATGAACGCCGCCCCGGCAGCAACTATGCCAAGCTGGAAAACTGTCGCTATGAGATTAACGAAGCCACTGCCATGATGAAAAAGGAATCCATTCCTTGGGTAGCAACAACTAGCAAATCCATCGAGGAGATTGCGACTACGGTATTGCAATCCATTAAGTCGGATAAAACAATCCTAGGCTAGAGAAGTATTTTTAATGCCTGCTTTCGACCCTAAACAGTCATTTACATCAAAAGAACAATCACCCGAAGGTGGTTATAGTATTCCGTGGTTGCCTAGGGCGTTATCGACTGGGACCTGAGAGTCTTTACAAAACTTTTGCCTATGAATGATCAACTTTTAATAAGCCTTAATCTATCAACCAGCTCACCTTAACAACTGATAACTTAAGGCCGTTTTTACCAATTGTTTGGCATGACAAAACTTTCCAAATATTAAGTTAACTTGCGGCCTTAAACTTCAAAGATCAATATCGTCTTTTCGGCGCACCGGCAAAAGAGTTCTTTTTCTCAATATGCCTAAATGTGATACGGCCCTTGCTCAAGTCATAAGTTGAGATCTCTAAAGAAACCTTATCTCCAGCCAATATACGGATGTGATTTTTTTTGACTCTACCTGCTGTATAGGCAATAAGCTTATGGCCATTGTCTAAAGTGATCCGATAACGAGAATCCGGCAGAATTTCATCAACAAGACCTTCCATTTCAAGCAACTCTTCTTTTGCCATTGAACATCCTTAATAAAAATAAAAAGCCCAGTCATGCTGGGCTTTAGACTAGGCAAATAATTTTCGCCTGGCATTTGCTTCTGATTTAAGCAGGTTGAATATTGGATGCTAACTTGCCTTTGGGGCCAGTAGTAATATCAAAAGTCACCTTTTGACCTTCAGCTAATGACTTAAAGCCGTTGCTATTAATTGCTGAAAAATGGGCAAATAAATCTTCGCCACCAAGATCAGGGGTAATAAAGCCGAAGCCTTTAGCATCGTTAAACCATTTCACAATTCCGTTTGCCATATCTGACTATTCCTTAAAAAAATATAAAAAAGGGCTATGCCCCAAATGAGGCGAGAGTCAAGAATGGCGGGGGAGATGCTAAAAAGAACTATCGCAGAACTGCGGTATTAATTACTAGTACAACAACACTATTAGCTTGAAATTCGCTGGTGGTATCTTACTCTACTTCGGTCATAAAAGGTTACTTACTTATAAGTCACCTTCATAACAGCCATTGCTACAGATAAACATGCTTGGGCAATACCGCGCCAGGTTCATAGAACTGAAAAAAATAAGCATCAAGAATGCCTCACTCTAGCTCGGGACTGTTGTTTTAAACGAAATGGGGTCTGCAGTCCTAGAAAATCAAAACACTCCGAGACTCTATTTAACGACTGCTTGCGACCCAAAGCAGTTGTTCGCCTAAAGGTCAAAACCACCCGAAGGTGGCCTTGTACCAACCAATAACACTTTAGTCTATCCGCAGTTTTTACCAGACATCATTTGCGGACCATGTCCTGCTGGCAACGTAATACCTTTTTCTTTGGCCCGCTTTTCCATCTCAGCATGATTAGCAGTCATGATTTTTTGACGCTCTTCTACTGTCTTGGCATCAATCATCTTGTCCATCATGGCAAGTCGCTCTGCTGGAGTCATTAGCTCACGCATGACTTTCATATTAGAGTTTTGTCCCATCATTTGCCCTTGCATCATTTGACCATGCATCATTCCTGGACCCATGCCATTACCCATGGGGCCTTGTTGAGCATGAACTGAAGCTACGGTCAATCCAAGACCCATGACAGCAACAATACTAATTGCAATTTTGTTTACAGTTTTCATTTTGATTTCCTATTTGTTTAGTTAGTTACAGCAACAACTTGTGCCACTCTTACAAGAACCACTCTTAGCCTTTGCTTGAGGCGATGCATCAGAACTGATCTTTGCGGGATAACCATCCTCTTCTAATGCTGCAATAATCTCTTTTACGTGTTGCGAGACATTGCCTTCAACCTTGACTGCGCCAGAGGCAAGGTCTACTTCAACCTTCTGCACCCCAACTATTAAATTAATCGCTTTTTCAACATGCTTTACGCAAGCACCACAAGTCATTCCACTCACAGTTAAATTGATCGTTTCCATAACAACCTCCTTTTTATGGGTTAATTATTGGCTCAATCACCCAAAGGGCGTATGATTTGGATCATATGGACCTCTATATTCCAGAGCTATTGAAAGAACTCCTGCCCAAAGAGGTTTTGGCGCAATGCCGTGCTCAGCACTTTGAGAAGGGTGAGCAGCTATTTCACCAAGGTAAAAAACCTGAGTACATGTTCTTTATCGTTTCAGGTGAAGCCATCCTTACTCGAACCAGTAACCACGGTGAGGCCACTACCCTGCAACGATGTAAGGGTGGCTTCTTAAGTGAAGCGAGTTTATTGTCAGATGCCTATCACTGCGATGCTATTGCAACTCAAAGCGGACAAGCAATCACGCTTCCCATTAAATCTTTAAGAGATGCGCTGACTGATAGCAAGTTCTCACTTAAATGGGTACAACTGCTCAGCAAAGAGATCATGCGCCTTCGAACACAGTCTGAACGATTGAGCCTGAAAGACATTCGAAGCAAGCTGATTCACCTCATTGAAACTGAAGGCAAACAAGGTGTTTTAACACTCCAATCTGATTACAAATCAATGGCTTCTGAGATTGGCGTTACCCATGAGGCTTTATATAGAACAATGACCACATTGGAAAAAGAAGGTGTTCTGAAGAAGCTTCCCAACTGTCTAGAATTGCTTCAGACGAAAAAATAGGAGTGGCTACTTTTGGCCGAAAGCAGACCCTCAAGAAAAGATCGTTAACTAAGCGCGCCTCACCCGCAGAGTCTCGAACAAACAAACTGCCGCGGCAGTAGACACATTCAGAGACTCCACGCGAGGATCAATCGGGATCGATACACCTTTCGCCTGGGCCATGAGATCTGCAGATACACCGTGCCCCTCACTGCCCATCACCCAAGCTACCGGATGAATGAGTTCTTTATGCATATTGAAGAGTTCTAACTCACCATCAGCAGTGGCCGCCAGCAAAGGCGCGGTCACCGCACTTAAAACTTGCTGAATCGACCAGCCCTCGTAAAGATCAAGCAAGCGATGTGTGCCCATGCCAGCCCGCATTACTTTGCTAGACCACAAGTGAGCACAGCCCGTCAGCGCAATCACCTGAGTGAAGCCAGCGGCAGCAGCAGTGCGCAAAATAGAGCCCACATTACCGGCATCTTGAATACGGTCCAAAATAACCACATCACCAGCTAGTGTGGCAACGGACTGCTGTGGTGCTAAAGCAGATTGAGGTAAATCTAAGAGCCCAGCAATATGCGGAGCATTGACTAAGTCACCCAGCAAGTCCCAAAGACCTTTGTCCAATTGATAGACGCGAGTATCTGGGCAAATCTCAACATGGTCGTAAATAGCTTGGGCGATCTCGGGGTTTTGCAAACCGAGCTCAGAGGTAATCAAAAACGTTAGAGCTGGATCACCCACCCAGGTTTGCACCAAGTGAATGCCTTCGAGTAAAGCTTGCCCACGAGCAAATCTCGCCTTTTGGCCTTTAGGGCCAGTGGCTTGTAGTTGACGAATCTCTTTTAATAAAGAATTGTCTTTTGAGGTAATGAATTCAATTTTCATAATGTTGATTATCGACTATGCAGCCCCAAAACATGGCGAACAGGTGAGAAGCTGCGGCGATGCTGATCGCAGGCACCAAACTCCTTCAAAGCAGCGAAATGGGCCTGGGTTGGATATCCCATATGCTGGGCAAACCCATACTGGGGATGCAAGTCATGCAAAGCCATCATTTGGCGGTCACGCGTCACTTTAGCCAAGATCGATGCAGCGGAAATTGCCGGCTCCTTCGTATCCCCTTTTACAATGGCTTCGGCTGAAATGGGGAGCTCAGGGCAGCGATTGCCATCGATTAAGGCCTTATCCGGCCAGCCACCCAAACGCGTAGTGAGATCTTCAATCGCTCGGCGCATCGCCAGCATCGTTGCCTGCAAGATATTGATCTGATCGATCTCGATAGGACTTGCTTCGCCAATACCCCAAGCTTTTGCCTTGAGCTGGATTTGCTCAAATAAAAACTCTCGTCTTGCGGCAGATAATTTCTTGGAGTCTTTCAATCCCGTGATGGGGTTTTCGGGATCAAGCACTACTGCGCCAGCGACGACCGCACCAGCTAAAGGACCTCGTCCAGCTTCATCAACACCACACACCCAAATCACACTCACGCACTGACCCGATTTTTGCTAGCAGCGATCGTTTGGGCTACCGCCTGGGCAACCAGTAAACCAGTTGGCCTGCGCAAGGTCTCATGCATCTCAGCGAAGCGGGTTTTTAGCTGGTTAACCTTATTAGGGTTATTTAACCAGTCGAGCAAACCTTCGGCTAAATTTTTTGGAGTGGCATCGTCCTGAAGCAATTCAGGAACAACAAACTCCCCACATAAAATATTAGGTAGGCCAACGTAAGGCAAATATCCTTGACGCTTCATAATCTGCGCAGTCAGCCAAGGCACCTTATATGAAATCACCATGGGCTTTTTCCAGAGCGCAGCTTGCAAGGTGGCAGTGCCACTGGCAATCAGCACGACATCAGCAGCCTCAAGAACGGCATCTGCTTCGCCATCAATCAAATAAATGTCCAAGCCTGGATTTTGCTCTAGGGTATTTTTTAGCAAGGCCTCAAGTGGTGCACGCAAGCGCGGAGTAGCCACCGGAATCACAAAGTGTAGGGACTGGCCCTGCATACGCTTAGCCAGCTCTGCCATTGTCTTAAAAAAGATAGGAGCAATGAGCTCGATCTCTGAGCCACGGCTGCCCGGCAGTACTGAAACCAGAATTCCATCTAGCGCATTGGCAGGCAAGCTCAAGATGGTTTCAATGCGTTGTTTAGCAGATGCTGGATTGGGTGCCAGCGGAATCTCGCTTGCCAGAGGATGTCCCACATAGGTCGCAGCAATACCAGCGCGCTCATAAATCTCGGTTTCAAATGGAAAGATGCAGAGCATTCTATCGACGGCTTGCTTAATCTTAGTAATACGCCCTGCTCGCCAAGCCCAGATGGATGGAGATACAAAATGCAGGGTTGGGATGCCTGCTTTACGCAAGGCCAGCTCTACTCCCAGATTAAAATCTGGCGCATCAACACCCAGATACACATCAGGACGATCTTCACCTAAAAGACTCTGAATCAGCTCCTTACGCAATCTCAGAATTGCTGGAAGCTGCTTGATTGCTTCAACATAGCCACGAACACTCAGTGTCTCCATCGGCCAATCTGAACGCAAACCTTCTGCCTGCATGCGTGGACCGCCGATACCATACACCTCAAGCTGAGAGGTGGCGGGAATTTGCTTTAAAGCACTTAGTACAGGTGCTGCCAGCAAATCACCAGAGGGCTCTCCAGCAACACAAGCAAGTTTAGACACTAGACCTGCTCTATCGAATAATGCCGCGCGTAGAGGCGGCAATAAAGTCATGGAACTCCGTCAGCTTTTCTGCGGTAGCGGCATCAGATGTACTGGCAATCGCCATCTTCTGAATTTCTACCTTAGCCTCTTCAAAACTCAAGCCATCTTTGTAGAGCACCTTATATGCCTGACGTAAAGCAGAAATCGTTTCACTTGAGAAGCCCCGGCGCTTCAAACCTTCTACATTGATGCCGTGCGGAGAAGCCTTATCGCCGGCAGCAATCACAAATGGCGGAATATCCTGCACTAATGCGGAGGCACCCCCAAGCATAGCGTGTTGGCCAATACGAACAAATTGATGAACGCCAGACATGCCACCCATAATCGCCCAATCATTGACCTGAACATGGCCAGCGATTTGTGCATTACTAGAGAAAATGGTGTTGTTTCCAATCTGGCAATCATGCGCGATATGTACGTAAGCCATAATCCAATTGTCATTACCAATACGAGTAATACCCTCGTCTTGCGAGGTCCCAGTATGAATTGTGGTGAACTCACGAATCATATTGCGATCACCAATAATGAGTTGAGTTGGCTCGCCACGGTATTTCATATCTTGTGGCGCACCACCGATGGCAGCGAAGTGCGCAAAATTATTTTCTATACCAATAGTGGTGTAGCCCTCAATCACGGTGTGAGAGCCTATTTTGCTGCCGGCGCCGATTTTGACATTAGGTCCAATCACAGAGTACGGACCGATCTCAACATCGCTAGCGATTTCAGCTTTACTATCAACTACAGCAGATGCATGAATCCGAGTCATTACGCACCTTTCGTACGAACAGCACAAGTAATATTAGCTTCAGCTGCAAGCTCGCCATCAACAGTAGCTTGTACCTGGAACTTATAGATACCAGCACGTTCACGCTCTAGCTTGGCCGTCATAATCAATTGGTCACCGGGCAATACCGGCTTCTTAAAGCGAGCACCATCGATACCAGCAAAGTAGTACACGGCATCTTCCGCGCGCTCTTCAGAGAATGTCAATAAGGCAGCGGTTTGGGCCAGCGCCTCAATAATCAAAACACCAGGCATCACCGGAAAATCCGGAAAGTGTCCCTGAAAAAACGGCTCATTCATCGTGACGTTTTTGAGCGCAGTAATACTTTGACGCGGTTCAATTTCTAATACGCGATCAACCAATAAAAATGGATAGCGATGCGGTAACAACTTCAAAATTTTATTGATGTCGATAGCGATGGGTTTGCTCATATGTATACCTGCTTAATAAAGTTTCTAGATTTTTTAATATAAGGTCAAAGCGAACTTCTAGCGAGCCCTCTCAGATTAAACGCTCTACCCTGTTGATTCTGACTGCTTGGACTTATCCAATAAACGTAGGCGTTGGCGTATTTTATCGAGACCCCGCAGGATAGCTGCGTTTTTCTCCCAAGCGCTATGCAGCATTGAGGGATAAACGCCGGTGTAATGCTGACCCGGCTGGGTAATGGAGCGAATAATTGAGGTGTTACCAGAAACCGTAGTCCTATCTGCAATAGTGAGGTGCCCAGCAAAATTAGCAGCTCCGCCAACGATACAGAAATTACCGATCTTGGTGCTTCCCGAAATAGCAGCGCAACCTGCAATCACGCAACAATTGCCGACGGTCACGTTGTGCGCAATTTGAACCTGATTATCAATTTTTGTTCCAGACCCAATGACAGTATCACTCATGGCACCGCGATCAATAGTGGTTGATGCGCCAATTTCCACATCATTGCCGATCACAACAGCACCGGTTTGCGGGATCTTTACCCACTCGCCACCAGTGGCGGAAAAATCAGGTGCAAAACCAAATCCATCTGCGCCAATCACTGCCCCGCTATGAATAATGCAACGCTCACCAATTTGAGTTTCGGAATAAATTGATACGTTAGGATAAATCAGGGTGTCGCTAGCAATGTTCGAATTTCTTGCGACAGAGATATTACCCAGAAGTGCAACACGCTCGCCCAATTTCACGCCAGAGTCGATTTGCACAAATGGGCCAATGTGACATGAAGCGGGAATAATGACAGAAGGATCAATTACCGCACTAGGATGAACGCCTGGCGTATAAATAGGTGCAGATACTTTTGCAAAGTGTTGCGCCATTCTGGCAAAACTGGCGTAAGGATTTTTAGAGACAAAGTAAACGCGTTGCGCAGAATGAGTGCCAGGATTTGCCTGAAGAAAATCCAGGTCCGATTTGCTCACAATCAGGCCACCAGCAGAGCTATCGCTTGCTTGCTGACGATACAGTGGATTGGATAAAAAGGAGATTTGGCTGGATTGGGCTCGCTCGAGAGGAGCGAGACCCTGAAGCGCGAGGGAGCCATCCCCCACCAAGCTTACTTGAAACTGTTCGGCCAGCTCGATGGCGGTGGGCATAAAACTTACTTGAGACTATTCAAAGCCTTGATGACATCATCAGTAACGTCAACCTTTGGATTGGCATAGGCTGGGTCTTGAATAATGACATCAATTTTTCTTTGGTCGGCGATTTGCTTCAGTGCCTGATTTGCTTTTTCAGCAATCTTGGCACGCTCTTCAAAGTTGCGCTGATTCAAATCTTCTGTGTACTCACGTTGTTTACGTTGAAGTTCGCGATCCTGGTCAGCCAACTCACGTTGACGACGAACGCGATCTGCCTCCGGCATTACCGCTGAATCACGGTCCAATTTTTCAGCGGCAGACTTAATTTTTTGAGCGCTTTCACGAATCTCGTTCTGACGCTTCATGAATTCGTTTTGCAACTTAGTCTGGCTTGCTTTGGCCATATTTGATTCGTTGAATACCTTTTCAACGTTCACGGCAGCAACTCGAGTGCCAGCATCTTGAGCAAATGCTTGTGGCAATGTAATAGCAGATGCAATAGCAATTAAGCCAAATTGGATCCATTTAGGAGATTGACGAAGCTTCATAAAACTTTCCTTAAACAATTAAAACGCTGTACCTACCTGGAACTGCAAACGCTGGATATTGTCCGTTGGTAACGATTTGATCGGTATACCATAACTGAATTTTAGCGGGCCCAGCGGTGATATCCATGATAAACCCAAGCCATAAGAATATCGCAATACGAGATTGATATTTTCAGCATAAACGTTACCACCATCTACGAAACCGAATACCCGTAAAGTCTTGTCTACGCCAGATCCCGGAACAGGCACGGTGTACTCGACGTTACTGACAATTTTAGACTGTCCACCGGTTGGCTGATTCAGACCTGTGTTGATATTGTAGAAAGTAGGGCCCAGGGATCCTGGAGCATAACCACGAACCGATCCGATGCCACCAACGTAGTAGTTTTTGGTAATTGGGAATGGATACTTGCCGTAAGCCTCACCGTAACCCACCTCACCATTAAAGGACAAAATATTACCTTTTGAAAAGGAGTGATACTTTTGGTATTGGCCAAAAATGCGGTAGAACATCATGTTACCGACAGGGGTTCCCACTTCAGCATTCAATTGCTGCAATGATCCGGTCGATGGCATCAACGCACTATCACGACCATCACGAGACCAACCCACCGTAATTGGAACGTTGTACGTGGTTAATGTATTAGGGTAGCCAGGCGCTGGGACTCCATAGTCCTGCATATAACTTAGGTATGGTTGCGGAGTATTTGAGCTAGATTGAATCCGGAAGGCCTCAACCCCAGTCCCAAAGAAGACTCTGTCGACTTCGGTATAGGGAACGCCAAACTTGATATTAGAGCCAACGGACTTAATTTGGTAATTAGGGTCGCCGGTATAGTAGAGAGGCTTGGATGAGCGGTAGTACAAATCGGTATAACGACTAATACCCTCTTCCGTAAAGTAAGGGTCATAGTTCGACAGAGCTAAACTTTGGTTGATTTTACCCAGAGACATATTGAGACCTACTGCAGTACCCGTACCAAAAGCATTGTCCTGGTTGATACCAGCCGATAGGATTAATTTCTCAGTTGAGGAGAAACCTGCACCTAGAGTCACGGCACCTGTAGGCTTCTCAGACACCTTGACGTTAACGTCAACCTGATCTGCTGACCCAGGAACATCTTGCGTGGAAACATCTGTCTCAGTGAAGTAACCTAAACGACCTAAACGTTTTTTGGATAATTCAATCTTTTCGCTGTCGAACCAGGAGCTCTCGAACTGGCGCATCTCGCGACGAATGACCATGTCTCGGGTCTTGGCATTACCAGTGACATTCACCTGACGGACGTAAACACGGCGACCTGGATCAACCACCAGAGTCAAATCAACCTCACTTAATTCACGACGAATATCTGGCTGCGGATTGATGGTGGCAAATGCATAACCATAAGAACCCAGAATTTCAGCAATTGACTTAGTGCTCTCAGTCAGTTTTGCTGAGGAGAATGTATCACCAGGCTTGAGGGTTACAAGTTGAATAAGCTCAGCCTCTTTGCCCAATAAATCACCGGCCAAACGCACGTCCTTGACAGTAAATTTATTGCCCTCACGAATACTGATCGTCAGGAAGATGCCCTTCTTGTCTGGGGTAATCGAAACCTGGGTTGACTCAATCACAAACTCAAGATAACCACGGTTGAGATAGTAGGAGCGGATATTCTCCAAGTCAGCTGTGAGCTTTTGCTTGGAATATAAATTGTCTTTGCTATACCAAGACAACCATCCGCCAGTCTTGAGCTGCATCTCACTTTTGAGGGTGCTCTCGCTAAAGACGTTATTACCAATGAAGTTGATTTCCTGAATCTTCGCTACAGGGCCTTCATCGATATTGAAATAAATCGCTACTTGATTACGCTCTACCGGAGTTACCGTTGCAACCACCTCAGCAGCATACATACCCTTACCAACATATTGACGCTTGAGTTCTTGCTCAGCCTTATCAATCAGCGCCTTGTCATAAAAGCGAGCCTCAGCAACCCCAACAGCCTTTAATGATTTACGCACTATCTCTTGGTCAAATTCTTTCATTCCCGTAAATTCAATGCGGGAAATCGTCGGGCGCTCCTCAACAATCACAATCAAGACATTGCCTTGAGCCTGAATTTGAACATCTCGGAAGAAACCGGTGCTATACAAAGCCTTAATAGCTTCAGCGCCCTTCTCTTCCGTGAAGGTATCGCCGACCTGAACAGGTAGGTAACTAAAGACCGTGCCCGGCTCAACCCGCTGCAATCCCTCAATTCGAATATCTTGAATGACAAAAGAATCCGCTGCTTGTGCATTGATAGACAGACCCGCAGCAACAACCATGGCGAACTGGGCAATAAATCGGATTACAGAGCGAAAAGAGAGGATCGGAAAATTCAAGATGAAAGGTAGCGTTGCAAATCGTTAAACAAGGCCAGCAAGGAAAGAGATATCAGCAGTAAAAAACCCACTTTTTGGAGATTTTCCTGTGCGGATAATGAAATTCGCTTGCCAACAACCAACTCCCATCCATCATACAGGAGCTGACCCCCATCCAGCATTGGCAGGGGGAGCAAATTCAAGAGTCCAATACTGATACTCATCAGAGCCAAAAAGGCCATAAATGGCTGCCAGCCGACCTGAGCAGACTTCCCTGCCATATCCGCAATACTTAAAGGTCCGCCGAGCTGTTTCAAGGTAGTTTTTCCAGAAAATAAACCCAACATTAGTCGTAAGGAGACCTTGGTAATGAGGTACACCCGCTGACTAGCAAAGCCTAAGGCTTCAACGGGACCCAATTTGAGCTCGGTCCATTCTGAAGGCGGACTCGACTGTGGAAGTAGGCCCAGCGCCTTAAAGGGATCAGATTCCGGAGCAATTACCGGTAAATCACTCTGCTTGAAGGATTTGATGTGGCGACTGCCGGAAACATCCAGCATTTCCAGGGCAAAGCCCTGCTCCCCAGTTACAGCATCTAAGAGCAGCCAGCGCAAGGCATTCCAACTCGGGACGGGGTCAAAGTCTTCAAGGATTGGGGTGCCACTGTAATCCGTCGAGAGGGATTGCCAGCCGATAACCTGATCGCCTGCAAGCACCCCTAATTTCGCAGCGATAGATTGCTCGGGTGGCGCCTGGAGTCGAGCAGGCAACTGAGGCACGCCTGAGACATAAATAACTGAGAACAAAATAACAGCCAATAAGAAATTGGCAAACGGTCCCGCCGCTACGATCAAGGAGCGTTGCCAAAGGGGTTTTATATCAAAGGATTCTGGGCGCTCCGCGGGTTTGATGGATTGCTGGCTATCACGTCCGTCCAATAATTTGACATAACCACCCAAGGGAATGGCAGCAAGAACCCATTCGGTCCCATTTTTAGCGGTGTAGGTAAACAACGGTTTGCCAAACCCCAAGGCAAAACGCAGCACCTTTACACCACATAAGCGGGCTGCTAAAAAATGGCCGTACTCATGAAAGCTAACCAGTACACCTAGTGTGACCAAGAATGCAGCAAGAGTAATTAAGGCCTGCACAAGTTCACCGATCTATTGCTTGATATTGCGAATGAAGTCATTTGCAATCTGACGTGCCCTGGCATCTGCACTGAGAATGGTCTCCAAAGAGTCCGCAGAAACTGAGGGCATCGCATGTAATGTACTCTCCACCACTTCTGCAATCTGCAGATAGGGCAAACCTGCGTCCAAAAATGCAGCGACTGCGATTTCATTGGCGGCATTCAATATGGTGGGTGCAGTACCCCCTGCTCTTGCGGCAGCAAATGCCAAGCCCAGACAAGGAAATTGCGAGAAGTTGGGCTCTGAAAAACTGAGGCCGGCCAACTGTGTGAGGTTTAAGTGATCAACACCGGCGTCAATCCGCTCAGGCCATGCTAATCCATAGGCAATCGGCGTACGCATATCAGGCTGGCCCATTTGCGCCAACACAGAACCATCTCGGTAGCGCACCATGGAATGCACCACGCTCTGTGGATGAATTAGCACCTTAATCTTTTCTAGTGGTAAACCAAATAACCAAAAAGCTTCGATGACTTCAAGCCCTTTATTCATCATCGTCGCAGAATCAACAGAAATTTTTCTACCCATCACCCAGTTTGGATGCGCACAAGCTTGCTGAGGAGTAATGGCCGCTAAGTCTGTAATCGGTATATCCCTAAAAGGCCCACCAGAAGCAGTTAACCATAGCTCTTCCACTCCCAAATGCGCTGCTGGTGTCCGTGTAAATTGGGCTGGCAAACACTGAAAAATAGCATTGTGCTCACTATCGATCGGTAGCAGCTCACCGCCACCCACTTTCATGGCTTGCATAAATAAATTGCCGGACATCACCAGCGCCTCTTTATTGGCTAGCAATACGCGCTTACCCGCTTGCGCCGCAGCTAAAGTGGGGACAAGACCAGCCGCCCCGACAATTGCCGCCATAACCGTATCGCAATCAGAATCCGTAACAGCAGTTACTAAAGCTTCAGGGCCAAACAAAACCTGAGTCTTGATCTGCTTATCCGCAAGCAATTGGCTTAAGCGTGCAGCCCCTTCCGCATCTGCAACCACGGCAATGGCAGGTTTGAATTCGATACATTGCTCAGCTAGGCGCTCAATTTGTTTTGCTGCAGTGAGAGCTACCACCTGAAAGCGATCAGGATGTGCTCGAATCACATCCAGAGTATTGACGCCAATCGATCCCGTGGATCCCAGAATGGCAACTTGTCTAACAGGCATCAAATCAATCCAGCTAGCAGTGC
>CANFWB010000050.1 GCA_947450605.1 Burkholderiaceae bacterium
AAATGAAAGAATTAAGTCTTTGGAAGGGTAACGCCAACCTGACCTTGATACTTGCCGCCGCGATCTTTGTACGATGTGCCACACACTTCGTCGCTCTCAAAGAACAGGACTTGCGCACATCCCTCTCCAGCATAAATTTTGGCAGGCAAAGGGGTGGTGTTAGAAAACTCCAAAGTTACATAACCCTCCCACTCAGGCTCAAATGGAGTGACGTTCACAATAATTCCGCAACGCGCATAAGTACTCTTACCGACGCAGACGGTTAATACGCTGCGTGGAATCTTGAAATACTCAACCGTTCTTGCTAAAGCAAAAGAGTTTGGCGGAATGATGCAGACCGGACCCTTAAAGTCGACAAATGATTGTTCATCGAAATTCTTCGGATCAACGATAGTGCTATTGATGTTCGTGAAGATCTTGAATTCATCGGCACAACGAATGTCATAGCCATAGCTTGAAGTGCCATAGCTCACAATTTTTTGCCCAGCAGCGTCTTGACGGACCTGCCCAGGTTCAAATGGGCTGATCATGCCTTGCGCGCCCATGCGGCGGATCCAGTGGTCAGATTTAATAGTCATGGCCGAATTGTAAAACCATCGCCGGACCTACGCCCACCAATTTACACAGAGACGGGCGGAGCGCTAAAAATGATCCTCTCTGGGGCATTGAATATCTCAAAATGCTTCCCAGAACAACGCGATAGGAGGGTCAGGTTGGTTTTGCGGGCTAATTCCAGACCCATCAAGGTCATACCAGAGCGAGTCATGAGGAAAGGGATGCCCATTTGAGCGCCTTTGATGACCATCTCGGAGGTCAGGCGCCCAGTGGTAAAGAAGATCAGGTCTTTGCCCGGCTTATCAGCCAGCCACATCAACCCTGAAATAGAGTCAACGGCGTTGTGCCGCCCTACATCTTCAATGAAATGCAGTAGTCGGACCTTGTCATTGCCATCCCGCTCAAACACTGCGCAGGCATGGACCGAGCCGGATTTCTTGTAAATCGTGTCATGCATCCGAATGCTATCAATCAGATCAACAATGGCCTCTTGGGTCAGCTGTGGCCCATCAGGCAGCCGAATCTCAGACATTTCCTCAATCAAGCCACCAAACATCGTGCCTTGGCCACAACCCGTAGTCACTACCCTCTTGCTGGTGAGCGCATCGATGTCCACAGTGCTGCGATGGGTCTTCACCGCCGCTGAATCCGTCTCCCAGTCGACCTGAATACTCGCAATATCGTCTGGCGACTCCACCAATCGCTGATTACGCAGGTAGCCCAGCACCAGAGCCTCTGGGGCGCTCCCTAGAGTCATCAAGGTCACGACCTCGCGCTTATCCAGATAGATGGTTAAAGGGCGCTCCCCAGGGATGTGGGTGGTCTTGATACGCCCTGCTTCATCCATGATTTGAACCTCATGCACCAAGGGCACAGAAGCGCTAGACATCTGAATATTGTGGGGTGAAGCCATAAAACATCTCTTAAATTAGGTTCGAATCGGTATTTACTTTAACCGCAGACTAAAATTAGTGCTGAAGTAGAGGCTCAAGCCCCATAATCTTGTATTCCCATTTGTTAAATTTTTTCTATTTAAGTCCGCTTTTCATGAGTAGCCCCAAACGTCGCCTGCTAGTTACCTCCGCCTTGCCTTACGCTAATGGCCAGATTCATATTGGGCATTTGGTGGAATATGTCCAGACCGATATTTGGGTTCGATTCCAAAGAATGCGCGGTCATGAGGTTCACTATGTTGGCGCCGATGACACTCACGGTACGCCCATTATGTTGCGCGCTGAAAAAGAGGGCATCACTCCTAAAGAACTCATTGCCAATGTTTGGAAAGAGCACAAGCGCGATTTCGATGACTTCTTGATTTCTTTCGACAACTACTACACCACGGATAGCCCTGAGAATGAAACTCTCTCTCAGAGTATTTATCTCAAGCTACGCGATGCTGGCTTAATTGAAAAGCGTGCCATTGAGCAGGCTTACGATCCTGTTAAAGAAATGTTCTTACCGGACCGCTTTATTAAAGGCGAGTGCCCTAAATGTGGTGCTAAAGATCAATACGGCGACTCTTGCGAAAAGTGTGGCGCAACCTACTCTCCAACCGATTTAAAGAATCCGTTTTCTGTAGTGAGTGGCGCAACACCAATTAAGAAAATTTCCGACCACTACTTCTTCAAGCTATCTGATCCACGTTGCGAAACCTTCCTGCGTGACTGGACTCAAGTCAGAACACCCCTGCAACCCGAAGCTCGCAATAAGATGAAGGAATGGGTTGGACAGCCTGGTGATAGCAAGCTGGGTGACTGGGATATCTCCCGTGACGCCCCCTACTTTGGCTTTGAAATCCCTGATGCGCCGGGCAAGTATTTCTATGTCTGGCTTGATGCTCCGATTGGCTATTACGCTAGCTTCCTCAACTACTGCCAGAGCAAAGGCTTGAACTTTGAGGAATGGGTTAGACCAGATACCACTACCGAGCAGTATCACTTCATCGGTAAAGATATTTTGTATTTCCACACACTATTCTGGCCTGCAACTTTGCACTTTGCTGGTTACCGCACGCCAACCAATGTGTTTGCTCACGGCTTTCTCACGGTTGATGGCGAGAAGATGAGTAAGTCACGCGGCACGCTCATCTCCGCTCACAGCGTGATTGAATCTGGCTTCAACCCAGAGTGGTTCCGCTATTACTTTGCAACCAAGTTAAATGACAGCATGGAAGATTTGGATCTCAATCTTCAAGACTTTGTTGCCAGAGTCAATAGTGACCTTTTGGGCAAGTACATCAACATCGCTAGCCGTAGTGCTGGCTTCCTGGTGAAGCGTTTTGGTGGCGTTGTTTCTGATGCAGCAATGCACAATCCATTGCTGACCGAAATTGCTGACGCCAATCAAAGAATTGCTGAACTCTATGAGACACGTGAATACGCAAAAGCATTACGTACCATCATGGAGTTGGCTGACAAGGTCAATGGCTTTGTAGATGAAAACAAACCTTGGGAAATCGCCAAGGATCCTGAGCGTGAAGCAGACTTGCAAAAAGTATGTAGCGTGACTTTGGAGGCATTCCGCCTGCTCAGCCTCTACCTCAAGCCCGTGTTGCCACAAGTGACAGCGGGTGTCGAAGAATTCCTCTCCATACCTGCAATGAGCTGGAATGACGTGAAAACGCCTCTGTCTAGCGAAAATCCAATCAAAGCTTATCAACACTTGATGACTCGCGTTGAAGCACCGCAAATCGAGGCTTTATTGGCGGCAAACCTCTAAAAATAGGCTGAAAAGAGCGCATTTCTGAGGATTAGCCAAAAAGTCGATGGGTTTGTAGGAAAAATCGTTAATAATGATGGGCTAGGCAGAATTCTGCCGCCCAGTAATTTTTGCAAGTTATTGAATTAATTGAGAATTTTAGGAAATATGATGGCTAGATATACATCTGAATTCACCCAGTTCTTAAATGAGCTCAAGTCTGAGCAACCGCATCTCGAAGCGGATCAGCAAGCTGGACGAGCACTCCTATGGGACAAGGCGCCTTTGACTACTGAAGACCAGCGTCGCGCCCAGGCTGCCAAGTTAAAACAGCGCGCTTACGTATATTCGAATGACTAATTCAGGTAATGCGTTGGGAGCTGAGCCGAGCGTTCAGGCGGAGTTGCTCGATAGCACCCCGTCCGTCACGGATGGCATGTCTTCAGCTTTCGCCAAGTTATATGGCGAACCCCTCTTTAAACTCCCGACAGATCTCTACATCCCGCCCGATGCGCTAGAAGTTTTCTTGGAGGCATTTGAAGGCCCCCTCGATCTTTTGCTCTACCTCATTCGTAAGCAGAATTTCAATGTCCTCGATATTCCAATGGCACAGGTGACCCTTCAGTACCTGAGCTATATCGATCAAATTCGTCATCACAATCTAGAGCTGGCGGCCGAGTACCTCTTAATGGCAGCCATGTTGATTGAGATTAAATCTCGCATGTTATTGCCAATGAAAAAAGCGGATAGCGATGAAGAGGTTGAAGATCCACGTGCAGAACTCGTTCGCCGCCTCTTAGAATACGAACGCATGAAGCTGGCTGCACAAGAGCTCGATCAAATTCCGCAGCAAGGACGTGATTTCCAAATCGCTCATGGTTATGTAGATACCACCGTTGCCGTGACCTGGCCAGATGTCAGTCAAGATGACCTGCAAATGGCCTGGCGTGATGTACTTCACCGCGCCAAACTCAATCAACACCACACCATTACTCGCGAAGAGCTATCTGTACGCGATTTCATGACACGCATTTTGCGTCGCTTACAGAGCACTCGCTTTGTAGAATTCGGCGAGCTCTTTGAAGATGCCATTAAATCTGGCAAAGGTATTCCAGTAGTGATCGTGAACTTCATTGCGATGTTAGAGCTTTCACGTGAGGCCTTAGTAGAAATTACTCAGGCAGAGCCCTACGCACCAATTTATGTACGACTCGCCTACACCCCTGTTGCATGAAAATTATTAGCGATATACAAGAGTTACGTGACCACTTGCGTGGGCAAAATCGCGCCTCCTTTGTACCGACGATGGGTAACCTCCACGAGGGCCACTTATCACTGATGCGCCTGGCTAGGCAGCACGGTGACCCCGTAGTGGCCAGCATCTTCGTCAACAGATTGCAGTTTGGCCCCAATGAGGACTTTGATAGCTATCCACGTACCATGCAGGCGGACATCGATAAGCTAGAAAAAGAAGGTGTGTATATCTTGTTTGCGCCCACTGAGCGCGATCTGTATCCACAGCCCCAAGAATATCGAGTGGATCCACCACAGCAGTTGGGCGACATCCTTGAGGGTGAGTTTCGTCCAGGCTTCTTTAAAGGTGTTTGCACCGTAGTACTCAAGCTACTTTCTTGTGTGCAACCCAAAGTAGCCGTCTTCGGTAAAAAAGATTATCAGCAACTGATGATCATTCGTCAGATGGCCAAACAATTTGCATTGCCTGTAGACATCATTCCAGGGGAAACCATTCGCGCCGATGATGGTCTCGCACTCTCGTCTCGTAATGGCTATCTTTCAGCGGCAGAGCGTGCAGAAGCGCCTGAGCTGCAGAAAGCCTTAAAGGAAGTGCGCGCACGCGTGCTGGATTTGAGTGAGCGTAATACGCATTCGCTGATCGAGATTGAAAAAATCGCAGTTGACCTTCTATCAGGTCGCGGGTGGCAACCAGACTACATTGCTATACGCCAGCAAAGCGATTTAGCACCAGCTTCTAATGAAAGCCTGCAGGCTGGCGAGCCGCTCGTGATTCTAACGGCTGCTAAGCTCGGTAAGACACGCTTGATTGATAACCTAGAAATCTAACTCTAGACTCGCGCCCATATAGACACGAAATCCTTAAATACACGAGTTGAGAATTTCAGTTTCTTGGGCTCTACCGCAGATTGAAAAACTATTTTGGTGTAATTTTTCATCGCTTGAATCAAGCAATTGAAGAAGAGCATCAGGAATACATTCACTGGCGCAGTAAACACCTCTGGGGCCGCCCATTTTCAAGACAACCAACTTGGCAGCAACAAGCTTCTTTAGGTGAAAGTCGAGTGTTCCAGGGTTGGAACCAAATTTATCCATCATCTCTTTTGGTCTAACCCCTATTTTTCCCGATTGATAGATTAGGTTAAATAATCTCAATCTTGCCTCATGACCAAGAGCCTCAAACACTGGTAGGAAAAGAGAGGTCTTCATAAATTAATCCTAGAACGATGAATCTCTGATTGACGACGGCATCTCAATTCGATGTTCCGGTTGTGTAATCCAAAATTGGTTTCGAATAACCATGATGACCTTGGAAAGCAATGCTATGAACGGTTTCCGTAAGCTCTAAAACCTCTTCTGTAAGCTTACTTTTAATCACTATCACCTCATCTGAAATTCTGTGAAATTTGGGATTGAGGTGGTCAGGAATTTGGTGAGGATTACTTGCAGTCACTTGGGCTTGAGTGCCGCCATCTAACTGCATTCTTGTTCCAGCAATAGCTACGGAAGCGCCTATGAAGAAAATTGCCATCAACACAGTGGCCAAGGGATAGCGGTTAAATAAAGAAAGAGGGTGCATGACGGATCTCCAAAAAGATGAACTGAAAGCATCCTAAGTGCAGCCTCTATCCTTATCTATAGCACTTTAGCTCTAGTCACTGAACTGACAGATGTGCCCGCAACTTAAAGCTTAGGAGAACCCTTAAATTAGCAAGCCAATTAAGGGATAGCAGAAGATTATTGATCTTGGTCAAGTGTTTATATAGAGCTAAAGTTCTAGAAATAGAAAGATGATTGATGCAATAATCATTCTAGATAAAACATACCTCAAATAGGCCGAGAATAAGGGTCGCAATGCACTCTGTTTCATTATTAATCGTTGACGATCATCCGGTTTATCGGGATGCACTTCACCAGTTTCTTACTAGAAAATTCTTTTCCTGTGGAACACAGGTTTTTTCAGCAAACTCGATTAAAGAGGGCTTGAATATAGTACGCTGCAAACAGTCAAGTTGGATCATTCTTTTAGACCTACTCATACCGGATTCTGAAAATCAGCTTTTTGGCATTCAAGAATTTAAAAAATGTGATGACGTTATTGCTATTGCAGCAATTTCTGGGCTTGAAAAGGAAAGTTTGGCGCAAGAGTGTATTGAAGCGGGTTGTAGCATTTTCATACCAAAGAGCAGTGATACCTCATTTATTTACCAAAGTCTTTGCGATTTAATGGGCCTCAGCCCCAATGAGTCTAAGCCCACTCCGCTCACGGACAGGCAAAAACAAATCCTGAGCCATATATCGAATGGCGACTCCAACAAGATGATTGCCTACTCACTCAATATCAGCGAACAGACTGTTAAGGTGCATTTAGGTGAGATTTTTAAAAAGATGCAAGTGTTTAATCGTACTCAAGCCGTTATTAAAGCAAAAGAAATCGGCTTGGTATAAGGCATGGATCTCTTCTCTATAGAAGACAACAAAGATTTGTTGTTAGAAGAAAAGTATAGGTTTCTTGAAACTGCCTCGCGGACCAACACTGCAGGCACAGTTATTGGGCCACTATTTACCGGAATTTTAATTTTTCAGGACACCCCCCCCGCTCAATCTTGCCATCTGGTTAGCAGCAATGATCACATGCGTAATATTTAGAGCCTACATGATCTTTACAAGGAATAAAGATTCAAAACTAACAACCAAGAAAAAAATATTCAACTTAAATCTCGGTGTCGTGTCAGTAACGGCCTGCTGGGGACTGGGTTGGCTAATTATTGCAACTGTTTTACCATTTAGCTTGCAATGCATCTATTTATTGATGAGCTCTACAGCGGTGTTTGTAGGTTTATATGGCTACTCCGTTCATCGATCAACGTTTCTATGCTTTGCATTTCCCATCTTCAGCTGCCAATTTCTTGCCTCCATTCTCCCTCCAGTGATGTTCCCATGGCCCATCCAATTAGGTAACTTTGCCTTCTTTCTTTACACCATTAAGATGGCTTCCAATTTTTCGAAGTCTTGGATAGAAACAGTCAGCTTACAAATTCAGAACCAGTCTCTGAATAAGGCGCTTGAATACGAGCGCAATATTGCGATTGCAGCAAACATTGCCAAATCAAAGTTTATTGCCACCGCCAGCCACGACTTAAGACAGCCACTCCATGCTGTCAATATTTACCTAGACTTTTTCGATCCCAATAGACTCAACCAGAAAGAAAAAATTAATTTTCTTCAGATTAAAAAAAGCATCCAGACTCTTAACTCCATGTTTAAGTCCCTATTGGATTTAAGCAAACTTGATGCAGGCACCTCAAATAAGCTTGAAAAGCCATTTGAGCTTATCGAGCTAGTAGGCTTTTTATCCAACACCTTTACTCCGATTGCAGCAAGCAAAGATTTAATACTCCAGTTTTATTTTATGAATATGGGCGTAAATGGGGATAAATTTTTGCTACAGCAGCTGCTTGGTAACTTAATATCCAATGCAATTCAATACACCGCATCAGGAGCTGTTCAGGTTAATCTAAGCTCAAAACACGATTGTTTACACGTTACGATTGAAGATACAGGCTATGGAATCGACTCAACCCTACTAGATAAAATTTTTGATGAATTTTTTAGAGTAGATAGCACTCGTAATATGCACGATGGACTTGGGTTAGGACTTTCGATAGTCAAAAGACTCTGCGTAATTTCCAATACGGATCTTTCCGTGAAATCTACACTAGGATCAGGCACTGCATTTAGCATCCAAACGCCCTACTCGACCACCGCCCTACCGGACCATATTGAAATATTGGTTGATGATTCATTTCAACAGACCTTTGGACCACAAGATATTCTTTTAGAAGCAAAAACGATTGCGATCTTTGAGGATGATCACACCATTTTTGATGCTTATAAACAAGCCTTGTCTCAAAACGGATTCAAAGTTCTTTCTCTCTCTGAAAATAGCCAAGAGCTAATGAGTCAGCTGGCAAATATTAATCGTATTGATTGTATTTTGAGTGATTACCGCCTTGAAACAACCACTGGAGATCTCATTATTCAGCAGCTCCGCGATAGTTTTGGCGTAGAAATTCCTGCCATTATTATTACGGCCGATACCTCTCCTCAGCATATTCAATTATTTAAAGAATTAAGCATTGACATGCTGTATAAGCCTATTGGCTACAACGAAATTGTTGATGCAATCAAAAAGCTTTTAAAAAAATAATATTAAATCCAGGAGATACCAATGCCAAATATTAAATTTCATCATGTTGCAGCCCTACTGATCACATTATTTTCATTTAATGCTTATGCCGACTCTCTTCTAAATCCATGGGTAGGAGCCTATGGTCAGGTAGGCCTAATTGGCTACGAGAGTTATATTCCGAAAAGTACTAGCGGCACAACGTCCATTGGAAATTACACATTTCCCAATACAGCAACTGCAAATCATGCAAATGGTCCTGCTGCAAATATAGGAATAGGTTATAACTTTGGGATTAGCGAAAAATATATCTTAGGAATTGGAGCAGCCTTATACCCTGGTCACTCAAGGTCAGTGGGCACAACGCTAGTGACAAATACGCCTATCGGCGCATCTGTCAAATACGGCACATACGATGTTTCCAACATTTTTAGTTTTTCCCTACTACCAGGCTATGTAATTAATAAATCTCATTTAATCTATGCAAAGATAGGCTACGCTGGGTCTACGCTCAACGCCAACTCCCCCGGTAACTATCCTCAACAATCCACTCGAGTCAATGGAACGGTTTACGGACTGGGATATAAGCAATTGATTACTCAATCAATCTATGCATTTGGTGAGGGAAATTATGCAGTCAATAGAGCTAAACCGGTAACAGTTTTAACTGACGGCGGATCCACCGTGAAATCTACGGCTGGTGCAACGGGTTATGACTTCATATTTGGTGTCGGCTATCACTTTTAAAACTTTCCTTAATTATCAGAAACAAAAAACCACCTTGCAAGGTGGTTTTCTTATATTCAAATTAGTGACAGATCAATGTAAATGATATTGGGTTGCTTTATAAACTGATACATCAGTCTAGATTAACCCCCTATATTCCCCATGAGATCAGACTGAGTATCCGATACGTTATGGGCCACATCTAAGTCGAATGGATTCACTGCTGAGGCGCTCATCAAGCCAATGAGGAAAGCTGATGCAGCTACGATTACATTTACGTAAAATTTGTTCACTTCAACTCTCTATCTAAATTTACAGTTAAAGCTAATTTCTTTTTTAGCCGGAGGAATATTAAGTGATCAACCGCTGAAAAATTGTGAACATATTTAAGCTTAGAACTAAAGTATTAGTGATAACAATTAATCCGCTATAGCTAAAGTTTTATATGAAATATCAGCATCTCAAATTATTCTCATGATCACTGAAAGTAATTTTTTAAAGGGGATGTGTTGATGAAAAAAAATTTATTAGCTTCTGCTTTATTGCTTTGCATACTCAATGCCAACGCCTACGAGCCCAGTGAATGTGATGGCATTTCTACCTGGAAAAATACGGCATTCAATTCCCCAGATGTCATGATGCGCTCATGCAATCTTTTTGGTATGAACTTTATTGAGATCAAAAGTAAGTTAAATGAAAACCGATGCATCTCTATTGAAAATACAATCACCGGAGACCAATGGAAGTATTTTTTCTTACATAAAGAATCTATTAAGGCCCTAGGAAACCCTTATCTCAATCCAGCGAGCCTGGCTGTTACATCAAAAAATACTGATGGTGGCAGCTGTAGCTCATAGATTCAATAAGCCCAAAATCTCTTCACTCGAATGAACCACTAAAGAGGGGCATTCGAAGGTAAGATTGCTGATGATCAAGGTGGCATGGGGCTGCCACTATTGATTTTTATCCCACTGCCCTCTGCCGACAAGTATTCTCTATTACTCGCAGAGCGGCAAATTTAAAGCATAAAGAACTGACCCACTTCTAGATTCAACTCTTTAGCCAACTCGGCACCAGTTACTTTTCCAGCTGCGCCTTTTGCTTTCAACACTTCAATCTGCCCGCCATAACAGGTGACAAAGAATGAATCCAAAGTAATTTGAGTGATTTCACCAGGCTTGCCTTTGACCGCCCCAAACGTGGCAGTTACATGCTTATGGCAGTCGTAGATCTGTATCTTTTGCTCACCAAACTTAGTCCATGCGCCAGGCGCAGGATTAGAGGCACGAATTAAATTGTAGATTTGAGTGATGTGAGTTGCCCAGTGGATTTGAGCAGCATCCACCCCAAACCAACCCTCGTAATTGGCTTGCGACTCATCTTGAATGACTTCCTGATGCTTATCAGCAACTACCAGATCAGCAGCTTCCAGCAGGGCTTGAACGCCCAGAGGGAACAAACGATCGAAGTAAATCTTACCCAGGGTGTCATCAGGATCGATAGATACTTCTTTTTGCAAAATGATTTCACCTTCATCCAGGCCATCAGAAGGGCGGAAGATCGTTAGCCCCGTCTTTTCTTCACCCAAGGCAATAGCCCAATTAATCGCGCTTGGACCGCGATATTTTGGAAGGAGTGATGGGTGGTACTGAATCGTACCGTGACGTGGCAACTTCGCCAACTCTTGAGGAACAAACTGCAGGACATAGGCCATGACGCAGATGTCAGCTTTGCTATCAATCATGGCCTGTGCCGCCTCAGGGCCTTTGAGGGAAGCAAATTGCAACGGCGTCAAACCCCTTGCAAGTGCAGCCTCTTTCAATACTTCAGGCTTGGTGGATTTAGGATTATCTGGCGGGCAAAAAACAGCCACTACGTCATCACCACGATCTAAAAAAGCTTCTAATGCCGCCTTACCAAAATCCGCACTCCCAATCAATGCAACACGCATCTTAGATCACCTTATCGTAACGAAGTGCAATCAACTCATCAGTCGAATAGCCAAGTTCACTGAGAATCTCGTCAGTGTGCTCGCCCAGCAATGGTGAACGTGTTACATCCGTTGGACTATCAGACATCTTGATTGGATTGCCCACAGTAAGGTACTTGCCTCGAATAGGATGATCCACCTCAACGACAGTTCCAGTGGCACGCAATGAAGGCTCCTCTGCGATTTCTTTCATCGACAAAATGGGGCCGCACGGAATGTCGTACTTATTCAACGTATCCATCACCTCAAACTTCGTCAACGTAGATGTCCACTTTTCGATCTCTGCAAAGATTTCCATCAAGCGAGGTAAGCGCGCCATTGCAGAGGAGTAATTGTGATCTGTAATCCAATCCTCACGACCAATCACCTTGCAAATCGCCTCCCATACTGGAGCTTGAACTACGACATAAATATAAGAATTAGGATCCTCTTCCCAGCCTTTGCACTTCAGAATCCAGCCAGGCTGACCGCCACCAGAGGCATTACCAGCACGGGGCACAGCATCACCGAAGTCACCATTCGGAAACTGTGGGTACTCTTGCATTGTGCCGTTACGCTCTAAACGCTGTTGATCACGCAACTTCACGCGGCACAAATTCAATACGGCATCTTGCATCGCTGCCAATACCTTTTGACCGCGACCCGAGTGGGTGCGCTGATACAGCGCAGTCACAATACCCAGTGCCAAATGCAAACCTGTACCGCTGTCACCAATTTGCGCACCAGTCACCATGGGGGGGCCATCATCAAAACCCGTAGTAGACGCAGAACCGCCAGCGCATTGCGCAACGTTTTCGTATACCTTGCAATCCTCGTAAGGACCGGGGCCAAAACCTTTAACCGAAGCCATAATCATCATGGGATTGAGTTCTTGGATGCGCTCCCAAGAAAAACCCATGCGATCCAATGCGCCAGGTGCAAAGTTCTCAACCAGAACATCGCACTCTTTGATGAGGCGCTCAAGAATTTCTTTTCCGCGAGGAGTTTTAGTATTGACCGTAATCGAACGCTTATTGTGGTTCAGCATTGTGAAATACAAACTATCCGCATCCGGTATATCGCGCAATTGACTACGAGTCGCATCACCCTCGCCAGATTTCTCCACCTTGATTACATCCGCGCCAAACCAGGCAAGCAACTGAGTGCAAGTTGGGCCTGATTGAACGTGGGTAAAGTCGAGGACTTTCACCCCCTCTAATGCTTTTGCCATGATTAAAGTCCTAATAAGATTGAAATTTTGAATTAATCGAATTTTACCAGTGACGGATTGCGACGCAACATGAGATGCCTATCTTTTAGGCATACCTTCACTAAATGGCCTTTATTGACTAGGTGAACCAGTATCAGGGGGTCTCTAGATCGGCAAGGCGCTTCTTTAAAGCCCTCTCCTCAGCAAAACGCTCAGTCTCATCCCGAATCACTGCTGCCACTCCGTTAGCCTGATTTTTTTCATCAAAGAGCATGCCCACGGTAAATGCAATCGATAGGGTATGACCGTCTTTATGTTTAGCTGGGACTCGCAATAATGACGTGCCGTAACGCGTCGTACCGGTCTCCATAGACTTGCTATAGCCCTCGTTATGCCTTTGGCGTTGACGCTCTGGAACAATGAGGTCCAAGGTATTGCCTAGCGCCTCTTCTTCAGAATAGCCAAAAATTCTGGTAGCTGCCGCATTCCAAAGAACAATCTTTTCATGAGCATCGGCAACAATGACCGCATCACCAACACAGTCTACTAATTGCAATAAATTGACATTTGTTTTCATACGGACAGTCTAATGACTTTTTCAATGGTGGCGAATAAAAAAGGCGCCCACCAGGAGCGCCTTTCAATCTATAACAAATACCGCTGATTATTATTAAACTGCTTTAGCAGCGTGCAACTTAGCAATGTCATCTGCGCTATAGCCAAGATCAGTCAATACTTCATTGGTGTGCTCACCCAATACTGGTGATGGACCAACTTCGATTTCCAAATCAGAGA
>CANFWB010000051.1 GCA_947450605.1 Burkholderiaceae bacterium
ATTCCACTGAGGACACTTTTGACGCACCCTCAACTCCACATGGATTGCATTAACCAGAAGATAGTGAAAAGATTGCCACCCCATGGATGAGCAAGTACTACGATCTCTCATTAAATGGCCCAACGTTCCCCATTGCTTTGGTTGGTTGGTACTAGATCGTCGCGGCCAATGGCGGATGCGTGATGAGTATGCCCAGGCAAATCAACTACCTGGTAATGTAATTCAACATGTAGCCCTCAATGAATTTATCTCTAGAAATTACGCACATGATTCACGCGGAAGATATTTTTTTCAGAATGGTCCGCAACGAGTTTTCGTCACACTAGACACAAGCCCATGGATTGCGCGCATGATTCCAAAAAAAGATGGGGGTAAGGGTCTTGACCTGATGACGCAATGTGGAACCCCAATACACCCACAAGGCGCCTTGAGTGATGAAAAAGGCAACATCTACATTACTGGATTATTTCCACAATCTTTGTCCGACCACGCCGATTCCAATGCTTTCACTCAGACAGAATCTCTATCAGTCGCCCTTTTACATGATCATGATTTAGATCTGTTCTCTGATCAATCCAAGGTAGAAGAAGATGCCTGTAGCTTCAGAGGCTCTTGGCAATGGGATGGCAAGAGTTTGCCGATTGAGCCCATTCACTCTTCTGAATTAGCTGAACGCTTTCACTTTATCAAGGCGCCAGGAAACTAATTAGCCGGGCATATTCTTACCCTGCTCCTTCAGCTCTTCCTGATATTGTTTTTGCATTTCACGAAGGCGCGCATCGATACTAGAGGCTTGATAAAAATCAGCGCCACCGGAAGATCTCGCTATTTTTAGCTGCTCAATTGCCGAAGGCCAAGCGCCTTCGAGGGCATACTTTTCCCCAAGAGCGTAATGACGCATGGGGATATTCTTAGCTTGATCGTACGCACTAGAAAGCATAGTCCACCACACCACCTCATTGGGCTGCGCTCTAGTTCGGGCTTTTAACCACACGATTGCATCATTAGCTCGACCTAGCTTGAGATAGGCACTCATCATGGCTGCACCAGCTGCATAGGACTGCGGATATGCCCTCAAAGTTGCCTGGGCAATTTGTAAGGCCTCCTCATTCTTGCCTTTGGCCAAAGCTAGCTCAGAGGAGGTAATGTCCAAGGAAAGGCTTTGCCTCTGAATAGGCGAGCCAGGTGCGCTAGCACTATTAGCCAGATTGCGGGCTTGCTGCAAATAAGCAGTCGCCTGATCAAGCTTGCCTTGTTTTTGCGCAATGAGCGCAAGCCCATAAAAACCTTCCATTTGCTTGGCAGGGCTGTTTTGTTTACTAAAGCCCTCGAAGGTATTTCTGAGGTCGTACATACCACTCGAACTACCTGATTGCTCCATGCGGGCACGCGCCTTAATGAAATAAAACTCTACAGCAGTAGATACATTACGACTGGGTATATTGCGGGCGCGGTCTTGCATGTCCGCAATGCGATCTGTTGTTAAGGGATGGGTACGAACATAGGAGGGGACACCGCTATCCATAATGCCCGTTGCTTTTTGTAGGCGCTGAAAAAATCCTGGTGCGCCATTGACGTCATAACCACTAGCGGCCAGTATCTGAAAGCCAATGCGATCTGCCTCACGCTCCGCATCCCTCGAATAGGAGAGTTGGTTATTCACAGCAACAGCTTGGCCACCCTGCATCAGGCCAGAGGCGGCCCCTGGATTGCGTGAGGCAGCTAAAGCACCCAATAATATGCCGGCCAAAGCAATCATCGTATTGGTAGCTTGCTTGTCCATCTGACGTGCCAAGTGCCGTTGTAAAACGTGCCCCGTCTCATGCCCCATCACTGATGCCACCTCAGAATCTGATTCAGCGCTTGTTAATAAGCCCGTGTGAAAGCCAATAAAGCCACCAGGTAATGCAAACGCATTAATGCTGCTGTCTTTAACGGCAAATACTTCAAAGTTATAGGCACCACTACCTTGCTCGTTAGCACCACCCAATTGCAAACGCTTTGCAGCGTCCAATAAACGTCGCTCCATTTGATTGAGAAAATCATAGATTGGCAAATCATTGGAGTAATCAGTATCCGGACGAATCTGACGCATGATCATCTCGCCATATTTTTTCTCGTCCATGCGGCTCAAACTATCGCCACCAGGATCACCCATGTCCGGGAGAACAAAGCTTGGCTGAAGTTGGGGTGTATTACGTGAGGGCAAGTTCGAGGATCGGGCGTCGGGGGACTGAACTGCCCTACCTAAATTCTGCAAGGCTGCAGATTCACCCTGCACCGAGACGTCTCCCGTGACCGCCGAAACTGCAGGCCCAGCAGCATACACAAGGCCTGCACTAGGCCAAGCTAAGGCCAAAATCAGTTGGCCAGCCAAAATCCGCCTAAAAATACTGGAATTTTTTGATGTCTTTATGCCTTGCATCCCTATATGGTAAAACTTATCCTATGAACAAACTAACTCATTTTGATGCCAGTGGCCAAGCCCATATGGTGAATGTTGGGGACAAACCCAATACCCATCGGATTGCGATTGCTACAGGCAAGATCACTATGCTTCCAGAGACCTTCAACATGATTGAGGCGGGAACCCATAAAAAAGGGGATGTCTTAGGCATTGCCAGAATTGCAGGTATTCAGGCATCCAAAAAAACATCAGACCTGATTCCCCTTTGCCACCCACTTGCCCTTACCCATGTGAGCCTAGAGTTTGCCCTAAACAAAGAATCTAGCAGCATTGCCTGCCAAGTCAGAGCTGAGACTACCGGCCCCACTGGTGTGGAAATGGAAGCGCTGACCGCAGTCCAGGTCGCCCTCCTCACCATTTATGACATGGCCAAAGCCGTCGACAGGGGCATGGTGATGGGAGATGTCCACCTGCTAGAGAAGCGTGGTGGCAAGTCTGGAGAATGGAAGGCGTAATCAATCGCATCCATGCTCAAAAGTAATTAAGCCACCCTAGGGTGGCTTAATTGTTTATGGATTCTTACGTGCTTTTACTTAGTGACGCGGCACTCGGAAGGCAATAGCTGAGGCAGCAAATTGGTTTCTGTAGAGCGGCAAGACCATCCTCCAGCCCAAGTCGACCCCTCTGGCTTAGACAAGTCTATTGGCTTGGGAACATTCGCATCCGGGTCATTCGTTGGAATGAGATGCAATGTATTTTTATTGTCTGGCGCAACATTGTTTTGAAAGTCGATTGCAATAGCCCCTGAGGGCGTAATCTCAATCAATTTCACGCTTCGGGTTGGCACAAAGGTAAACGAACCATGGGTCGCCTCATCCATTGCCACGGTACCCCTACTTGCAAAAGCCTCTGTCACGGCTAGCTTTGCACTAGAGGAAAGATTCATGCCCTCTACGATGCGACTACGAGCGATGTAGTCTTGATATTGAGGAACAGCAACGGCGACCAAAATACCAATGATGGCCACAACCACCATCACCTCTATTAAGGTAAAGCCAGATTCTTGCTGATGATCATCCCCTGCAGATGCTTGAGGGGTTTGCTGGGTCTTCATGGACATGGTGATGAGCTCCTGAGGTTGAATGCCTCATCATCCAGTCTATACCCATGGAACTCAAGATGTCCAAATGTAAGAAAAGCCAGCTTTAGGGGCTGGCTTTTCTGTTTAACACGTAAGGAAATTAATGCGCTTCTTTAGCAGCATTCCTTTTCTTCATATAAGTACCAACCAGAATCACAATCGCCACACCAATCACCTCGAATGCCAACTTAGCATCGCCTAAGGCCGCCTGGATGCTATCTTTGATAGCAGGATCCTCAACCAACATACCGCCGGCTAATAAGCCCAATAAACCTGCGCCCAAGGTAATGATGATTGGGAAACGCTCCATGACCTTCAGTAACATTGCGCTACCAAAAATAATCAAGGGAATAGACATACCCAAGCCAATAATCAACAATAAAAGTTGAGTCTCTTGCGGGCCTTTTTGAGCCGCTGCTGCTACCGCCAAAACATTATCCAAGCTCATTACTAAGTCAGCGATCAGAATCGTGCGAATAGCCGCCCAAATACTGGTTTTGCCTTCCAGGTGCTCTTCACCATCACTATCAGCTAACAATTGAACGCCAATGTAGACGAGCAAAATTGCGCCAACAATTTTTAGGTACGGGAGGGTTAATAATGCGACCGCAGTAATGGTTAAAATAACGCGCAAAACAATCGCTGCAGCGCTACCCCAAAAAATAGCCTTCTTTTGCTGGGCCGGCGGAAGGTTGCGGGATGCCAAAGCAATGACCACCGCGTTATCACCAGATAACAAAATATTCGCTACGATAATTGAGAGTAATGCCGCCCAAAATGTTGCATCTGAAAATGCTGAAAAATCCATAATGTCTCCGTACTTTTATCTGTTTTAGTTTTAACTACAAGGCGCAACAAAAAGCATGCCGACAAATCGGCATGCTTCCTTGATTACAACATGGCTTTGAGCAAAGCGGCCATTTCTGAAGGATTTCTTGTTACTTTAAAGCCACATTCTTCCATAACCGCAAGCTTAGCATCAGCGGTATCGGCACCACCAGAAATCAATGCGCCAGCATGGCCCATACGCTTTCCAGGAGGCGCTGTTACGCCAGCAATAAAGCCCACCACTGGCTTTTTCATATTGGCCTTACACCAGCGAGCAGCTTCAGCTTCATCCGGCCCACCAATTTCACCAATCATAATGACCGCATCAGTATCAGGGTCTTCATTAAACATTCTCATGATGTCAATGTGCTTTAAGCCATTAATTGGATCGCCACCAATACCCACCGCTGTTGATTGACCCAAACCAATGGCTGTCAATTGGCCAACTGCCTCATAAGTCAATGTGCCGGAACGGCTAACAACACCAATGCGACCCTTTTTATGAATGTGGCCAGGCATGATGCCGATTTTGATTTCATCTGGAGTAATAATTCCAGGGCAATTCGGTCCAAGTAACAAAGTCTTCTTGCCACCAGCTGCTTCTTTTGCTGTCATCTTGTTACGAACTTCCAACATGTCCTTGACTGGAATGCCTTCAGTAATACAAATGACAAAATCAAGATCCGCTTCAACAGCTTCCCAAATAGCTGCAGCAGCACCAGGAGGCGGAACATAAATTACAGAAGCAGTGGCACCAGTTTGCTGAGCAGCCTCTTTTACAGTTCCATAAATTGGAATGTTAAAAATAGACTCACCAGCTTTTTTCGGATTCACTCCAGCAACAAAACAGTTTTTACCGTTTGCATATTCCTGGCACTTCTCAGTGTGGAATTGGCCAGTCTTACCAGTAATACCTTGAGTAATTACTTTAGTATTTTTATTTACCAAAATAGACATATTGAAGTTCCTTGATTATTTATTTTTCGCAACAGCAGCCACTACCTTAGTAGCAGCTTCAGCCATTGAATCGGCACTAATAATTGGCAAACCAGAGTCTGCAAGAATCTTCTTGCCTAATTCCTCATTAGTACCCTTCATGCGCACAACCAAAGGTACGGTCAAGTTCACCGCTTTACATGCCGTTACCACGCCATCAGCGATCACATCGCAACGCATAATGCCGCCGAAAATGTTCACCAAAATTGCTTCAACACTCTTGTTCTTGAGCATGATCTTGAATGCTTCGGTAACCTTCTCTGCAGTAGCGCCACCACCGACATCCAAGAAGTTTGCCGGCTCTCCACCAAACAACTTGATGGTATCCATCGTAGCCATCGCTAAGCCAGCGCCATTTACTAAGCAACCGATGTTTCCATCGAGTGAGATGTAAGCCAGATCAAATTTAGAAGCTTCGATCTCAGCGGCATCCTCTTCATCAATATCGCGATAAGCAACGATTTCTGGATGGCGATACAAAGCATTTGGATCGAAGTTGAATTTAGCATCAAGCGCTTTAATCTTGCCATTGCCCTCCAGAATCAATGGGTTGATTTCAACCAAAGATGCATCGGTTTCCCAATAGGTTTTGTACAGGTTCTTAAACACGTCGCTTGCCATCGGAATAGAAGCATCTGGAACTCCAATGCCCTTCGCAATGATCTGGCAATCAGCATCTGTTAAACCAATCAATGGGTCAACAAATACTTTGATAATTTTTTCTGGGTGAGATTCTGCAACCTCTTCAATATCCATGCCGCCTTCACTGGAAGCCATAATGACATTCTTCTGTGTGCCACGGTCAGTAACGATACTGAAGTAGTACTCTTTTTTAATGTCGGCACCATCTTCAATTAAGAGACGATTTACCTTTTGACCTTCTGGGCCAGTTTGATGGGTTTTTAGCTGCATGCCCAAGATTTCTGAAGCGTATTTCTTCACCTCATCCATGCTTCTAGCCAATTTCACGCCGCCGCCTTTACCGCGACCACCCGCATGAATTTGCGCCTTAACAACCCATACTGGGCCACCTAGCTTTTCGGCAGCTGTCATTGCCTCATCAATACTAAATGCAGGAATGCCATTTGGAACAGGCACATTGAATTGGCGCAGTAGTTCTTTGCCTTGGTACTCGTGAATTTTCATTATTACTCCCGAAACGGTATCTTTTTTAGCAAGCGATGAGGATTAGTAAAGCCGATTTCGCCTTAATCACCTACTTACTCTGTAGCTCACTTTATGAAGTGAGCTTAAATAAATGGGAGTGACTTAACCGACTTTATAAGTCTATCATGCTGCAATGCGGCAAGACTGCATCTTGGCTCCGTAGTTGCCCTAGTCTTGGCGCCCTGCCACTACCTTGGACACCACGTCTGAGCTAAAACCCTTAGAAGCTAAAAAGCGATACTGGCGCGCGCGTTCTTTTTGCTCTGTCGCTAGAACCCCAAACTTCCGCAGCCATAGCTCATGAGCCCTTTGATGCTCGGTCTCCTTAAGATTTCTGAGGAGATCTTTGGTCTTTGCGCTGTCTACTCCAGCCTGAGAAAGCTCATCTTGTATTTTTCGTGTCCCAAAGCGCTCACTACGACGCCGCACTAGGGCCTCTGCAAAGCGCTGGTCTGAAAGCCAGCCACGCGCCTCAAAATCATCCAAAACTGCTTCAATCTGAACTTCCAAGGCTACTGTCAGTGCTGGCACCCCTGAATCCTCATCGGGCGGGTTCAACTTCAGCATTCTTGCTGCGGATTCTGTCAGTTTGGAAGCTAAGCCTTTACGACTGTACTCTCGCATCGACAAAAGACGCAAAGCCCGAGCTTTGAGACTCGGGCTTTGTTTGTTGGCTTTTTTAGCGCTGCCGCCTAACTCTGACATCAAGCGATTACGCTTCCTCTGCTTCGCTCACAACATCGCTCACTACAGCTGTTCCCGCCTTGACACCTAATTTCGCACGAATCTTAGATTCAATATCTTGGGCAATGGCTGGGTTTTCCTTTAAGAATTCACGAACATTGTCTTTGCCTTGACCAATACGATCGCCGTTGTAGGCATACCAAGAGCCTGACTTCTCTACGATATCGGCCTCAACACCCATATCGATAATTTCACCTTCTCTAGAGATGCCATGGCCGTACATGATGTCAAAGATTGCCTCGCGGAATGGAGGAGAAACCTTGTTCTTTACTACCTTCACGCGGGTCTCATTACCCACAACTTCATCGCCCTTCTTAATGCTACCGATACGACGAATGTCTAAACGCATAGAAGCATAGAACTTCAATGCATTACCACCCGTTGTAGTTTCCGGAGAACCAAACATCACACCAATCTTCATACGAATCTGGTTAATAAAGATAACCGTAGTATTGGTACGCTTGATTGCGCCAGTGAGCTTACGTAAGGCCTGACTCATTAAGCGTGCCTGTAAGCCAGGCAAGGAATCACCCATATCGCCTTCGATCTCCGCCCTTGGAACCAAGGCCGCTACTGAGTCGATCACAATTAAATCGATGGATCCTGAGCGCACTAAGGCGTCAGCAATTTCTAATGCTTGCTCACCCGTATCTGGCTGCGAGATCAATAAATTATTAACATCTACACCTAGACGTGAGGCATATTGCACATCCAATGCATGCTCAGCATCAATAAAGGCACAAGTTCCACCAATCTTTTGCATTTCTGCAATTGCATGCAAAGTCAGCGTGGTCTTACCAGAAGACTCGGGGCCGTAAATCTCAATCACGCGCCCACGTGCTAAACCGCCAACCCCAAGGGCAATATCTAAACCCAATGAACCACTGGATACCACTTGAATATCTTGGTGAATTTCCGCATCGCCCAATCTCATGATTGAGCCCTTGCCAAATTGCTTCTCAATTTGCGCTAAGGCTGCAGTCAATGCCTTTTGCTTGTCTCCGCTCATACCGTCAAATTCGGATGAGGCTGATTTTCTCTTATCGTCCAAGGCCATGTTTGATCCCTTTTCACTATTAGTTAGGCTGTTTTTTGAGTTTTTTGTGGTTTTTGTCAACATACAACTCACTGTATATAAAAACAGTAGTATTTGCAAGCGGCTTTTTCAGAATTTATTCCTGATTTTTTAATAGGACCAACCCTACAGGTCGATCCCAATAGAAAAAGAGTGGGATAGCGATACCCCAGGCTAGGCTCAACAGAATGAGTCCACCAATTTGACCGTTGGGACCCCAATCTCCAGCACCCATTCTGATTCCTGCCTCATAGGACATGGGTCCTGCAATGGCACCCAAGATCGCACCCAAGATAGGCTTGTCCCGTAACCAAACTAATGAACTATTCATGGTGCTTGCGACCAAAGCCCAAAGCGTCCACATCCATAAAGGGGACAAATAGATGCTTGGCCAAGCATCCTCAAAACTCAAAAAACCGAAATTAGCTATAAGTGTGTCAGCGCTCACTCCGAATAGAATGGCTTTAATTACAAGCCTTAACTCAGACGCTCTCCGGGAAGAACGCCAAATATGCAGGCCAATATAAATCAGGGTTCCTATTGCGGGCCACAAGACTTGATGATTGGCAGCGCCAATAACGCAGGCAAACCAGCCAAGTTGGAAGAGCACAAAGTTCCAAAATTTAGTCATGCATCACTTCCATAGCACCCCTTATTCAGCACTTGATCCACCATATTCCTTAAAACGCCATATCCTGAATATACCTATAAAGAAACAACAAGCACCCCAATCAAATATCATTTAAAAAAGCATCAAATAGTCAAAAAAATACAAACTCAAAAATAAGAGACTGGGCATGGAAAGCAATATCGACAACGAGCAACGCCGCCTCATATTGAATAGCTGCCTAGCTATAGGTTTGGCAAGCTATCTCAATATCAGCCCTGCCCAATCCACTTGGCCACAAAAGCCAATTCGATTTATCGTGCCGTTTGTTCCGGGAGGAACGTCTGACATCGTCGCTCGCACTGCCAGTCAAGAGCTATCCAGACAATTGCCCTTCCCAGTGATCCTTGAAAACAAGGCGGGTGGTGGTGGGGTACCTGCAATGCAAGAGGTTGCTAAATCAGCACCAGATGGCTACACCATGATCTTGGGTCATGTTGGGTCCATGGCGGTTAATCCCTACATCTTTACCAATACCGGGTATGACGTTAATAAAGACTTTGCACCCGTCACACTCCTAGCCAAGGTGCCAAGCCTCTTTGTAGTACACCCCGATTTGCCAGTGGAAAATCTCAAGGAACTGGTGGCCTACGCCAAAAATAATCCCGGTAAATTAAATTATGGGTCTGCAGGAAACGCAAGCGCTGGACATCTAGCCATGGAGTATTTAAAGCTGACTACGGGGATGGATATCACGCATATCCCTTACAAAGGGACTGGGCCCGCGTTAACCGATCTACTTGCAGGCAGAATCCAAGTGTTCTCGGCTGGAACTCCCGCCCTTCTGCAATACATTCGCTCTGGGAAATTACGGGCGATTGCTACTGGAACCCCACAAAGAATTTCATCTTTACCAAACCTTCCAACAGTGGCTGAATCAGGCTACAAGGGATTTGAGTCAGTCCAATGGTACGGAATTCTAGTGCCCGCACGTACGCCCGAGAGCGTAATTAAGCGCATTCAAGAGGAGTCTTATAAGGCACTCAGAACACCCGCTGTTGCAGAACGATTTGCTAGCGAAGATGCCATCGTTGGCGGAGGATCTTCCGCTGAATTTGCCGCCCTCATTGCCCAACAGCAACGCGTTTGGAAAGATGTGGTTGCCAAGGCAAACATTCGGGCAGACTAAATCCCACCTAAAAGAAAAAGGGCTAGAGAATATCTTCTCTAGCCCTCAATTTGGTGGCGATTCAGGGATTCGAACCCCGGACCTGTGGATTATGATTCCATCGCTCTAACCAACTGAGCTAAATCGCCGAACTCGTAATTATAAATGATCGGGCGCCGTCTGTCTAAAGACTTGTCCAGGGCTTGACTACAGATGCCCTACTTAATCTGAAAACGACTCACAGCCTCATCCCGGTTGTAGCGCACAAAAACCTCAATTTTCTGGGCTAAAAAGAGCTTTTTAAGGACCTCATCCTTATTTTCAAAAATAATGGCGGTTTGCTCTGGGTAGTGCGAAAAGGGGTCGCTCATCACTTCTATGGGTTGCCCATCCACCTTAATCAACCGAATCGTACGCTTGTAAAGGCGATCTGGCTGAATAAAAATGAGGCGTTTGACGTACTTGTCTAGGACTAATTTCTGCCCTTGATCATTGGCCTTGTAGTAATAAACCAGCTCGTCTTTACCATTCGTAGTGACATCCCGCTCCTCATCCCATTTAGCAAATGCAGTCTGACTTGCCAACGCACAAAGAATTGCTAGCACCACTAACCTATAAAGATGCATCATTTACTTTCCTAGTTGGATCAATTCATCTTATCAGTCATCAGCACCTATGCGCCTTCTATCGATCTCTTCCGGCAAAGTCACACCTCTTTTTGGGTCCCATCACCCAAACTATAAAAGCGTTGCTTCTGCCATCCACAAAGAATCCATCAGCAACCTGAGCAATCCAGTCCCGGTTGAAATTACCCGACTCGGCATCGCAGGGGACGAGCAAGCAGATCTATCCGTGCATGGTGGGCTTGAGAAAGCGATTTATGTTTACCCAGTAGAGCACTACGCTTTTTGGAATACCCTCCTCACTCGAGAAACAAAGAAATTAGCCAACCTTCCCCTTGGCGCCTTTGGAGAAAACTTCACCATAGAAGGTTTGCTTGAGTCTGAAGTATTTGTTGGTGACAGAATGCAAATGGGCAATCTTGAATTTACCGTAGTCAAGCTACGAGAACCTTGCTTTAAGTTCAATGCCAAGATGGGCTACAAGGGCGCAGCTAAGGCTATGCTGCAATCCGGATTTAGTGGCTGGTACTTACGAGTCAATCAAACGGGGATGCTAACCGCAGGCACTCAAATCGAAGTGATCCCGGGCCAGCAAGTCACATCGATTGCGGATCAAAACAAGGCCCTATTTAATCGCGGTAATCAGAAAAATCTATGGGATTAACTTAAGGGGTGGCTTAGACAATAAAAAACCCGACCACCAAGTGGTCGGGTTTAGTTTTTGAAACAGACTGGTGAGGCTTAGTCCTTAGCGTAGATATCTACGTCTTTAGTTTCTTTAACAAACAGTACACCGATGACCAATGTCATTGCAGCAATGATGATTGGGTACCAGAGACCGTAGTAAATATTACCGTTTTGGGCTACCAAGGCGAAGGAGATCGTTGGCAATAAGCCACCGAACCAACCGTTACCAATATGGTATGGCAAGGACATAGAGGTGTAACGAATGCGAGTTGGGAACATCTCAACTAACATCGCTGCAATTGGGCCATAAACCATAGTTACCAAGATCACCAAGTACACCAACAAGAGCAATACAGCAACATAGTTAATGTCAGCTGGGTTTGCCTTAGCCGGGTAGCCAGCAGCATTCAACGCATCACGAATAGCTTTCTTGAACTCAGCATCTTTTGCTTTCGCATCAGCAGGAGCCAAGCCTTTTGCTGTGTAGCCAGTGATCTCTGTATCGCCAATCTTCACAACCGCAACACCGCCAGCAGGACCAGCAATAGTGCTATAGCTAGCAGAGTTGGAAGCCATCACCTGCTTTGCGATATCGCAAGAACTTGTGAACTTCGCTGTACCGGTTGGGTTGAACTGGAAGGTACATTCATTTAAGTCAGCAGTAATTGTGGCCGGTGCTGTTGCCATCGCCTTTTCTAACGCTGGGTTAGCAAAGTGAGTCAAAGCATTGAACACAGAAACTGGTGTATTTGGAATGTAAGTAATCACAGCCAATAACAAGCCACCCATGATGATGACCTTACGGCCAATCTTGTCTGACCATGCACCGAATACTACGAAGAATGGTGTGCCGATTACCAATGAAGCAGCAATCAACAAGTTGGCAGTCTTAGCATCTACCTTCAATACTTGTGTGAGGTAGAACAAAGCGTAGAACTGACCTGTGTACCAAACCACCGCTTGACCTGCAACCAGACCAAACAATGCCAAGATCACAATCTTCAAGTTCTTCCATTGACCGAATGACTCTGTCAAAGGCGCTTTAGACAATTTGCCTTCTTCTTTCATCTTCTTGAAAGCTGGGGATTCGTTCATTGATAAACGGATCCAAACAGAAACAGCTAACAGAGCGATAGAAACGATGAATGGGACACGCCAGCCCCAAACTTCAAAGTCTGCGCCAGTGAATTCACGTGTGAACAGAATCACGAGTAAGGACAAGAACAAGCCAAGAGTAGCTGTTGTCTGGATCCAAGCTGTGTAGGCACCACGACGACCATGAGGAGCATGCTCAGCAACATAAGTTGCAGCGCCACCGTACTCACCACCCAAAGCCAAACCTTGAAGCATGCGCAATGCGATCAAGATCACAGGAGCAGCAACACCAATAGTGGCGTAGTTAGGCAGGATACCCACGATAAATGTAGCACCACCCATCAACAAGATGGTCACCAAGAAGGTGTACTTACGACCAATCAAATCACCTAAGCGACCAAATACCAAAGCGCCGAATGGGCGAACGATAAAGCCAGCAGCAAAAGCTAACAAAGCGAAAATGAAGGCTGAACCTGCATCTAGGCCTGAGAAGAATTGCTTGGCGATAACGGCAGCCAATGAACCGTAAAGATAAAAGTCGTACCACTCAAAAACCGTACCTAAAG
>CANFWB010000052.1 GCA_947450605.1 Burkholderiaceae bacterium
ATAAATGGCGCTAAGGGTAAATAGATAGGTGGAAATTCGCCTAACTCACTAAAATAGATTTTTCGAAAAATTAGCATTTGGAGACATGCCATGCGCATAGGAGTACCGCTGGAAACTAGGCCCGGGGAAACTCGAGTTGCCGCCACACCGGAAACCGTTAAGAAACTGATTGGTCAGGGCCATACGGTTGTTATTCAAAAAGATGCGGGCGTTACAGCCAGCCAACCAGATGCCGCCTATGAAGCTGTTGGCGCAACTATTGGTAGCGCAGCCGAAGCCTTTGGTGCAGAGATCGTTCTTAAAGTCCGCGCTCCAGAATCTGCAGAGCTTAAACAGATTCAATCTGGCAGCGTGCTTCTTGGCATGCTGGATCCATTTGATAATGACAACATTGCCGCCATGGCTGCGCAAGGCGTGACTGCATTCTCCTTAGAGGCTGCCCCACGTACTACGCGCGCACAAAGCATGGACGTCTTGTCATCCCAAGCCAATATTGCAGGCTACAAAGCCGTCATGATTGCTGCGAATGAATATCAGCGCTTTATGCCAATGCTCATGACTGCAGCAGGAACAGTAAAAGCAGCTCGCGTTCTGATATTGGGCGCAGGTGTTGCAGGTTTGCAAGCCATTGCAACTGCGAAACGTTTAGGCGCTGTCATTGAAGCATCTGACGTACGCCCTGCTGCTAAAGAGCAAATTGAATCCCTCGGGGCAAAGTTTGTTGATGTTCCTTATGAAACTGATGAAGAACGTGAAATTGCTCAAGGTGTTGGTGGCTATGCCCGCCCAATGCCTGAAGCATGGATGAAGCGTCAGGCAGCTCTCGTCGCTGAACGCGCTCAACAAGCCGACATTGTCATCACTACCGCCCTCATCCCTGGTCGTAAGCCACCAGTCCTATTACATAGCGACACCGTAGCCAATATGAAACCCGGCTCGATCGTAATTGACTTGGCAGCGGGTCGCGGTGATAACGGCTCAGGTAATTGCCCTCTGACAGAAGCGGATAAGATTGTTGAGAAAAACGGCGTAAAGATTATTGGTTACACCAATCTTGCCAGCATGGTTGCTGCAGATGCCTCTGCTTTGTATTCACGGAACTTACTTGACTTCATGAAGCTCATCGTGGATCCAGAAGCAAAGCTAGTGATCCCAACGGATGACGACATCGTTACCGCCTGCTTAATGTGTCGCGACGGCCAAGCTGTCCGCAAAAACTAATAGAAATCTTTCGAAGGAAATATCATGGATCTCGCTGCTTTTCAAAGCATCCTCACAGTCCAAAACATCACCGTGTTTGTCTTGGCTATTTTTGTTGGCTACCACGTGGTTTGGAATGTCACCCCTGCATTACATACTCCGCTCATGGCTGTTACTAACGCCATCTCCGGGATCATTATTGTTGGTGCCTTATTGCAAACTGAAGTCATTGGTGGCGATGAGATCACCCTCACCAGCATCATTGGCGCAGTCGCAGTCTTCTTAGCCTCAATCAATATTTTTGGTGGCTTTATGGTCACCCGTCGCATGCTTGAAATGTTCAAGAAAAAAGCCCCTAAGGCTGATGCGACTGGAACTAAATAAAACTAGAACAAGATCTATATAGAGACCACAATAATGTCAAACATAACCGCGATTTCCTATCTCATTTCTTCGGTGCTATTCATCCTCGCCTTGCGGGGACTGTCTTCACCAACTACCTCACGCCAAGGCAATACGTTTGGCATGGTCGGCATGTTCCTTGCCGTGATTACCACTTTCATGATTCCCGACTTTAAGCCAGTCTTCTCATTGATTATTGGCGCGATTGTTGGTGGCGCAATCATTGGAACGATTGCTGCAAAGCGCGTGCAAATGACAAAGATGCCAGAGCTCGTAGCGCTCATGCACTCCTTTGTTGGTTTGTCAGCAGTATTGATTGCAATTGCAGCGGTATTTAACCCAGCACATGACCATACTGGCGCGCAGAAGATTGAACTTTTTATCGGCGCCTTTATTGGTGCCATTACCTTTACCGCTTCCGTGATCGCCTTCGGAAAATTGTCCGGCAAGGTCAGCGGTAAACCAGTGACCTTTGCTGGTCAGCACTTACTCAACCTCATCCTAGCAATCGGCATGGTTTCTGGTGGTGTCATGTACTTCATGACAGGTAGTCACGAAGCTTTCTTGGTGATGTGTGCAATTGCATTGGTATTGGGTGTGACATTGATCATCCCCATCGGTGGCGCAGATATGCCCGTGGTGGTGTCCATGCTCAACAGCTACTCTGGTTGGGCGGCTGCCGGTATTGGTTTCACATTAAATAATCCAGTTTTGATTATTGCTGGCGCTTGCGTAGGCTCTTCTGGCGCGATTCTGTCTTACATTATGTGTAAGGCAATGAACCGCTCAATCTTGGCAGTGCTACTTGGCGGATTTGGTGCCGAAGCGTCTGCTGGTGGCGCTGATGATGGCGGCCCAAAGAACTACAAAACGGGTTCACCAGAAGATGCGGCCTTCCTCATGGAAAATGCAGACACAGTGGTGATTGTTCCTGGATACGGTTTGGCAGTAGCACGCGCTCAACATGCCCTGAAAGAACTGACAGAGAAACTGACTCATCATGGTGTGACCGTAAAGTATGCGATTCACCCAGTTGCAGGTCGTATGCCTGGTCACATGAACGTTCTCTTGGCTGAAGCTGAAGTGCCATACGACCAAGTATTTGAAATGGAAGATATCAACAGTGACTTTGGTCAGGCCGATGTGGTGCTAGTGCTTGGTGCAAATGACGTGGTCAATCCTGCTGCGCGTACGCCAGGTAGCCCAATCTTCGGCATGCCAATTTTGGAAGCATTCAAAGCCAAAACCATCATTGTGAACAAGCGCTCAATGGCTGCAGGTTATGCAGGCCTTGATAACGAACTTTTCTATATGGACAAAACTATGATGGTCTTCGGTGATGCGAAGAAAGTTGTAGAAGATATGGTGAAGTCAGTAAGCTAAGCTTTTTCATACTCAATAAAAGACCGCCTTCGGGCGGTTTTTTATTGCTTCAAAAACAACTGAGTCCTACTTAAATGACTGTGCCAACCCCATGTGTTGCATTGCCTGACGGGCCATCACCATAATCAGATTCGCGCGATACTCAGAAGTGGCGTACAGGTCCTCCATCAACATATCCGGGTCCATGCGAATACCCTCGATAGCCTCAAGACTAAAACACGTATTTAAGGCATCCTCTACTTCACTTGCACGAAATACACCGCTAGCTCCAGCTCCGGTCACAGCTACCCTTACACCATCTTTAGTGCGTGCAATAAACACGCCCGCCTGTGGGTAACGTGCTGCCGCACTGCGAAACTTGGCATAAGCAGCCTCTATCGGGATAGGAAAGCGGATCTTAAGAACCAATTCACCTGGCTCTAAAGCGGTTTCAAACAAAGAAACAAAATAGTCGTCAGCGGGCAACTCACGTACATTAGTCACAATGGTGGCACCAAGACCAAGCAAACTGGCAGGGTAATCTGCAGCAGGGTCATTGTTCGCAATTGAGCCGCCAATAGTGCCGCGCTGACGAACCTGGCGATCACCAATAGTGCCAGCCAAACCGGCTAAAGCTGGAATCCATTTCTTAACAAGATCAGATTGAGCAACTTTCACATGAGACGTTGTTGCACCAATTATTAAATGTTGCCCCTCTTGCTCAATAAAATCAAGACCGGGAATTGCGCACACATCAATCAAATCACTGGGATTTGCCAGGCCCTGCTTCATTGCAGGCAATAGAGTGTGTCCACCTGAAATGTATGTAGCCTCCTCGCGCTCACTAAAAAGCGTGATAGCCTGCTCAACACTGCTTGGCCGATGATATGAAGTGGGATGCATGAGATGTTCTCCTAGATCTGTTTAGAGGTCTCTGCGCGCATCTCTTCTGAAGCGGCAACAATTGCTTTAACGATATTGTGATAGCCAGTACATCGACAAAGATTACCTTCCATTTCAGCGCGAACGAGTGCTGGGGTAAGCGGCTGAGGATGGTGCTCAATGAGATCCACGGCAGACATAATCATTCCAGGAGTGCAAAATCCACATTGCAAGGCATGATGCTCCATGAATGCTTTTTGTACGGGATGAAGATTCTCACTATCGCTTAAGCCCTCAATTGTCGTCACTGACCTACCTTCAGCCTGCACTGCCAAGGTGGTACATGACTTTACAGAATGACCATCAATATGAACGATGCAACAGCCGCACTGTGATGTATCGCAACCAACATGAGTACCCGTAAGTCCTTCAGCCTCTCTAATGAAGTAGGCCAACAGGGTATTGTCAGGCACATCATGAGAAACCAATTTGCCATTCATTGTCATTGATACAACAGTCATTCTGATTCCTTTTGAACTCTAGGCACTTTGCTTTGCCTGATCAATTGCTGACCAAATTTTTAAGGGGGTAATAGGCATTGAAAGCTCAACTGGACCACAGACCGGCATCAATGCGTCTTCAATTGCACTCACAATGACTGCTAATGCAGGCGTGGTGCCACCCTCACCGCCCGCCTTTACACCAAAAGGATTGGTTGGTGATAAAACCTCTGCAATTTCAGTTTTAAATGAAGGTAGATTATCAAAGCGAGGCATCCCGTAATCCATGAATGATCCCACTTGCGGCTGCCCTGAATGCAAATCTACGTAACACTGCTCCCATAGCGCCTGACCAACACCTTGAGCAATCCCACCATGGGTCTGACCATGGACAATTAATGGATTAATACAGCGACCAACATCATCTACCGTGGCGTACCGAGTGATTTCTAGGCTGCCGGTATTGGGATCGATTTCAATCTCGCATATACAAGTCCCATTCGGGAATACTGGTGTGTGCATCTCATTATCACGACGCACCCTTAAATCACCAGCCTGAGCAGCTAGCCCATACCAATCCCACTGCTGCTGATTGGGCCCACTGAATACACCCTCATTAAAGAGAATTTGCTCTACCGGAACATTGAGAATTTCTGCAGCTACGACACGACCTCGTTCAATCAAATCTTGGGTAGCAAGTGCAATCACCGTAGCAGCATGTCGCATTGATCGGCCAGAGTGACTTCCTCCACCGGCGGTGACAATATCGGTGTCACCAATCGTAATAAACACATTCTCAAACGGCACATGTAATAAATCCGCAGTGACCTGTGCAAAACTAGTCTCGTGCCCTTGTCCAGTTGGTTGAGTGCCAATTACAACCTCGATAGTATTTTGTCGGACAATAATATCTGCGCGCTCTTTTGGTGAGCCAATGGAAGACTCGACGTAATTTGCAAACCCAAGGCCAAATAGCTTGCCACGCGAACCTGCATCAGCTCGCCGCTGCGCCACTCCATCCCAATCGGCTAACTTCAATGCACGATTCATATTGATTTCATACTCACCGCTGTCATACGTAGACCCAATCGCATTAACATAAGGCATCTGACTTGGGGTAATCATATTGCGCCTGCGGATTTCTAAGCGATCCATTCCAATTTGACGAGCAGCCTTGTCAACTAAGCGCTCAATAGCAAAAGTCACTTCGGGTCTACCTGAACTGCGATACGCCTGGGTTGCCATCGTGTTGGAGAAAACTGCTCGAGCCCTCAAAGTAGCATACGGAATGTCATAGGAGCCAGTAATTAATCCAGAGCCCTTACTCAAGGGAGAGAGTGATACACAGCAATATCCAACGTTACTTAAATTATCGGCTCGCATAGCTAAGAATCGGCCATTTTTATCCATGGCCAAAGAAACTTCCGTTACCAAATCTCGGCCTTGGTAATCAGTTAAAAAGGACTCTGACCGTTCAGCTCGAAATTTGACAGGGCGGGCAATTTTTTTTGATGCCCACATCACTAAACCAAATTCAACATAAGCCCGATTACGCGTACCAAAGTTTCCACCGACGTCGAAAGAAAGAATGCGAACATTTTTTTGATCCTCCCCAAGCACCTCAGAAAGTTCCTTTTTCTGACGAACTGCACCACCGCTACCTGCATACAAGGTATAGCGTTGAGTATCAATATCGTAATTCGCCAAGGCAGCGCGTGGCTCCAAGGGTACGCCCGTCACACGACCAATATGCGTTTTCATGGTGACTACATGCTCTGCTCGATCAAAAGCAGCATTCGTCTCCGCAATATCGCCGAAGGTTGAATCCACCAGCACATTACTAGGAAGATCGTCCCAGAGCTTGGGGGCAGTATCTGCTACAGCATCTTCCGAGCTGATGACCCAAGGCAACTCTTCATATTCTATTGAAACAAGCTCAGCAGCTAAATTGGCCTGCTCACGCGTCTCTGCTACCACCATTGCTACAGCTTCGCCAACAAATCTCACCTTATCCAGCGGAAGCAATAAATGCTTACCAGTAAAGATAGGAGTGTCATTGGGGCCACGCAACTTCACATCAAACTGAGTGGATGGCACGGGATTGTGCTGGATTGGGTTGAGGCCATCAGCCAAACAATCAGCACCCGTTAGCACCGCAAGAACGCCAGGCATCGCCAATGCCTCCGTCTTATCTATATTGATGATGCGGGCATGGGGGTATGGAGAGCGAACCATCCATGCCCAAGTTTGCCCCTCAAGCGAAAAGTCATCGGTAAATCGGCCTTTCCCAGTAATTAAACGGTGGTCCTCTTTACGTTGAAGTGGCTTGCCAATCGCCCTAAAAATCCGGTCGTCCATTGGGTAATTAATCCTCAAATTTTCGCTGAATAAAGATCAAGACTTACTCATGTAGCTTTAGTTGCAGCTTCGTAATGCGATAAATCAAGATACTTATCTATATCGACTAGTGATAAACCACTTTTACCGTAACGAGAACGCAAATCCAAAACTACCTTCATTCCATCGCGCACCACCGCAGCATTTGGAGTCAGGCCAGAGCGTGGCGATAGTAGACTATTCATGACGGCATCAATTACGCCCGGCTTAATTTCAGGCATTTTCTCCTGGAGCAGAATTGCTGCACTTGCGCGATTCTCAGGATGCAAAGTCCATTCCAGACCTTTTAAGTATCCCTTAATAAAAGCAATGGCGATAGCTGAGTTCTCCTTTAGCCATTGCTGCCTTGCAGCAATCACCCCTCCCTGATAAGCCGGAAAAGATTCTGTACTTTGACGTAAGAGATTGCATCCTGATGCTTTAGCAATGCTCGTAAAAGGTTCGATTGTGATGGTGCCAGCATGCTTGCCCTCCTTCACTGATTGCCAACGCTCGGGGGTTGCCCCCACAGGAACGCGCTCATATTCTTCTTGACCAAGACCAAGTTGCTCAAGCATTGCATACAAAACAAATGCAAATCCAGTGCCTACAGCATCCAAAGCCAAACTCTTACCCTTCAGATCTTGAGCGGATCGAATGCTGCTATCCACAATTGCACTCAATTCAATCTGGGTTGCCCCCATCATTACCGCAAAATCAACCTCTCCATCTAGCTTTGCTGCCCCCTGACCCTCTCGATATGCCACGATGTTGTCAAAAGCAGTAAAGGCAATATCAAACTGACCTTCATGAAATCCCTGAATTTGAAATACCGAACTAGGAGTTGTTGTCAGATTTACTGCCAGACCCTGCTCTGCAAAGTAGCCTAATTTAATTGCAGCAAACACTGGCAGATTAGGGGCACCTGGGAAGGCAATAATATTTAATGGGGTTGTCGTCATGTGCGAAACAAGTTAGAGGTGAGGATGTAAAAAGTTAAACATATGTTTAATTTATATTTATGATAGCTTAATATAGATAAAAAATTAATAAAAGAGGCAAAAATCTGTGCTGAATCCTAAATCTAAAACACATGTCATTGTGATTTTCTTGTTGGGCATCGCCACTGCTCTAAGCAGCCTGACGCTCTATGCACAAAGCTACCCAAAATCAACGGTGCGTGTTGTGGTTCCATTCCCACCAGGTGGTGGTGTCGATACTGCAGGTCGGATCATGGCGCAAAAACTGACCGAGAACATGGGTCAAACATTTATCGTTGACAACCGAGGCGGTGCAAACGGAAACATTGGAACAGAGGCAGTTGCCAAAACCGCAAATGATGGAATGACTTTGTTATTTACTGGCGCTGGATTTTCTAGCAACCCCAGTCTTTATAAAAAAATACCCTACGATGCTGTGAAGGATTTTGAACCTATCAGCATGATGGCATTGGGGCCCAATATTCTGGTAGTTCATCCATCACTTCCAGTGAACTCCGTTAAGGATCTGATTGCCCTTGCCAAAGCGAAGCCAGGAGAAATTGGGTTTGCAGGCTCCGGCAATGGTAGTACCCCGCATCTTGCAGGAATGCTTTTCAATAATATGGCCAATGTCCAAATGACTCACATACCTTACCGTGGGTCTGGTCCAGCAATCATCGCATTATTATCAGGCGAAGCCCCCGTCATGTTTTTGCCTGCAATTAATGCGAGTCAGTTCATCAACACCGGACGTCTGCGACCGATTGCCGTGACCAGTCGTGAGCGCTTAGCAGCATTTCCAGATCTCCCAACGATCGCAGCCTCTGGCTTACCCGGCTATGAATCGAGTCAGTGGTACGGATTATTAGCGCCAGCAGGCACATCACCAGAAATTCTTAATCAACTGAATGCGCAAGTGAGGAAAATTATGCAAACGCCAGAAATGCAAGAAAAGATGAAGGCAGATGGCCTCATCGCTGTTGGTGGCACTCGAGAGCAGTTTTCTAATTACATCAAATCAGACATGACAAAGTGGTCTAGGGTCATCTCCTCATCCGGGGCAACGGTAGATTAATCTCAACGTCATTCACAAAAAAATGCTCAATCTAAATTCCAATACATTAAAAAACTTAGCCATCATTTTTCTGGCACTATTTACCATGTGTAATGCTGGGGCCCAAAATCTATACCCCAATCGCACAGTGCAAATCATCATGCCCTTACAAGCTGGGAGTGGCGTTGATATTTTGATGCGCCCCATTGCACAAAGAATGGGAGAAAATTTAGGTCAAGCAATCACCATTGAAAATATTCCCGGAGGGGCTGGCTTAATTGGGGCTGGCAAAGTCGCTCAAGCTAATCCAGATGGCTATGTACTCGGCGCTTTTAACGATAGTATTTTGACCATGCTCCCCAATCTTCATAAGAAGATTGACTACGATCCAATACAAAGCTTTACACCAGTATCTGAGGTCGCTGCAATTACTTTTGTCCTGGTTGCCAATCCCGATTTTGCTGCAAATACTGCCGCAGACTTGGTTCGTATTGCCAAAGCAAATCCAGGAAAAATTGATTACGCTTCGGGTGGCAACGGTTCGCCTCAACATATTGGCATGGAGATCTTTCGTCAGTACACTGGTGCGCCATTAGTTCACATCCCTTATCGTGGCGCAGCAGCAGCAGTAACTGATGTGATGGCAGGCCAGATTCCGGTCATGATCAGCGCCCTATCGGTAGTACTACCGCATATTCGCGCAGGTAAGCTCAAGGTATTGGGGGTTGCAAGCAAGACACGCTCACCCCTACTGCCCAACTCACCGACGATCAGCGAAAGCGTTAAAGGTTATGAGTTCTCAACCTGGGGTGCAATCCTTGCACCAAAAGGTACATCACCAGCGATTGTTTCCAAACTCAATGACTCACTTGCATTGGCGTTAAAAGATCAAAAACTACGCGACCAGTTAATACAGCAAGGTTTTGAGTTTGTACCCTTAGGACCAGATCATCTGAAGGATATGATTGCCCAAGGTTTGGCGAAGATGAAAAAAGTCATCAAAGATGGCGGCATTCAGCCTGACTGATCTCTCCTTAAATATTATTTCTCCAAAGAAAAAGGCTAGCAATTGCTAGCCTTTTTACCAAGTAAGATAAATTAAATAAGTAGCTTACTTTTTATGCAGCTTGTGACTTCAAATACTTTGCACGCATTGGGCGCAATACAAAGAAAGCAAGAATAGCGGCCGTTGCATCTAAAGCAATCATGATAGTAAATACAGGGATCCAGCTTTCAGTTACGCCATGGATGTAGGCAGCAATTGGGCCACCGATAATGGAACCAACGCCTTGCGCCATGTACAAGAAACCATAGTTAGTTGTTGCATGCTTTTGACCAAAAGTATCTGTCAAAGTCGATGGGAACAATGAAAAAATCTCACCCCAACCAAAGAACACAATACCTGACAAGATCACGAACATCACTGGATCAGAGCGTGTCATCACCCAGAAGAACATCGCCACTGCCTCAAGACCAAAGGCAATAGTCATGGTGTATTCGCGACCGATCTTATCTGAAACCCAACCAAATAATGGGCGAGTTAAGCCATTGGTTACACGGTCAATAGTCAATGCCAAAGGCAAAGCGGCCATTCCGAAAACCATTGCCGTAGTAATTCCAAAATCTTTTGCAAATGCACCCATCTGCGAAATTACCATCAGACCCGATGTGGACATCATCGACATCATCAAGAACATCAACCAAAAAACTGGAGTCTTGAGCATTACTTTAGGAGCGACTCCTGATGCAGCCGCTTCAATCTGACCAGCTGTTTGTACACGATCAGCATGCGGCACACGAATACCCTGTGCAGCAAGTAAACCAACAGCGCCAATGATGTAACCAAAGAATGTCAAAGTGCCCTGCAAGCCAGTCTCAGTCAAGCTAGTAGCAATAGGGAATGTGGTCAACAGTGCGCCAATGCCGTAACCTGCAGCAACCATGCCTACCGCAAAACCACGGTTGTTGGGGAACCAACGTACCATCAGGCCCACAACACCAATGTAAACAATGCCGGTACCCAAACCACCAAGCACGCCATATGTAATGTAAAGGTTAGAAACTGTTGTGAGGTTGGCTGACAGAACCCAGCTGAGACCAGTCAGAATCGTACCAATGGAGAGCAAAAGACGGGGTCCAAACTTATCAACCAAGTAACCCTGAAATGGGGAGAAGAAAGTTTGCAACACAATCAAAATAGAAAAGGTAACCTGCAACTCGGTTAATGTGACACCGAGTTGACCCATGATGGGCTTAGTAAACAAGGCCCAAACATACTGTGGGCTTGATATAGACATCATACAAATGACGCCAAGGGCCAATTGCACCCACTTGGACTTCAAAGGGTTAGTGCTAGCAGGTGCCGCACTCAATATTGCTGAACTCATACATGTTTCCTTAATTGAATTTCTAGTTTTTTTAAATAAAAAATTTAGGGCTCCATTGTGTTCTTAAGAGTCGATAAGAGAATTAAAAAATTCACTCATTCGGTGCATCCTGCATTTTCTTGATGCAACTTATTGCGCCAATAAAAAACGCCCGGTCTTTTGAACCAGGCGTTTTATTTTCTACAGCTTGATAGCTGAGGAAATGTACGGCTATTACATCATGCCGCCCATGCCGCCCATACCACCCATACCGCCCATATCAGGCATACCACCAGAAGACTCGTCTTTTGGTGCTTCGCAGATAGCGCAATCGGTAGTCAACAACAAGGCCGCTACAGACGCCGCATTAACTAATGCAGTTTTTGTAACCTTAGTTGGATCGATCACACCTTGAGCTACCAGGTCGCCGTACTCACCAGTTGCTGCGTTGTAACCGATATTGCCCTTGCTAGCCAATACTGCATTGACAACTACGCTGGCTTCATCACCTGCGTTAGACACGATGATGCGAATTGGCTCTTCCATTGCGCGCAATACGATGCTGATACCAGCGTCTTGATCAGGGTTATCGCCTTTCAAGCCCTTAATACCTTGCATCGCGCGTAACAAAGCAACGCCACCGCCAGGAACAATACCTTCTTCAACCGCTGCACGAGTTGCATGCAATGCATCATCAACGCGGTCTTTCTTTTCTTTCATCTCAACTTCTGTAGCAGCACCAACACGAATCACTGCAACACCGCCTGCCAATTTGGCAACGCGCTCCTGCAACTTCTCTTTGTCGTAGTCGCTAGTCGCTTCTTCGATCTGAACGCGAATGTTCTTCACGCGCGCTTCGATTGCTTTAGCATCGCCAGCACCGTCAATGATGATGGTGTTTTCTTTGCCTACTTCGATACGCTTCGCTTGACCTAAATGCTCAAGAGTTGTTTTCTCGAGTGTGAGGCCGATTTCTTCAGCAATCACAGTACCGCCAGTCAAAATCGCAATGTCTTCCAACATCGCTTTACGACGATCGCCAAAACCTGGAGCCTTAACAGCGCAAGTCTTGATGATGCCGCGAATGTTGTTCACAACTAAAGTTGCCAAGGCTTCGCCTTCAACATCTTCTGCAATGATCAACAATGGGCGACCAGACTTCGCTACTTGCTCTAGCACTGGGAGCAAATCACGGATGTTGCTAACTTTCTTGTCAAACAAGAGTACGTATGGAGTTTCCAATACGGCAACTTGCTTTTCTGGTTGGTTGATGAAATATGGGGAAAGGTAACCGCGGTCAAACTGCATACCCTCAACCACTTCCAACTCATCTTCCAATGACTTGCCATCTTCAACAGTGATAACGCCTTCTTTACCTACTTTTTCCATTGCTTCAGCAATACGCTGACCAATACTGTGGTCGCTGTTAGCTGAGATAGAGCCAACTTGAGCGATTTCTTTAGTAGTTGTGCAAGGCTTGCTGATTTTCTTGAGCTCTTCGATTGCGGCTGTAACAGCCTTGTCGATTCCGCGCTTCAAATCCATTGGGTTGTGACCTGACACTACGTATTTCATGCCTTCGCGAACGATAGACTGAGCCAATACGGTAGCGGTAGTGGTACCGTCACCAGCAATGTCATTAGTCTTGGAAGCAACTTCCTTAACCATCTGCGCACCCATGTTCTGCAGCTTGTCTTTGAGTTCGATTTCTTTTGCTACGGATACGCCATCTTTAGTGATGGTTGGGCCGCCAAATGAACGCTCGATAACTACATTGCGACCTTTTGGTCCCAAAGTTGTTTTTACTGCGTTCGCTAGAATATTTACGCCTTCTACCATCTTGGTACGGGCGTTATCTCCAAATACGACGTCTTTTGCTGCCATGATTGAGTTCCTTTCTTAGGTACCGATTACTTCTGTACAACAGCCATGATGTCTTCTTCGCGCATTACGA
>CANFWB010000053.1 GCA_947450605.1 Burkholderiaceae bacterium
CTGATCAACGCGTCTTGTTTATTGGCGCAGGCGAAATGATCACCTTATGTGCAACGCATTTTGTTGCTCGCAAGCCCAAAAGTGTTGCGATTGCCAACCGCACGATTGAGCGTGGCCAAGAATTAGCAGACTCCATTTCGATTCAGGATATTGAGGCAGAATCATTCAAACTCTCCGAGCTGCCTAGCCGCCTACATGAGTTTGACATCATCGTTTCAAGCACTGCCTCCTCACTTCCCATCATTGGCCTAGGCATGGTGGAGAGTGCATTAAAGCAACGTCGCCATAAACCTATGGTGATGATTGACTTAGCCGTCCCCCGTGACTTTGAGCCAGAAATATCCAGACTAGATGATGTGTACCTTTATACAGTGGATGATTTAGGGGTCATGATTCAAACAGGCGCCTCCTTGCGCCAAGCTGCCGTCAGTCAAGCGGAAGTCATCATTGAAGATCGGGTTGGCAACTTTATGCACTGGATGCAGGGTCGCAAAACTGTGCCACTGATTCAGGATATTCAGCAACAAGGTGAGCACCTTAGACAGCTTGAACTCGATCGTGCCATGAAGCGACTGATGCGAGGTGATGATCCTCAAGAGGTTCTTAATGCCATGGCGCAAGGCTTAACCAATAAGTTCTTGCACGGCTCGTTGCATGCATTACAACATTCCAATGGCGCTGAGCGTGACGCCCTGATTAAGTTGCTACCTAAATTATTCGCCTCGCACTCCAAGCCAGAAGACCATTAAATGAAGCCCAGCATGCGGGCTAAGCTAGACCACCTAGACACACGCTTAGCCGAACTCAATTCCCTATTAACTACCGAAGAGTCCACCAAAGACATGGACAACTATCGGAAGCTCACGCGCGAGCATTCTGATATCGCGACAGTGGTGGAGAAGTTTGGTCTATACAAACAAGCTGAGGCTGATGTACAGGCGGCAGAAGAGATGCGCAAGGATCCTGAAATGAAGGACTTTGCCGACGAAGAGCAAAAGCAAGCTCAAGCCACCATGGAGGAGCTTGAAGGCGTTCTACAAAAACTCTTGCTCCCAAAAGATGTCAACGATGAACGCAATGTCTTCTTAGAAATTCGTGCGGGCACTGGTGGCGATGAGAGCGCACTCTTTGCCAGCGACTTACTCAGAATGTACACACGCTTTGCAGAGCGTCAAGGCTGGAAGGTAGAAGTGGTTAATGCTGCTGAATCTGATCTAGGTGGCTACAAAGAAGTTGTCTTGCGCTTAGTGGGTCAATCGGTCTACTCGAGACTCAAATTTGAATCTGGTGGCCATCGCGTGCAACGCGTACCCCAAACAGAAACTCAGGGACGCATTCATACATCGGCTTGCACAGTAGCAGTGATGCCTGAGGCGGATGAGTTAGAAGCGGTCAAAATTAATCCTGCTGAATTACGCATTGATACCTTTAGGGCCTCAGGTGCTGGCGGACAGCATATTAACAAAACGGATTCGGCAGTTCGTATCACCCACCTACCCACAGGCACAGTCGTTGAGTGCCAAGACGATAGAAGCCAACATCGTAATCGCGAGCAGGCGATGAAAGTGCTTGTATCTCGCATCATGGACGCTCGTGAACGTGAGAAGCATCAGTTGGAGGCTCAAACCAGAAAGTCTTTGGTTGGTACTGGCGATCGTAGCGATCGCATTCGTACATATAACTTTCCGCAGGGACGCATTACCGATCATCGCATCAACCTGACGCTCTACAAAATTGATGCCATGATGGATGGCGATATTGATGACCTATGCAATGCCCTTGCGTCCGAACACCAGGCTGAGCTTCTTGCAGCCCTTGGTGATCATTAATGTCGCCCCAGGATGAGTTCTAGCCAATCTTTACGCTCACTGTTAAGCGACTGTGCGCTGCCAGCAAATGAAGCCCGCATCCTGCTGGCACATGTTTTAGAAAATCACTATCAACTACCGCGCTCAGCACTATTGTCACGTGACGATATGCTGCTGAATGAGACGGCAAGTGCCGAATGGGACAACCTAGTATCCAGAAGAATAAATGGGGAGCCTATTGCCTATATCTTGGGTAAAAAGGGATTTCATAATATTGAGCTACTGGTAGCACCAGGAGTACTCATTCCTCGCCCTGAAACTGAGCTTCTAGTAGATATCGCTCTTAGTGAGGTCACCAAACTCAACAAACCCTGCAAAGTGCTAGATCTTGGTACAGGCTCTGGAGCCATCGCTCTCGCTATTGCGAGCTCAGCCCCACTGGCCTCTCTTATTGCAAGCGATCAATCAGAAGATGCCTTGGCTATTGCAAAACAAAATGTCCAATTGCTTGGCCTTAACAATCAAGTTGAGCTTGCGCAAGGCAATTGGTATGAGGCCTTGAACGAGCCCACCCTCTTTGATGTCATTGTGAGTAATCCACCGTATATAGCCGATCAAGATCCGCACCTATTACAGGGAGACCTCCGTTTTGAGCCCTCATCCGCTCTAACGGATCACGCTAGCGGTCTAAGTTGCCTAAAGGTCATTATTGCCGGAGCCGATCAATACCTCAGGCCAGGTGGTCTGATTGCCGTAGAGCACGGCTTTGATCAATCTGAAGCGGTTGTGCATCTCATGCAACTTGCAGATTTAGTGGGTATACAGGTGCACCTCGATTTAGCTGGCCACTGCCGTGCTGCCTCCGGACGAAAAGACTCTTAAACCCATCGGAGGAATTAACCCTTTTCTCCAGATAGCTTTAAAATTACCCTTATCGGCAATTACAAGTCAACATCGCTTTTCAGAACAATTTAGGAAGAAAATTATGGACACCCAAGCAAAAATTCAAGAAATCGTTTCTAGCCATCCCGTTGTATTGTTTATGAAGGGCAATGCCCAATTTCCACAGTGCGGCTTCTCCGGAAATGCGATCAATATTTTGCGTGCCAGCGGTGTTGAGAATCTGCATACCGTCAACGTTCTGGAAGATGAAGAAATTCGTCAAGGCATCAAGCAATTTGCTAACTGGCCCACTATTCCACAGCTTTACATCAACGGTGAATTTATTGGTGGCTCAGATATCATGACCGAGATGTTCCAAAGCGGTGAGTTGAAAAAGCTTGTACAAGCCTAATTAGTCAACATTCACAGAGCTCATCCGTGACTTTTGACTTAAGTTCTCTGCTGCTTTTTGGCCTGCCATTGGGTTTATGTGCAGGCCTTTTTGTTTATGCGCTGAACTTACGTTCTGCACTTCACCGCGTAGAGCAACAAAACTTAACAGATTCTGCTTTAGCCATTAGTCTTCGTGTTGAACGTGACCAAGCATTGCAAAACGCCATTCGCCTAGAGGTGGAATTAGATTCAGAGCGCAAACAAGGTCTTGGCAGGATTGAGTCTCTTAACGAAGCCAAAGAAGCACTTACTAGTCAGTTCAAGAATCTAGCTAACGAAATCCTGGAAGATAAATCCAAGCGCTTTACAGAGCAGAACGTTGCAAACTTAGATGCACTACTAAAACCACTGCAAACTAAACTGACTGAATTTAAAGAGCAGGTCAACACCTCCTACGGCAATGAAGCGCGTGAGCGCTTTGCCCTCAAGAGTGAAATCGAGCGACTGGCTAACCTCAATCTGCGCATGTCAGATGAAACACGCTCCCTTACCCAAGCCCTAAAGGGCGATTCAAAGGTTCAGGGTAATTGGGGTGAATTAGTCCTCGAATCCATCCTTGAGTCTTCTGGCTTACGAAAGGGTGAAGAGTACTTAGTTCAAGATAGTCATACCCAAACTGATGGCTCACGCCTTCAGCCAGACGTTGTAGTCAAACTACCTGAAGGCAGAAGCCTAGTGGTTGATAGCAAGGTTTCCATCACAGCGTACTCACGTCATGCCCAAGCCTCTGACCCCGTCATTGCCGAACAAGAATTGGCTGCGCACATTCAGTCATTACGTCAACATATTCAAGGGCTATCTAGCAAGAACTACAGCTCGCTGTATGGCGTTGGCTCCGTAGACTTTGTACTCATGTTTGTGCCCATTGAACCCGCTTTTTTACTAGCACTGAAGACCGCACCAAACCTCTACCAAGAAGCCCTAGCCAAGAATATTGTGCTGGTGTGCCCAAGCACATTGATGGCCACCTTGCGAACAGTTGCTCACCTATGGCGCCAAGATCATCAAAATCGCAATGCCCTGGAGATCGCCAAGCAATGTGGCAGCCTCTATGACAAGTTTGTTGGCTTTGTGGATGACCTTGAAAAATTAGGTCAACGCCTAGATCAAGCGCAAACCAGTTATCACGATGCCTTCAATAAACTGAAGTCCGGTAAAGGCAATCTCATTCGTACGGCTGAGAAGGTGCGTGAGCTTGGTGTTAAGCCCAGCAAGAATTTATCTGCCCCCTTGATTGAATCGTCTACAGATTCAGAATAAAAATTGACTGATACCAGCGCATCAGCAATCAAAGCTTCAACGCATTCGTACAGAAAAGTGGCCATTGCAGCTTGCTTTGGAACTTTTTTAGAGTGGTACGACTTTCTGACCTTTGCCACTCTAGCCGTAGTTTTTGGCCCTCTCTTCTTTCCGTCTAGTGATCCCAGTACCGGTCTATTGGCCAGCCTTGCTACCTTTGGGGTAGGGATGGTGGTGAGGCCTGTAGGAGCGGCAATTTTTGGGAGCATTGGCGACCGCATTGGCCGACGCCCTGTTTTCATGATCACGATCACCTTAATGGGCATCGCTACAGTCTGCGTTGGATTTTTACCCACCTATGCCCAAGTCGGAATCTGGGCGCCCATTCTGTTGGTTGGCTTAAGACTGCTTCAAGGCCTTTCAGCAGGCGGTGAAATCGGTGGCAGCGCCGTCTACCTTACTGAGCATGCTGGCAATACTAATCGCGGCTTTAAAACCAGCTTCCTGCAACTGATGGGGCCATTGGGTATCCTGGTCTCAACACTACAAATTGCATTGCTGCAGCATTGGCTAACTCAGGATGAGTTTCTATCTTGGGGTTGGCGAGTGCCCTTTTGGATTTCTCTCATTTTGCTACTGCTGGCATTTAAAGCAAGAATGGCCCTAGAGGAAACGCCGATCTATTTACAACTTAGCAAGACAGAGACTCAATCCAAGAGCCCATTACGAGATAATTTCAAAGATCCAGAAACCCGCAAACGCATGTTTCTGCTGTTCTTTTGCATCTCTGCTGGTGGTGCAGTGTTATTTTTCTGCGTTCAGGTCTACACCTCAATTTTCCTAAAGACCTCGGTCAAGTTGCCATCGCAGCTCGTAGACCAATTGAGCATTTACGCTACGATTGCATTGCTCCCCCTCACCATCTTTGCCGGATGGCTCTCAGATAAGATTGGTAGAAAGCCTGTGGTCGTGAGCGGACTCATTCTAGGTGCCGCATTCATATTGCCGGCATTTCACCTTCTCCAAAAAATTGGGCAAGAGCACATTCTTGGCAGCAATCAAACCATCTATATTGCGGCAATCTTGATAGGTTTGTCAGCAATCTTAGCGCTCGTAGTTGGCCCACAGACCGCATTACTCGCAGAACTCTTCCCAGCTAAAACCAGAAATAGCGCAGCCACACTTCCGCACAATCTTGCAGCAGGATGGATTGGGGGACTGCTACCGCTCATTGTGACCCTGTTAAATCAGCAGTGGGCAAGTGATGTTGCGGGGCTTTGGTATCCAACGATATTTTTGGGTACCGCCACACTTGTTGCCCTGATTTTTCTGCCAGAAACCAAGGCAGCAAATCTTTCAAAGTAGCTTTATAAAGCCTGAACCTTCTCAGAAATTGTATTCTGAATGGCCGATTTAAATTGTGTCCACCAATTAATGCAACTTAGCTGAAGATCCAATATCTCACTTGGATTAGTAAGGGCCTTCGCCTTCATTTTTTCTAGAAATTGGGGTAACTCTGCCCATGAGGCCAGAATAGGAAACGGGACCGGTCCAATCGCTGCTAAGGCATCCTTCGACAAAAGAAATTCATGGGATAGCGAAATAGGGATGCAACCCAACTCCAGTGCATCATATAAGCGAATAGTTTCCGGATTATTTCCCGATGGGCATGGCGCAAAAATACTATCCTCCATGATCGCAGAATACAAGCCTACGTTATAACCACCAGCAAATCCATTGGATGGCATAAGATATAAATTCTCACCACAATCAGCAGCCGGACCAGCAAAGCTTGCACGCTCATTGTTAAATGAGGCGGCATTATCAATCCACCCCAAGAATGCAGCCACAAACTGACGCTGCAAAGATGGCTTAAGCGTACCCTCTACTCTTGGCCCCACTCCAGTTTTAAATCCGTTTGGCGCCCATACGATTTTTCCTTCGAAACTCGCTTGATTAATGATGCTTGGAAAATAGTAGTTTCGGACCACTAAATCACATTCAGCATATGACGAAATATCTTTATCCAAGCTTTCACCGCCCATATGATACAAAACCACTTTATTTCCAAAAGATTTAATGTGGCGAATGAGATCGACGTTTACCTGATTTAACTCTAGATACACGACCGTAGAGCAGTTAAGTTGGCTTGGGTTAACCCCAAAACTATATGGCGCACCGGCAAATAAATTATTCTGAATAAACCATGTCTCTAAAGCACCATTTAATGAATCGGGCGAGCTAATGATTTGTAAATTTTTCATAAGGCAAAATTAGCCCTGGTGATATTGAATGATGGAGTCTTTATTTGAATAATAGGTATTAAGCTCATCAAAAAAAGGTGGTGGATCACCATAATCATGCCAAACTTTAATGGGGCCGAAAAAGCTTCGGTGCCACATGGGTCTAAAGTTCCAATTTAATGGCAATACAAATGGGTTAAAACCAGTGCGCTCTATTGCCAATGCAAACGAACCTTGATCATTTGCAGGCATTGTATAAACGCCCTGATCATTGACCCCCAAAATTGAAGAGTCAACAGTTCCAGCTAAATCCTTCCAGCTATCAAAAACTGATTTAGCCTTTTTAGTAAAAAATATAACGCCCGTGTTGTACTCAAGCTCATCACCGGTGAATATTTTTTGATAACGCTTACCCCATGGCGCTTCACAAATAGCTATTGCCATTCCAAAAGTCTTGGCCTTCTCAAACCCAAAATCGAGGTTTCCCATGACAACGGTATCTAAATCTAAAAACAGGGTTTCATCAAACGGGGAGAGATCCAGCATTGCCGCTTTTTGATTCAAGCTTTTTGAATCACCGCCTGGCGCCTCCACTTTAATGATTTCGTGAGGTAGCTCGGGATGAAATTTTTTAACTGAGGTTTTAAGCCGCTCGATAGGCAGCTTAGACTCATCACCCCAGTATATAGATATGATTCCTCTAGACATTTTTACCTTGACTTAAAGAACTATCGAATAAAAGGCAGGCATATTTTCAAATCCATTTTTTGAAATTATCTGATATTCTTTTTTGTGGGCAATAAAAAATTCGTCTACTGCCTTTTTCACGCCTGGCCAACCAATATCATCGCCACAGATAATTCCACCTTTTCGAACCTTAGGGTACCAAGCGGCCAAATCCTTTGCGACTCCTTCATAAGTGTGATCCCCGTCCACATAAACCAAGTCTATTGATTTATCGTCAAACTGATCTGCAGCAATCCAAGATTTTTCTCGAATTAATTTGGCCCTGCCGTGAAATTTTAAAAAATTGTAAGAGACGGCACTGAATAAGCGATCCATAGCCGGCTGAGCAGCATCCTCACCAAAGAGCCTTTGCACATCTTGACAGAAAATATCTTCAGGATCGTAATTAGCTTGGTAAGGATCTACGCCTATATATTGAAGGCTCGGGAGAGTGCTACACATGAAATCTGCATGATATCCGTAGGCTACGCCAATTTCTAAAATATTTTGCGCCCCAACCATATTTGCTAAATGAGGAACAATACCGTAGGACCCGAACCAACTGCAAGTTTTCTTATTTTCCTCTAATGTAATTAGATCTTGCTGCAGCATCTTGCCTCCCCTAGAAAAATGCCTCACTATGTGAGGCTTTTTAGAATTTTGGTGACTCTTGACTGATCCGAACAAACTGCCTAATGATCAAGCGGTAGTTTAACAGCCTTATAAAAACATCCGCCTCCATATGGTCGCTGCGCTTAGTTAATCTTTAATCATATTGCATCACGTTTTTCCTACTTAGATTGCCGCATTAATGACGAATTCTGTGCATGACTTATTCGCTGGCACTATAACCACTTCGAGACCAGAATTCGCCTTAGCCTAATTGATCGATGTTAAAGCTTCAAATTCATAAGATAGTTAAAAACCTCACCTATAACCACATCAACTGTGCAGTAAAACCCAAAACCTAGTGCGAACATTGATGGCTTTATTGGATTAATGAAAGCAAATCTACTTTGATATTTTCAAGTGGGTCACCCCAATCGCCAATTATTGACTGCCGATATAGCTTCATTGATTGGTACCATGGACTATCAACCCTATCTAAAAGCCATCGCCAATCTGGTACATGAGATAAAAGGACCCAAGTCTCCTTACCCAATGCTGCACTTAGATGGGGGACGCTGGTACAGGTACTAATAACTAAATCAAGATTATCAATGAGAGCTGCCGTATCTGAAAAACTTCCCAATTCATCCCCAAAAAATCTAATATTTTTATAGGATTCAAAAAACTCCTTATCGCATTCTTTTAGTTCTTTTTGCAGGCAGATGTATTCAAACCCTTCTAAAGGAAGTGCCCTAACAAAATCTATAAGCCTTAAGCTTCTTTTTGCATCATCCTTAAATGAAGATACACTACTCCAAACGAGACCAACACGCTTTTTTCTTTTCTCTCCTAATTTGAGATTCCACTCAGCCACCTCATTTGGACGCGAAGTTAAATAAGGGTTCCCCATAGGAATGCTATAGATATTTGTATCAAACGCAAAGGGGAGACTTAGAATAGGGCACTGATAATCAAAAGGGGGGAACCCTTCACCCTTGATAACTAAATGCGAGACCCCTACTAAATTTTCCATCAAGTTAGCAAGCGGCTTAGGGGTCTCTAAAATGACTTTGGCACCCAAATCAGAAACTAATTTGGCGTATCTGGAGAACTGGATAAAATCTCCAAGGCCTTGCTCACCGTAAAGCAGAATTGTTTTACCCTGAAGTGATTGAACCCCAAGCCAAGTGGGCTCATCAAAGAAATTTTTTCCTATAATTTCACTAATTTTGTTTGAGTCCCATCTACTCTCATATAGCGGTAAACCATTTTCAAAATCACCTCGCAAGAGCAGAGATAGACTTTTATTCCAAGAGGCCTCGTGGTAGTCAGGCTTGAGGCTAAGCGCCTTGTCGTAGTGAGCAATGGCTTCATCAAAACGCTTAAGTTCATGCAGGGTCACCCCTTTATTGGTCCAAGCCTCGTGGTAGTCAGGCTTGAGGCTAAGCGCCTTGTCGTAGTGAGCAATGGCTTCATCAAAACGTTTAAGTTCTTTTAGTGCAACACCTTTATTGGTCCAAGCCTCGTGGTAGTCAGGCTTGAGGCTAAGCGCCTTGTCGTAGTGAGCAATGGCTTCATCAAAACGCTTAAGTTCTTTAAGAGTTGCGCCTTTATTTATTGCAGCTTCGACGTAATCAGACCTTAAGCTTAGCGCATTGCTATACAAAACCAAAGCATCCTCATAACGACCCAAATTAGATGCTGTTTTTCCGTAGTTAAGCCAAGCCTCTGGATTATTGGGGGCTAGAGCGACTGCTTTTTTATGATGGCCAAGCGCATCTTGATCATTTCCAGAGTCCGCAAGAGTTTTGGCCAAATTATATTGAATTGAAGCATCATTAGGACTAATACGAGCAGCCCTTCCAAGCAAATCAGCAGCCTCCCTGTAATTAGCCTCCGATGCCTTTATCAAACCAAGAATGTGTAGTGCTGGGAGATTTTTTGAATCGACTCGTAAAACTCTTTTGAGAATTAAATCAGCACTATCAAAATTTCCACCCTGAAAGGCCTGAATAGCCTGCTGAAGCATTAATTGAAGTTGGGGATTCATAGATGTTATTCTATAGCGTCAACTTATGTGCGAAAAAAATTGGGCTTTTATAGTTAGACTATGCCAGTCAAGCAGTCCTGCACTCAACCTTAAATGGCAGCAACACCATTTGAAGAAGTCTTTCATCAGCCAAAGAGAATTTGCGCTTTAAAGTTAAGAACGCGTGGCTCTCCTAAATAATTACCCCATCTCAGCAATATTTATTTACTTTTACGGGCAATGAAAAGGCTCACTAGCAATTAAGTAGTGAGCCTCTTTAATTGGTGCCCCTTGTCCGACTCGAACAGACCACCTACTGATTACAAATCAGTTGCTCTACCAGATGAGCTAAAGGGGCGTAGGCAGATATTTTAACTTACTTTTCATAAGCAATCAAATTAAGAGGTTATAAGTATAAAAATTTCCTAACAATTCCCTCGTTTGCTTTTTTGACCATCAATTCCAATGCACCAGAGTTAACCATTTCCCCATATTGACTATATAAATACCCATAGTTTCTTGCGGCATGCTCGGGCCTTTTATCTAAACTCAAAACATTACTTAACCGCATACCACCAATACCAACATCTCTGTGGATTGCTGCACCAGCCACAAGTCCAACGCGATAGCCTTTCGACCACAATTCTAGGCAATAGTTTGTATCATCATCCTGAAATGGCTCAAACAGTGGATCAAATTTAGTAAGCTCTAGAAACTCCTTAACTCTAATTAAATGAGGGGCGCGATAAACGGTCTGACAATATCCAAAGTTAAATTGATTAGGCCCAGAAGTAAAGATTTTTGTATTTTTTGCTGTCCAAGAGCCCGTAAGTCCAATTTCTTCGCCACTCTGATAAAAGGTATCCGTTTTAAAAGTATTGCTTGGAAAAGACATGGATGTGAAATCATAACCCCCTCGATATCCAATAACTACCAACTTGGGATCCCTCTTCATCATCTCAAGCCCATAATCAAGCCATCCAAAGTCTACGGGATATAGATCGTCGTCCTGCATTAACAAGGCAAATTCACAATTTTTTCCAGCCTCTGATGTAATTGCAAATCGATAGTTTTTAATCTCATGCACATTATTCGCTGCAATCACCATATGATCTTTTCCCCTGAGGATCGATACGGCCTTTGTAAGAGTGTTGTCTAAACAGCCGTCAGCGAAAAGAATAATATTTTTGAAGCCTTGTTTAATGAAAGGATTCAAAACTAATCTAATGAGATGGGATTTATTAAAGGTCTGGAACACGCATAGTACGTTTGGATATGCTTCAAACATTCTTACCGGCGCCCTTCTTTGCTTTAAAGCTTCCCACTTCTTCTTTGAAATGTCAGAAGCTATTTCATGAATTCGTCCTATCGAGAGCTTCATTAATAAGCCTACTTAACAAGTGTCAAAGAAGGTCTATCGGCTTTCGGCTTCTCAGTCTGTCCGGTAGGGCGTTTAGTAGCATCAAATGGGAAAGACATGCCCTGACCATTCTCCCTGGCATAAATCGCCAATACATGAGTTACGGGAACCATGATTTTTCTAGGAACCCCACCAAATCTAGCCTGAAAGCTAATCCAGTCATTATCTAAATTGAGTTGATGGCAGGCCTCAACAGAGAGATTAAGAACAATTTCATCATTCTTAACAAACTCCATGGGGACTTCAACGCTGGAGTCAACAAAGACCGCCATGAAGGGCGTAAAACCAAAATCCGTACACCACTGATGTAGCGCACGGATTAGGTAGGGTTTGTTGCTTGGTATATCAGACATGCTTATCTTGCCAGCCTGAATAATGAGCCGCTTAGCGACGCATTACCTTTTCTGAAGGTGTTAATGCTTCAATGTATGCAGGTCTACTAAAAATACGCTCAGCGTACTTCAATAAAGGAGCAGCATTGCGGGAGAGATCAATGCCGTAATGCTCTAAACGCCACAATAAAGGAGCGATAGCTACATCAAGCATGGAGAACTCTTCGCCCAGCATGTACTTGTTCTTCACAAAAATTGGTGCCAACTGAGTCAAACGATCACGAATCGCTAAACGCGCTTTTTCATGTGACTTCTCAGCGGCCTTGCCTTTTTCATTCTCCAAAGCAGCCACGTGGACAAACAACTCCTTCTCAAAATTGAAAAGGAAGAGGCGTGCGCGTGCGCGTGCGACAGGATCGGGCGGCATCAATTGTGGATGAGGAAAACGCTCATCAATGTATTCATTAATGATGTTTGACTCATACAGAATTAAGTCACGCTCAACCAAGATGGGAACTTGGCCATAAGGGTTCATTACCGAGATGTCTTCTGGCTTGTTAAACAAGTCCACATCACGGATCTCAAAGTCCATGCCTTTTTCGAAAAGCACCAAACGGCAGCGTTGCGAGAATGGGCAGTTTGTGCCCGAGTACAACACCATCATAAATTTATTTCCTTA
>CANFWB010000054.1 GCA_947450605.1 Burkholderiaceae bacterium
GGCGATGGGCCGTAAGGGCTTTCATTGGTGTTGAGCTTTACCAGCCGCTCCATTTGCGGTTGCTCCCCAGGAACATAAGGGGTGAGGGTCTGAACAACGGGGCTCCAAAAGCGGCTCATGAGGGACTCTAGTCAAAAAACAGCAAAAGTGAATAAATGCTAGCAAACAAAATCAGCATTTATATCTGTATTAGGAATGATATTATGAGGCTTCAATCAACACTTCGCCTCGCGGCGCACTGAAGCATGCGGCAAGCCGACGTTACCCGAAACACTTCGGAAACCAAAATTCAAATTGCTATCAATTTAGATGGCACAGGTAAGGCCGAGCTAGCCTCAGGCGTACCTTTCCTAGACCACATGTTGGATCAAATTGCCCGTCACGGCATGATTGACCTCAAAGTGGTCGCAAAAGGTGATACCCATATTGATGATCACCATACCGTTGAGGATGTGGGTATTACTCTGGGGCAAGCATTTGCGAAGGCGGTTGGCGATAAAGCCGGTATTACTCGCTATGGGCACTCTTATGTCCCTTTGGATGAAACCTTGTCCAGAGTAGTGATCGATTTTTCAGGCCGCCCAGGCTTGGAGTTCAATGTGCCTTTCACGCGTGCGCGTGTGGGTGACTTTGACGTGGACCTCAGCATTGAGTTCTTCCGCGGCTTTGTAAACCACGCTGGGGTTACCTTACATATCGATAATTTGCGCGGCATTAATGCCCACCATCAGATTGAAACCGTGTTTAAGGCTTTTGGACGTGCACTACGCATGGCCTTAGAGCTTGATCCACGTGCAGCCGGTGTGGTTCCTTCTACTAAGGGCAGTCTCTAAGCTAGAAATTTCTAGTTCTGAGTAGAAGACTGTCAAAGAACACTACGGAAAACAGGTTAAAAGTTGGCGCAAACAATTGCGATCGTTGATTACGGAATGGGCAACCTACGTTCCGTGTATCAAGCATTTCATCACGTGGCGCCTGACGCCAATGTGGTGATTGCTCATACGCCGGAAGAAATCTTTTCCGCTGAGCGGGTAGTGCTGCCAGGGCAAGGCGCTATGCCTGATTGCATGAAGCATCTTGAGGAGTCTGGCCTGTTAGAGGCGCTATTAGATGCAGCAAAAAATAAACCGCTTTTAGGTGTTTGTGTTGGTGAGCAGATGTTGTTTGATCAAAGTGCTGAAGTGCGAACTGCATCAAACACCCCTTGGACACCATGCTTGGGTTTAATTCCTGGGGAAGTGCGGCGTTTTGAGTTGGCTGGAAAATTACAGCCAGATGGCTCTGCATACAAAGTGCCCCATATGGGCTGGAACCAGGTACGTCAAGATCGTCAGCATCCACTTTGGGACGGCATTCCAGATTTGAGCAGTTTTTATTTTGTACACAGCTACTATGTTGTGCCGAAGCGCAAAGAAGATATCGCTGGCTCAACTGAATATGGCGATTGGTTTACTTCTGCCGTTGCAAGGGATAATATTTTTGCAACCCAATTTCATCCAGAAAAAAGTGCAGAATACGGATTAAAGCTTTACAACAATTTTGTTTCTTGGCAACCTTAATTATTCTCTAACGTACCGCTATGCTGCTGATTCCCGCAATTGACTTAAAAGATGGCCACTGTGTTCGACTCGAACAAGGTGACATGGATAGAGCCACGGTGTTTTCTGAAGATCCAGGTGCAATGGCTGCACATTGGATTAGTAAGGGCGCACGCCGCTTGCATCTGGTGGATTTGAATGGCGCATTTGCTGGCAAGCTCAAAAACGAATCTGCTATCAAATCGATTTTGAAGGCGGTCGGTGATGAAATCCCGGTTCAATTGGGTGGCGGTATTCGTGATCTCGAAACGATTGAGCGCTTATTGGATGACGGTATTAGCACTGTCATCATCGGTACGGCTGCAGTGAAAAGTCCTGGCTTTGTGCAAGATGCTTGCACTGCTTTTCCTGGCCACATCATGGTTGGCTTGGATGCGCGCGATGGCAAGGTGGCAACAGATGGCTGGAGCAAGATTACCGGCCATGAAGTGATTGATCTTGCTAAGAAATTCGAAGACTATGGTGTTGAGGCAATCATCTATACCGACATTGGACGCGATGGCATGCTGAAGGGCGTCAATATGGATGCCACGATTAAATTGGCGCAAGCGATTCGGATTCCGGTCATTGCGAGTGGCGGTCTATCAAATAATCAAGATATTGAAGCTCTTTGCGCAGCCGAGGCTGAAGGTATTATGGGTGTGATTGCAGGGCGCTCGATTTATGCGGGTGACTTGGATTTAACTGCGGCACAAAAGTATGCCGACGAGTTAACGCTCAAGTTCGCCAAGAAAATTATCTAGAGCGATCATCAGTGCTAACTAAAAGAATTATTCCCTGCCTTGATGTCACGGCAGGGCGCGTTGTTAAAGGTGTGAACTTTGTTGGTTTGCGTGATGCTGGTGATCCAGTAGAAATTGCAAAACGTTATGACACCCAAGGTGCTGACGAACTCACTTTCCTAGATATCACCGCCACCTCTGATGGGCGCGATCTGATCTTGCACATTATTGAAGATGTGGCTTCCCAAGTATTTATTCCTTTGACTGTGGGCGGTGGCGTGCGCGCAGTGGCGGATGTCCGTCGCTTGCTGAATGCCGGCGCCGATAAGGTGAGCATGAATTCATCGGCAGTGGCGAATCCGGATTTAGTGTCTGATGCTGCTGCATATTATGGTTCGCAATGCATTGTGGTGGCGATAGATGCAAAAAAAACTGAAGCGGGTAATTGGGAAGTATTTACCCATGGTGGTCGAACTGCAACTGGTATGGATGTAGTGACCTGGGCAACAGAAGTTGCTAAGCGCGGCGCTGGTGAAATATTGCTCACCAGTATGAATCGAGACGGCAGTAAAGATGGCTTTGATCTGGAGTTAACTGCTGCAGTCAGTGATGCCGTGAGCGTTCCGGTGATTGCTTCCGGCGGTGTGGGCAATTTACAGCATTTGGTGGATGGCATTACCAAAGGCCATGCTGATGCAGTATTGGCTGCCAGTATTTTTCACTATGGTGAATTCACCGTCGGTCAGGCAAAAGAATATATGGCGAGCCAGGGTATTCCGGTTCGGATTTAGAGCGCAATACATCACATTCAAAGAAAATATCCATGAGCGCATTCACACCAATCGAATCTTTAGAGGCTGGCCCGTGGCTTGATGCTGTCACTTGGAATGAGCAGGGCTTGGTACCTGTGATTGCCCAAGAGGTGGGCAGTAAGGATATTTTGATGATGGCCTGGATGAACCGCGATGCCTTACTGGCCACATTGCGCCTGGGTGAAGCTGTTTATTGGACCCGCTCAAGACAAAAGCTTTGGCACAAGGGCGAGGAATCTGGCCATACCCAGAAGGTCAAAGAAATCCACTTAGATTGCGATGGCGATACGATCGTCCTATTAGTGGAGCAAAAAGACGGCATTGCTTGTCACACAGGGGAGCATAGCTGTTTCTTCATGCAGTGGGATTCTGCCAAATCTGCCTGGATGGATGAATCCAAGGGTCATAAATAGGTCTTCTTAGTCTTTCTGGCAATAAAAGACATAAAATCGCTTTATGACTAGTTCAGCTCAAAACCCCACTAATTTAGACTCTGCTTTAGCCCATCTGGCTGATGTAGTAGATCAGCGACGTGATGCATTTAAGGCTGGCCAAGCAGACCCAAAGACCTCTTACACGGCACTGCTCTTTTCTAAGGGCGATGATGGGATTCTGAAAAAGATTGGTGAAGAAGCTACTGAGGCAGTAATGGCTGCCAAAGATACCCGCAATGCCAACTTGGCTCCTGAGCAGCAAAAGCTCCTGGTGGGTGAGATGGCCGACCTCTGGTTCCATTGTCTGATTGCCTTGTCCCATTTTGGCTTGCGCCCAGAAGAGGTGATTGCTGAGCTGGAGCGCCGTCTAGGTACCTCAGGTATCGAAGAAAAGGCTGCTAGAAAAGCTGCCAGTAAGGAGTAATTGATGGCTCATGATCCCAACTGCCTGTTTTGCAAGATTTCTCAAGGAGTAATCCCATCCCAAAAGGTATACGAGGATGAAGAAATCTATGCCTTTAAGGATATCAACCCAGCCGCGCCAATCCATTTCCTCATGATTCCGAAGAAGCATATCCCCATGTTGGAGTCTGCAGAAATGATGGATGCGCCATTGCTAGGTAGAATGATGGAATTAGCACCGCGTCTAGCCAAGGAGCAGGGTTGCCGTCCTGGAAAAGATGGCGGCTTTCGATTGGTCGTGAACAATGGTGCAGATGGTGGGCAAGAGGTCTATCACTTGCATCTGCATGTGATGGGCGGTCCCCGCCCCTGGAAAAAATAGTCCGAGGAGATTAAAAATGGGTTCATTTAGCATTTGGCATTGGTTGATTGTTTTGGTGATTGTGATGTTGGTATTTGGTACCAAAAAATTGCGCAATATCGGCACCGACTTAGGTGGCGCTGTTAAGGGCTTCAAAGATGGTATGAAGACCTCTGAAGAGCCACAAGATAAGCCTAATGATCAAATTCAAGGCACATCAGCATCTGCAGAAAAAACGGTTGATGTTCAGGCTAAAGACATCAACAAGTAATTACTGATTGAAATAATGCGCGCCTTCAATGATTGATCTCGGAGTTTCAAAGCTTGCACTCATTGCAGTAGTTGCATTGGTGGTAGTTGGTCCCGAGCGACTTCCAAAGGTTGCTCGTATGGCGGGTAATTTATTTGGCCGTGCGCAACGCTATATGGCAGATGTCAAGTCTGAAGTCAGTCGCCAGATGGAAGTCGAGGAGTTCAAGAAGCTCCGCGAAGAAAGTGCTGCCGTTCTGAAGGATGTTGAGAGCAGTCTTCAATCAACGGTGCAAGAGGCCAGCGCAAATCTAAGTGACCAGGCGGATCTCTTTGAAAATAATTTCACAAGAGCCCCGCTCGATGAAAAAGAAGTATTTCAAAAGTCCATGCGCCAAGGGCGTAAAAGCTGGGGCGTGAGACGCGCGGCTAGACCAGTTTGGTTTAAGCGCTCTACTGGTATGCGCACCAGAGTTCAATCCGGAGCCGCTCGCATGAAGCGCTTTCATCACAGCGCTAATAAGTAACTCAACATATATCTAGATGATGGAAAATAATTCAACAGAAGATTCGGGCCTACAAGAATCTTTTCTATCTCATTTATATGAGTTGCGTGATCGCATTATTAAATCGGCCATAGCCATCATTGTGGTGTTTGTTTGCTTGGTGTACTGGGCGCCTGATATTTTTCATTTGTTTGCGCAACCATTGTTGAAGGCGCTGCCTGCTGGCGGCAAGATGATCGTGACGGATGTCACGGGTTCATTCTTTGTACCTATGAAAGTCACCATGTTGGTGGCTTTCTTGATCGCTCTGCCGGTGGTGATGTACCAGTTGTGGGCTTTTATCGCCCCTGGCCTGTATCAGCATGAGCGTAAGCTGATAGTGCCTTTGGTCATTAGTAGCTATAGCCTATTTATTTTTGGCATGGCGTTTGCCTATTTTCTAGTGTTTCCTACGGTGTTTGGTTTTATGGCAAGCTATAACGCGCCTTTGGGCGCGGAGATGTCGACGGATATTGATAACTATCTTAGCTTTGCGATGACCACCTTCTTGGCCTTCGGTATTACCTTTGAGGTGCCCGTGATCGTTGTGGTCCTGGTGCGCATGGGTATGGTGCCTCTGGCGAAGCTGAAAGAGATTCGTCCGTATGTGATCGTTGGCGCTTTTGTGATTTCTGCTGTTGTAACGCCACCGGACGTGCTCTCGCAGTTACTGCTGGCGGTACCGATGAGCTTGCTCTATGAGCTGGGACTCCTAATTGCCCGTTTCTATGTACCAAAACCATCGGATGACGAGTCTGATGGAGCTCAAGACGCTGATACTCAAACTACCGCTTGATCTTGTGAGAAGGTGGTTTTGAGCCACTCTATAACTCGGTCAAAGCGATAACGTCTTTGTCGCAAATTACCCTCTTGATCTGATTCGCTAGCTACAAAGGCTTTACCAGCCGCTAATAAAGAGCGACGCTGTTGAGTCGTATCAATCTGAATGAGTCTTGGCAAAATTTTTGGTAACTCGTACCGAATATCCACAACAACGCAGTGCTCATGTTGCAGTTGGCCAATGTCACATAAAAGTAATTCAGCTTTACTCAAATTAAATTGATTGGCGATGATCAGTCTATGGCATAGCAATATCCATTCGTGATCTAACTTATGTTCTGCATGGTGATTCAATGCCTCTTCCGCAAAGGTGGCCAGATCATGCCAATCATTCTTTTTGGGGTTGGGTACATTTTCTAAAATTTTCCCAAGCAATTCTTGTGCCTCAGATACCCCTTGTTGATGTGCTTGCCAAATCCAATAGGAAGCCTGAAGTCCGCGAACCTTCTCTACTACCTTCTCGCGCTTGCGCCACAAGTTGGCGCCTCGTCTATATTGAGCTTGCGCATGGCCTAGATCCGCTGCACGATCAAAGCAGCGATCACTTTCAGCAGCGCTATAGCCGGAGAACTGTGGGCGGCGGTAAATCTCCCCTAGTGCAAACCAAGCATCGCGATCCCCATCTTTAGCAGCTAGCTCTAGCCAGTAGGCAGCCTTTTTGAGTGAGGCATTGGATTTACCGATAGGCGTAACCAAATGTTGTCCTGCGGACTCATCTTCATTAAATTGTGCGAGCCGTAAACCAAGCGTGAGTTTGGCAATTGTCAGACCAAGTTCCGCAGCTTGTATTAGTGCCGCTTCATTCTTTTCAGAATTCCAGGCATTCCATAGAGAAGAGAGTGCTTCATCTTTAGGCTGCAACTTAATGAGTAATTCTTTTGCGCAGTTAGTAAACGGTGTTTCGGAATCCGCTAGGTTGAGTAGGAATTCTTTGGCAGTCTTTTGAAGTGATGGGAAGTCGGCACTACTCTCCCGTTTTGAAAGCCACCCAGTAAGTTCAGCATGCAGATTTTTTTTGCTGGGTTCTAGTAGTAATTCTGCAAGTTGCCATTGCGCGGCATGGCTAGTGTCAACATTTGCCTTGGCTAGCTTCCAGAAGGATTCCCATCCAAAAGAAAATGCCGGTGAATTAAAGGTCTCCTCCAATGGCACCACTGAAATTTGCTTCAAAATCCCCAACATTTCAGGGGAAAGATCCTCGGACTTAGCAGGTTCAGTAGTGCTTGAGCTTAATGGACTAACCGTCTGATTTTGAATGGATAAATAGGATTTCTCTAACCAAATCAGGGCGTTAGCGGGCTGGATGGGGGTTTTGAATGCACCAGTTAAATAAGCCGAAGCTAAGTTTTGTTGTGCGGATACATCACCTAGTCGGGCAGATTGGAGGATTTTTAAGAATTCACGGCTTGCCATGTGACAATTTTGGCATTCAGAGCCTTAAAAAGACAGAAATCAAAGCCCTTGTTGCCCTGATACAACGAAGAAAGCCAGAAAACTGCCTTTTGACAAGCAAAAAGAGCTCCTAATTACCCTTACCCCCAGTCTAGCGGGGCAAAACAAGCAAAATTCACAAGTCCCAGTTTTATTCGGGCAATACTTTCAATTTATGGAGATTTAAAGAATGAAAAAATCGCTATTCGCAATCGCTGCAGTAACAGCATTTGCTGGTGCAGCTCAAGCGCAATCATCAGTAACCGTTTACGGTATCTTGGATATGGGCTACTCAAACAAGTCAACCTCTACACCAAGCGCCATTCCAGCTGGCACAGCAAAGACCAATACCTCTGCATTCGCATCGGACATGGAGCAGTCAAGCCGTTTGGGTTTTAAGGGTAGTGAAGATTTGGGTGGTGGTCGTCAAGCTGTTTTCACGATTGAAACAGGTTTAACACCTGCTGGTTCACAGATGTCTACTTTGAATAACCGTCAATCTTTCGTTGGCGTTCACCAAAATGGTCTTGGTCAAGCTGCTCTCGGTACTCAGTACACACCAATTCACATCGCTTTTGCCGCAACTGACCCAGGTCAAAACAACAACACAGTAGGTAACGTAGTTCGCCCAACAGCTGGTACAGACGGTGGTCAATCTGCGGCTTCTTCTGCTTACACAATTTCTACTACTAATACATTGACAGCGCAAAGCGATGATTTTGCTGGCTTCAAATTCAATGCACAGTACACATTGAACGGTAAGAATGCTACTCAGTCTGGTAACAATACTGGCGTAACAGGCGCAACAAATGGTGGTACAACAAACTTCACAGGCTATGGCTTGGGCGTTAACTACACATGGAACAAACTGTTTGCTACAGCGGCATGGCAGTCATTCAAGAACTTGGATTCAAATGGTGTTGCAACAACAATTACACCAGCTTCTGTAGGTTCACCAGGCACAACATGGTCTGAAACAACTGTCCCTAACGTTACAGATAATCAGTTCTACGCTGGTGCTACTTATGACTTCGGTATCTTGAAGGCATATGGTAACTACATTAACCGTAAAGCAACTGGTGCATTGAATTCCAACAACTACGCTAGCCGTACCGCTGAGCAGATTGGTGTTCGTAGCTTCATTACATCAACAATTGAAGCTTGGGGATCTGCTGGTTTGGGTCGCTACACTTCATACGGCGCTGGTAGCCCAACAGTAAACTTCAACGCATGGCAGTTGGGTTCAAACTACTGGTTGAGCAAGCGTACAAACTTGTATGCAATCTATGGTCAAACATTGACATCACAAGCTTCAGGCGCGACTGCTGCAGTTAACCTGAATGCAGGTGGCGGTGCAAAAGCAAGTCAGATGGCTTTGGGCGTACGTCACACTTTCTAATTTGATGCTAGCTTAGGCTAGTTGAGAATTATTCAGTAGTGAAAAGTAGTATTTAACCCACTGTGGAAACACGGTGGGTTTTTTAATATTTATTTGCTACAAATTTAATGGTCTCATTTTTCATAAATCAAATGCTGGGGCAGGCACTATTACTTTTTGGTGGGCTATAGCTATTTTGAGAGTCTCGCTAAGGGTTGGACATTGCTCATGTTTCAGTTGGAAGATTTAATTTATCAATTAGATATTGTGAAGGGCAAAGATTTTGGGCTGCCAAAAACGAGTTTTGTATTTTATTATCTTAATAATTTGTACAAAATTATGCCCAATATCTTCGAGATTAGATGAGAATTCTGCTTCAGGTTGACGGGTCAGCTCTTTGACTTTTGGATAAAAATTCTGCTGCTTTGATAAATCATAGTTGCGAGTCAAAGACAGGATTAATCTTACTCGCCCGGTATTTTTGCCAAGAACAGACATGGCCACGCTTTTAGCACGCCAGTGGTTGGAAGATTTATTTAATGGTAGAAAGGCACCGTTTGGGAGCGCCTCCCGATCGCTTATATATTGAGCCTGTTGAGGAATAATGTCCTCAAGACTATTTTTTTAAGCTATCCCTGATCTCCCGAAGCAACACAACATCCTCGGGTGTTGGGGGTGCAGGTGGGGCATCAATAGTACGAACTTTATTGACAAGCTTGACCATTTGGAAAATGACAAATGCCAATAGGATGAAGTTAATGGAGATGGTAATAAAGTTGCCGTAGGCAAAGATGGGGATTCCAGCCTTCTTGAGGGCGTCAAATGTACGTGGCACGCCTTCTGGGATCTTTCCAAGCACAAGAAATAGGTTGGTAAAGTCAATATGACCCCCCAAAAGTGTCGAAATGACTGGCATCACGATGTCATTCACTAGGGAGTCAACAATCTTTCCAAATGCTCCCCCAATAATCACACCTACAGCTAAATCAACGACATTGCCCTTAACCGCAAAGTCCCGAAATTCTTTTAAAACAGTCATAAATACCTTTCTTTTGTCTTAGATTGTCATTAACTCAAGATTAACCCCATAACTTTCTTGCATACCCCACTTTTTACTTTAAAATCCTACCTTTAAGCAATTTCCACCCATAAATGCTCTTCCGAGGAATTTTGTAAATGAGTGACAAGCCCTGTATGGACAAGGATCGCCGCAATTGGCTGATCGCTACTTCAGCGGTTGGCGGTGTTGGTGCAGCCGCAGCCCTTTACCCTTTTATAGACAGTTTTGAGCCTTCTGAGCGCGCTAAGGCCGCTGGAGCTGCTGTTGAAATCGATATTACTGGCATGCAGCCAGATGAGATGAGAATGGTTGAGTGGCGCGGGAAGCCTGTTTGGGTTGTGCGTCGTACCTCGGAGCAGGTTGCAGAGCTGTCTAAAATTGACTCAGAACTTGCAGACCCAGATTCTTTAAGGGATCCAGCCCAATTTACCCCTTCCTACGCCCAAAATCAATGGCGTTCGATTAAGCCTGAATACCTAGTTGTGGTGGGTATTTGCACCCATTTAGGTTGCTCTCCTACGGCGAAGTTTGAGGCCGGTCCTCAGCCTTCCTTGCCAAATACTTGGCCAGGCGGCTTCCTTTGCCCATGCCATGGCTCTACATTTGATATGGCAGGCCGTGTATTTAAGAACAAACCAGCCCCAGATAACCTTGAAGTGCCGCCACATATGTATTTGAGCGATACCAAGATTCTGGTTGGCGAAGATAAGAAGGCCTAAGGAGAGATAAATGGCGTTTCACGAAAAAGAAGTCCCAGCGGACGCATCTTCAGCCCAGAAGCTAATGGCATGGGTTGACTCACGTTTGCCTGTTACGGATGCATTTAAACGACATATGAGCGAGTATTACGCTCCTAAAAATCTTAACTTTTTCTACATTTTTGGCGCATTAGCTATTGTGGTGCTGGCTATCCAGATCATTACTGGCATTTTCTTGGTAATGAACTACAAGCCTGATGCTGCTAAGGCGTTTGAATCTGTTGAATACATCATGCGTGAAGTGCCATGGGGATGGTTGATTCGCTATATGCATTCCACTGGCGCCTCCATGTTCTTCGTAGTGGTTTATATGCATATGTTCCGTGGCTTGATCTACGGTTCATATCGTAAGCCGCGTGAACTCATTTGGATTTTCGGTTGCGCAATTTTCCTGTGTTTGATGGGTGAAGCGTTCTTCGGTTACTTGCTTCCATGGGGTCAAATGTCCTACTGGGGTGCTCAGGTTATCGTGAACTTGTTCTCTGCAATTCCATTGATTGGTCCAGACCTCTCTTTATGGTTACGTGGCGACTATGTAGTTGGTGATGCAACCCTCAATCGCTTCTTTGCATTCCATGTGATTGCTATTCCACTGGTATTAATTGGATTGGTTGCCGCTCATATTCTTGCATTGCATGAAGTAGGCTCCAATAATCCAGACGGCGTAGAAATTAAAGATACGCTGGATGCTAACGGACATCCCGTTGATGGAATTCCATTCCATCCTTATTACAGCGTCCACGATGTCATGTATTTGGGCGGATTCCTCATGGTTTTCGCTTGCGTCGTATTTTTTGCGCCTGAAATGGGTGGATACTTCTTGGAAGCGAATAACTTCATTCCAGCCAATCCATTTGTAACGCCAACGCACATTGCACCGGTTTGGTATTTCACACCGTTTTATTCTATGTTGCGTGCTACGACCTCTAACTTCCTCTTGCCGTTGTGGATTTTCTTGGCAGTGATTTTGGGTATGTTTGCCCTCAAGTCGAAGGACATCAGGGTTAAGGGTGCTTGCGCTGCTATTGCCTTAGTCTTGGCAGCGGGTTTCTATGCATTTGATGCCAAGTTCTGGGGTGTTGTGATTATGGGCGGCTCAGTTGTCATCATGTTCTTCCTGCCTTGGTTAGATCACTCTCCAGTGAAATCGATTCGCTATCGTCCACAGTTCCATAAATATATTTATGGCGTATTTGTGGTGAGCTTTGTGATTTTGGGTTACCTAGGTATCGAGCCACCATCACCAGTATTTGAAAAGATTTCTCAGATTTGCACTATTTACTATCTGGGCTTCTTCTTGGCGATGCCGTTTTGGAGCAAGCTTGGCACGTTCAAGCCAGTTCCAACACGCGTTACTTTTAAGTCCCATTAATTCACGCCTGAGATATCAGCAAAGAGAAATTAGGAACTAGTATGAAACGAATTCTGCAAACTTTGATGGGCGTCTGCCAA
>CANFWB010000055.1 GCA_947450605.1 Burkholderiaceae bacterium
AAAACTTTCTCCCAATTGGTAGGACAAGACCATGTGGTTAAGGCATTAACCCATGCCTTAGATCAGGGTCGACTACACCACGCATGGCTCTTTACAGGCACTCGCGGGGTCGGAAAGACCACCATTGCCCGAATTATGGCCAAAGCCCTTAATTGCACCGGGGAAGATGGCCAAGGCCGCATGACCTCAGAACCTTGCGGAAAATGCCCGGCTTGCCTCGAAATCGATGCCGGACGCTTTGTTGACTATATTGAGATGGATGCTGCGAGTAATCGCGGGGTGGATGACATTGCCGCTCTATTGGAGAAGGCAGCTTACGCACCCAGTAATGCGCGTTACAAGGTGTACATGATTGACGAGGTGCATATGCTCACCAATCATGCCTTTAATGCCATGCTCAAAACGCTCGAAGAGCCACCTGAGCACGTCAAATTCATTCTGGCGACAACCGATCCCCAAAAGATCCCGGTCACTATTTTGTCCCGTTGCTTGCAGTTCAACCTTAAGCAAATGCCGGTACCGCTGATCGTTGATCATCTAGAAAAAGTACTCGCCGCAGAAAATGTTGAGTTCGAAACCAATGCATTGCGTGTGCTGGCAAAAGCAGCCCAAGGCTCTATGCGCGATGCCTTATCGCTGACTGATCAAGCCATTGCTTATGCCGCTGGCAAGGTATCTGAAGAAGCCGTGCGGGGCATGCTCGGTACGCTTGATGATGCATACCTCATCAGAATATTGGATTCCCTCATAGCAAAAGATGGTGCAACATTACTCGTGATTGCCAATGAGATGGGTGAGCGCAGTATGTCTTTTTCATTGGCCCTTGCCGATCTATCAAGCTTGATTCAGAAAATCGCTGCCGCACAAATTGTTCCTGAGTCAGTATTAGAAGATTGGCCTGAGGCAGTAGAAATTCGTCGCTTAGCTGGTGCACTCACAAAAGAAGAGGCGCAGCTGTTCTATCAAATCAGCATCACCAGCCGTCCCGATTTATCGCTGGCTCCTGATGAGCAAACTGGCTTTGCTATGACGCTGTTGCGGATGTTAGCCTTTCGTCCCGGAAATGAAACTCCAGGCAGAGCGGGGGGTGCAAGCAGTAATTCAGCGCCACCAGTAGCATCAGCACCAAGACCTTCTGCACCAGCCAATCAAACTGCTGCTCCAGTGAGACCAGCCACTACATCTGCTCCGGCACCTGCTGCCAAGCCCGCTGTTTCAGCTCCTCCAGCCTCGGCACCAATGGCATCAAGCTCAGATCGCCCAGACTGGCATGCCTTAATGCGTCAGTTACCAGTTAAGGGTATGGTTCAGCAGTTGGCATTTCAGACAGAGTTGCAAGATTGGGATGACACGCCAGCAGGCGTGCGCGCAACGGTGGTGACACCCATGCCGCAACTTGCTTCCGAAGCCTCTGTTGGACGCCTTGCGGATGCCTTGACTGCGCACTTTGGTAAGCCCGTCAAAGTATTGATTGAAAAAGGTCAAGTTGAAGGCAAGACGGTAGCTAAGGTTGATGCGCAGATTCATCAAGAGAAAAGACAAAACGCAGAGCAAATGATTGCGCAAGATCCATTTATTCAACAATTAGAAAAAGAGTTTGGAGCCAAGGTAGTCGGCGGTTCTGTTAAGCCTCTTTAAATGTTGAGCTCAATAAAAAATACATAGATACACACAAGATCAGTCAATAAAGGAAATGAAGCGATGATGAAAGGTGGCCTTGCTGGTTTGATGAAACAAGCCCAGCAGATGCAAGAGAAGATGAAAGTAGCGCAAGAGCAATTGGCTGCGCTAGAGGTGACTGGGCAAGCTGCCGGCGGACTCGTTAAAGTCACCATCTCTGGTAAGCATGAAATGAAACGTATTCAGATCGATCCAGCCGCTATGGATGATCGTGAGATGTTGGAAGACTTGCTCGTGACTGCCTATGTAGAAGCATTTAAGCAAGTTGAAGCGGCTAATTCTCAAGTGATGTCTGGCGCCACTGCTGGTATGCCAATGCCTCCTGGCTTTAAGTTGCCGTTTTAATGGCGCGTCATGAAGCTCCGCAAGATGCTCTTGGTCGATTGATCGAGGCATTACGCGTGTTGCCAGGAGTGGGGCCAAAGTCTGCGCAACGCATGGCTTTCTATCTTCTTCAGCATGATCGTAATGGGGCAGCAGTGCTTGCCAAATCACTGGGTGAAGCGGTTGAGACTGTAGGCCACTGCGCCCGTTGTAATACTTTCTCAGAAACACAAATTTGCAGCACTTGTAGTGATGATCGTCGCGATCCATCCTTACTTTGCATCGTGGAAACACCGGCTGACCAAGTGATGGTTGAGCAGACCCTAAGCTTTAAAGGGAATTACTTTGTCTTAATGGGCCGCATCTCACCACTGGACGGCATGGGCCCCAATGAAATCCATTTCGATCGATTGCTGAATCGCATTGAAGCTCCTGATACCGGTGTTCCTGTCCGGGAAGTTGTTCTGGCAACAAATTTCACTAGTGAAGGTGAGGCCACAGCCCATTACATTGGTGAAGTACTTAAAGCCAAGGGTATCAAAGTGACTAGAATCGCCAGAGGCATTCCGGTGGGTGGCGAACTTGAATATGTGGATGCGGGTACCTTGGCCAGAGCGCTGATGGACCGCCGCACTGTTGGCTAGTCGCCCATTAGTCACTAAATCGACATAAATTCTAGGTAAATTGCTCCATTTTGGGGATAATTTGGCCTGCACCCCTGTTGAGCTTCAATCTCACGCCGTGCGCATCTAATTTGTCTTATTTGTTATCTCGGTAGATCTGGCCGCTTCTTATTCATTGGCCATTGATACTACTTATTGTGAAATTCTGAATGACCCACAAGTCCTATCTAGTTCTCTTGAGTTTGCTTGCTGCTTTAGTCAGTACAACTGCACTCGCCCAGAAGGCTGGATCGGGTTCGGATCAAATTGCAACCTTTGCCTCTCCGATTCAGGATCTCCCTACCGAGGGAAGTATTTGGGGGATGCCGGTGAACGTGCACGGCCAAACCACCTATATCAATCAGCGCTATAACAATTTCACCTCCTCATACTCGGGCATGAATAGCTTATCAAGCGATAAAGCGATGAGTTACACCTGGTCGGGCACCCTGTTCTTTGGGGCTCGCATTGCGCCTAATACAGACGTGTATTTCAATCCCGAGGTTGTTTCTGGGGTGGCATTTTCTGGTTTGACAGGTTTGGGTGGATTTACCAATGGTGAAGCAACCAAAGCCAATGGTGCTCAAGCTAAGTTTTACTCTGCTCGCGCTTTTGCGCGCCATACGATTAATCAAGAAGGCGATAAAGTTGTTCTTGAAAACGAGGCAAATCAAATTACCCAAACGGTGAGCAGTAATCGCGTTGTGCTTACTGGCGGCCAGTTCTCCACGCTCGATATTTTTGACGACAGCCGTTATGCCAAAGATCCCCGTATTCAGTTTATGAACTGGGGCAATATGACCTATCTCGCCTATGACTACGCTGCTGATGCGCGTGGCTACAGCTGGGGCTTGGCGGGGGAGTGGTATCTCGATAATTGGGTCATGCGCGCCTCAAGGATGCTTGCGCCAAAGTCGCCCAATGGCCGTGATCTGAATTGGCAAATCTTCAATACCTACGGTGATCAGGTTGAGGTAGAGCGTCAACACAATATTGCTGATCTGCCAGGTAAGGTCAGCGTCCTCGCCTACCGCAACAAAATGATGTTGGCACGTTTCTCAGATGCTACCAACTACGTTATTCAAAATAATGCGCAGGGTACACAGGCGATTAACAATGTGCGCAACAACATGCAGTACAAAACCGGTATTGGTCTTCATGGAGAGCAAGCCTTAACGAATGATCTTGGTGTCTATGCGCGTGCGTTTACTTCCGATGGCCACACGGAGACTATGTCGTTCACCGAGGCCGATAATTCCATCTCGGTTGGCATGGGAATGAACGGCACGCAGTGGAAGCGCCCCAACGACAGTATTGGTATCTCAATGATGCAAAATGGTTTATCGAGTTATCGTCGTGGCTACCTCCAAGCAGGCGGTGTTTCCTATTTCATTGGCGACTATGCCAGCACAAGCCAGACTATCTCCTATACGCCCGAGCGGATTGGAGAGGTGTACTACAACGCAACCGTGATTAAGAATGTTCTCGCCGGTTTGAACTTTCAGCACATCATCAATCCAGCCTATAACTCTGCCCGTGGTCCAGTAAACATTGTGTCTTTTCGGATTCATGCTGAGTTTTAAGCATTACAGAGCAGTTGAATTTAATTATTGTCTTTAGAATCAATAGGATGGAAATCTTCAATTAATAGACTTTTAAGTTTTCTCACCTATAATCACTCAAACCCCCTATATGTGCAGGGAAAACTGCATCTGGGGCTATAAAAACAGCATTAGTACAGATTTAGAGGCAGCCGATTTGATTCACGGCCAGATTAAAACTAGCGAATGGATTCTTATGAACCTAACCCCCTTAAAGTGGGTTATTTGTGCCATCTCCTCTATGTTTTTTGCCTCATCTGCTTTTGCACAAGCCATTGCGCCAATACCTGCTAGCGTTACCGTGCAGACGAATGAAGCTAAAGATTCCTTGACTGCGCCACCGGTAATTAGTAAAGATGCCAATCCAGCGAATGCCGCGTCCTTATTTTCGCCAGTAACACCAAGTAATACTCCCAAGATTTATGCCAAAGGCACACCATCCGGTCCATCTGAAATGGACTTGCGGCAGCTTTGGGCTGAGCTCAAGCTCAACAACCCCCAGCTGTCTTCGTTGCGTGAATCTTATTTATCTGCCAAGGCAACCGTGCCGCAGATTGCAGCTCCCGCTAACCCACAGGTAGGATTAGTGTGGTCTGGTATGCCGGTCAATTCCCCATTTGCATTAGGTGGCGCCAATACGCCGACTCCGCAAAATCCGAATGGCATTAGTAGCAATAACGCGATATCGATAGCTCAGCCATTTCAGTTTCCGGGTAAGAAGAGTTTGGCGTCGGATATTGCCAATACCAATGCTGAGGCACTGCTCGCGCAAAGTGAATCCACTTATCTGCAACTTGGTGCGCAGTTATCCACTTTGTATTACACCGCTTTGGCGTCACAAAAGCAGCTTCAGGTCCTCAAAGAATCCGTCATGCGCTTGGAGATGATTAAGAACGTAGCTAAAGCGCGGTATGCCAATAACGCTGCCGCCTATGTTGAATACCTTAATGCTCAGGTTTCTCAAAGCGCAGCGCAGGCAGATCAATTTAATGTTGAGCGTCAACTGCAGGTTGCCCTAAACAATATCAATACATTGGTGGGTCGCCACTCAAGAGAAAAATTGGTGCTGCGTGGTGATGTACGTCGCGCCATGAATACCGTCCCCACCTTAATCGAGTTGGAGGACTATGCAGAAACTAGTCATCCATCCTTAAAGAGCTCAGCATTGCAGTTAGAAGCAGCCCGTAAAGGTGTTGATTTGGCGAAGAAGGCCTACTTACCAGACTTTCAGGTGATTGGGTCTTCCTACACACCACGCGGACCATTCTCGGCAAATAATGGCGCGATGTTTTATCAGTTAGAGCTAGACCTGATTATTCCGCTGTATTTCTTCACCAAGGAGAAATATGGAGTGGAGCAGGCGCAACGTAATCAAGCAGCCGCAGAGGCAGGTAATATTTCCAATCGCCAACAAATTGTATTGGCTGTGAATAGCGCATACGCCACGTACGAGCAAGCTAAGAATCAAACCCAATTTCTAAAAGAACGCCAAGTACCACAGGCAGATGCTGCCTACAAGGTGGGCTTAACGCAGTACTCAAACAATGGTCAGGGATTTAATGATTTGCTGACGGCGCAAACACAATTGCGCAATCTTGAAGTTCAATTAGCGTTAGCTGAGAGTAATCTTCTGCAGGCGCAAGCAGTGTTGCTGGTGACATCTGGCAAAGAACCCTTTTAAGGAGCAGTGTTGAAAGACAAAATTCTTTCTTTTCTAAAGCAGCTTTCCGATAAAGCAAAACCTATTTTGCATAAGAGTTTGCATTTCGGCGGACATCGTTTGCAGATGGTGTTTGCTAGCGCCTCCGGCTTATATTGGAATCTCAGCCCCCAAAATCGTCATCGCATGCGCTTGGCAGCGTTCGCCTTTGCGATCTTGTCCTTGGGTATCGTTTTTGGTCGCATTACAAATGTCAATCGCAGCGTCAAAATTGAAACATCCGATAAGGCGCTCAAAGTAGAAAAGAGCGGTATTTTGGAGTTAAAGCTTCCCGGTGTAAAACTCAATCCAGAGATTTATATTTTTCAGGATGCTCAAAAAGTACAGGTGCCAGTCGATATCAAGGTGCCAGGCCGTTTAGCATTTAATGCAGAAAAATCTAAAGTCTTATCTGCACGTGCACCAGGCAGGGTAGAGCGCATTTATGCTTTTGATGGTGCTGAAGTCAATGTTGGCTCCCCAGTTGTTGAGCTCTATAGCCCTGAATTTATTTCAGCGCAGCAAGAGTACTTGTTGTCGTCTAAAACTGCCCACGTTCTAGAATCAAGTAAGACCATGAGCGATTTGCTGGGTGATGCACGTATTACTCAACAAGCAGCTGCAAACCGTATGCGCAATCTTGGCGCTGGTGATGGCGATATCAAGTCCATTGAAGCGACCGGTAAGACCCAAGGCAATTTAGTCATGCGTTCCCCATTAAAAGGGGTGGTTGTAAAGCGCAATGTAGAGCCAGGCTCTGCAGTGAGTTCTGGCGATGTCATTGCCACCCTGGCTGATCCAAAGCAACTGTGGTTCTTGGGTAATGTGTTTGAACAAGATTTTCGTTTGATCAAGCCTGGTCAAAAAATGGTACTGCAAGTGGAGGCTTATCCCGATAAAGAGTTTGTCGCTTATGCAAACTACATTTCTCCAGCGATTGATCCGCAAACCCGCGCATTACTGATTCGTGCTGATATCCCGAATGACGATGCTTTATTGCGTCCAGACATGTACGCCTCTGCAAAGTTAACCACTGGCATGGCTGATGCTATCGTGGTGCCGCAAACTGCAGTGGTGCGTATTCGAGAGATGCGCTACATCATTATTAAAGTGGGTGATGAGGCCTACCGCCGCTTGCCGGTCAAGGGTTACGACCTCAATAGTAAGAGTTTTGCTATTACGGAAGGTGTTGAGCCAGGCTCACGTATCTTGGCTGAAGGTGCTGTGTTGTTAAACGATCGATTTGCAAAGCAGGAAGACTAAGTGAGCGCATTTACCTCCTTTATTCGGGGCGTACTTGAGAAGCGAGTGCTTGTCATTGTGGGCTCGATTGTATTGCTGGGTCTGGGGATGTTTAGCCTCTCCAAGCTACCAATACAACCATACCCGGGTGTGGCGCCATTAACGATTCAGGCAATCTCCCAATGGCCTGGTAGAAGTACAACTGAAGTGGAGCAGCAAGTTACCATCCCGGTAGAGAATGCTTTGGCTGGTATCCCTGGCCTTCAAGCCTTTCGCTCAGTTTCTCTATTTGGCTTATCAGTAGTGACGTTGAAGTTCAACGATACAACCGACCCATTTAAAGCACGTCAAACATTTATTACCAGTCTTGCCAATGTGAGCTTTCCACCTGGCGTGACGTCTAGCATTAGCCCGGATTCAGATGCAACTGGTGAGATCATGCGTTACGAGGTGAAGTCGGATTACGCATCATCCACGCAACTGAAGACGCTGCAAAACTACGATATTTATAAGGAGCTCAAGCAAACGCCTGGCGTAGCTGACGTTTCTTCTTTTGGCGGCAAAGTACGCCAGTATCAAGTAATTGTCAGCCCGGAAAGTCTTCAGGCTAAAGGCGTCACAGTCACAGACCTCATTGCCGCCTTAACGAATGCCAATAGTAATACTGGTGGTGGCCTATTGCCTAGTGGTGAGCAGCAATTTGTGGTTCGCGGAGTAGGTCTCCTCAAGAATATCGACGATATTAAACGTGTAGTAATTTCGATTCACAATGGAGTCCCGATTCGCATTGGTGATGTTGCTCGAGTGGAGATTGGCAATGCCCCACGCTTAGGTTTATTCCAGTTCAATGACAATCCCGACTCTGTTGAAGGTATTGTTTATCTTCGTCGTGGCGAGAATGCCACTGAAGTGTTGGCCAGGGTTCGTAATACCGTTGAAAATATCAACAAGCAGGTACTTCCGCCAGGTATAGAGGTGGTGCCGTTTTATGATCGCCAGGTTCTTCTGGACATCACGATTGGTACTGTAAAACATACCCTATTCTTCGGTATCTCCTTAGTGCTTGCCGTGCTCTTTTTCTTCTTGGGTAATTTACGTGCTGCAGCAGTGGTCGCAGCAGTCATACCCCTGGCTCTATGTGTATCGTTTATTCAGATGCATATCTGGAGCGTGCCAGCAAACTTAATTTCCCTTGGTGCCATTGACTTTGGTGTGATCGTTGACTCGGCCGTGATTCTGACAGAGAACGTCATGCGCCATTTAGAGGAGGGTGGTAAGCGCCTAAACCAAAGCATTATTTTGGCTACTAGCGAAGTTCAGCGCGCCATGATTTATTCGACAGGCATCATTATTGTTGCTTACTCCCCCTTGTTCTTTATGGGTGGCGTTGAGGGAATCATCTTTAAGCCGATGGCCTTCACTATGGGCTTTGCCTTGATTGCAGCAATGGTTCTGAGCTTGACCTTCTTGCCCGCCATGATCTCTTTGGTCTTCGGCGAGAACCTGCATCACAAGCCACCAGGATTTATTACTAAGCTTCTCAATGGTTATAAGCCTTTATTGAGAAAGTGGATGGATCGCCCTTTAACCGTTTTCTCTGTTGCGGTATTTGTTTTGGGTCTCACTTTGTTAAGTGTGACCCGATTGGGAACAGCGTTCTTGCCGACTCTAGAGGAGAATAATATTTGGTTGCGAGTGACCCTGCCAAATACAGTGGACCTGGATTACTCCGTCAAAGTGGCCAATCAGTTGCGCGAAACATTCTTAAAACAACCTGAGATTGATAAGGTCGCCGGTCAAATTGGTCGTCCTGATGATGGCACGGACTCAACCGGTGTATTTAACCAAGAGTACGGCTTGTATCTGAAGAGTCCTGACAAGATGCCAAGTGGTTCTAGCAAAAAGGACTTGATTGCCCATCTTGAAGATGAGTTGGATAAGATCCCCGGTGTGACTTATAGCTTCTCGCAATACATTCAAGATAACGTCAATGAGGCACTCTCAGGTGTGAAGGGTGAGAACTCCGTCAAGATTTATGGTACCGATCTTGACGTCTTGGATCAAAAAGCGCATGAAGTGATTAATCAGCTCAAGAAGGTGCGTGGCGTTGCTGATGAGGGTATTCTCAAAGAGCTTGGTCAACCAACGCTGAATATTCAGATAGATCGTGAACGCGCCGCTCGTTACGGAATCAATGTCAACGACATTCAAACGGTGGTCGCCAATGCTATTGGTGGTGCCGCAGTAACCAATCTATTGGAAGACGAAAAAACTTTTGGTATTGCCATCCGCTTGAATGAGGGCAGCCGCAATGACATTGCAGATATCGGCCATCTCTTGGTGGATTCACCCAATGGCCCATCGATACCTTTGTCCATGGTTGCCACTGTTCAGTTATCTGATGGTCCTTTCTTTATATACCGTGAAGCTGGTAAGCGTTACATCGCCATTAAGTTTAGTGTGCGTGGACGTGACTTGGGCAGTGCAGTCGAGGATGCGCAATATTTGGTTGAGAAAAATATTACCTTGCCACCAAACTATTCGATTAGCTGGGATGGTCAGTTTAATCAAATGAAACAGGCGCAGAAGAAGCTCATGTTGATTGTGCCATTGGCACTTTTGGGAATATTCCTATTGCTGGTGAGTGCGTTTGGTAATTTTCGTGATGCCGTGATTGTGATGATCAATGTGCCATTTGCAGCCATTGGCGGAGTCATTGCTTTGCATTTGGCTGGTGAGACTTTAAGTATCTCAGCCTTTTTTGGTTTCTTGTCACTCTTTGGTATTGCGATTCAGGATGGTGTCATCCTCATTTCTTTCATTAATAAGACGGCCGCAACAGATCATGGTGAGATGAAAGATGTAATGGTGGAGGGTGCCTCATTACGGGTTCGTCCTGTGCTGATGACGGCGATGCTTTCTGGCTTGGGCCTCTTGCCGGCGGCTTTGTCACACTCTATAGGCTCGGAGGCGCAGCGACCTTTAGCCTTGGTGATTGTGGGCGGTATGGTTACGACAACTATTTTGACTCTCTTGGTCTTGCCGGTAATCTATGGATGGTTCAGGGGTCGCTCGTTAACTCAAGCTGCCAAAGCCTAAGTATAAAAAAGGTCATCAAGTCATGAGTGAAAATACAAAGCTGCCTCATATTCTGATCTCAAATGATGATGGCTATCTTGCGCCTGGCCTATTGGCACTGGTCAATGCGATTCGTCCATTGGGGCGGGTGACGGTTATTGCTCCCGAGCAAAACCATAGCGGTGCTTCTAATTCATTAACACTCTCTCGACCACTCTCGATTCATCGAGTTGCTGGTGGCGAGCGTGATGGATTCTTGTTTATTAATGGCACTCCAACAGACTGCGTGCATATTGCAATGACAGGATTTTTAGATGAGAAGCCAGACCTTGTGATCTCTGGAATCAATCAAGGCGAGAACATGGGTGAGGATACCTTGTACTCCGGCACGGTTGCGGCTGCAGTTGAAGGTGTGATGTTTGGTGTTCCTGGCATTGCCTTTTCACAAATTGATAAGGGCTGGAATCGGGTTGAGGATGCTGCCAAAGCTGCGCACGATATCGTGGCGCAGATGCTGGTATCTAAACTAGCGCATAGTGAGGGCGCTGCCACTTTATTGAATGTCAACATTCCGAATCGCCCATATGCTGATCTCTATCGTTGGCGCGTAACCCGCCTGGGTAATCGCCACCATTCACAGCCGGTAGTGGTGCAAAAAAGCCCGCGTGGCGAATTAATCTACTGGATTGGTGCGGCCGGAGATGCAAAAGACAGCTCTGAAGGAACTGATTTTCATGCGATTGATGAAGGCTGCATTTCTATTACCCCAATGCAATTGGACCTGACTCATCACGCCCGTTTGGCTGCGATGCGTGCTAATGGCTGGGATCGCGGTTGAGTACTGCCGCAGAGCGCAACGCCGGT
>CANFWB010000056.1 GCA_947450605.1 Burkholderiaceae bacterium
ATGGCATTTTCTACTGCAAGATTAGTCATTAGAGTGCCAACCACTCCACCTAGAGCTTGGCCGCGCTCGATACGATCTTTAGCAAGTACATAGAGGAGTTCATCACCATTGAAGAGTCGGCCGGAAGCATCTACCATTTGCAAGCGGTCTGCATCACCATCTAAGGCAATACCTAAATCAGCGCCCACTTCTTTCACTTTGGCAATTAAGGCCTCAGGCGCAGTAGCACCGCAACCATCATTAATATTACGGCCATCGGGTTGGACGCCAATCGAAATCACTTCTGCGCCAAGCTCATGAAAGACGTGGGGTGCAGTATGGTACGCAGCACCATTGGCACAATCCACTACCAACTTCATGCCCTTGAGATTGAGCTCGCCCGGAAAAGTCGACTTACAGAACTCGATATATCGACCAGCAGCATCATCAATCCGAAATACCTTACCCAACTCTTTAGAGCTAACACAGCCCATGGGATGCTCAAGCTCAGATTCAATCAATAGCTCCAACTCATCACTCAGCTTGCCGCCTTCTGCAGAGAAAAACTTAATGCCGTTATCTTGATAAGGATTGTGCGATGCTGAAATTACAACACCGGCTGATAAACGCAGTGCTTTAGTCAGGTAAGCGACCCCCGGGGTGGGCATTGGGCCACACAGCATCACATCAACACCGGCAGCGGCAAAGCCAGCCTCTAAAGCGGCTTCCAATAAATAACCCGATACACGCGTGTCTTTGCCAATCAGAATCTTGCAACGCTCACCAGATCTGACATTACGACTCAGCACTTTTCCTGCAGCATAACCAAGGCGCGTAATAAATTCCGGAACAATCGGAAATTGCCCCACTTCGCCGCGAATGCCGTCAGTACCAAAGTATTGTTTTTTCATAATTTTGATTATAAAACTTGTATGTATTGAGCCAGCCGAGTTATCCCCGAATTGCTTCCCAGACCTTCAGGGAGTCCACCGTCTCCTGGACATCGTGCACACGAATGATGCGGGCACCTCGATCTGCAGCAAGGATCGCAGCCGCAACGCTTGGGGCCACTCGCTCATTGGTATCCCGACCTGTTAACTTACCCAACATGGACTTACGAGAAATCCCCGCTAAGACGGGATAACCCAAATCTGAGAACTGATCAAAATCCGCCAGCATCTTGAGGTTATGCTGCAAACTCTTACCAAAACCAAAGCCAGGATCAATCGCGATGCGGTTTTGAGAAATCCCCCGCTCTTGCAGCAACTTCGCATGCTCCTGTAAAAACAGCTTTACCTCTGCAATGACATCAATGTACTCAGGATCAAATTGCATGGTCTGCGGATCTCGCTGCATATGCATCAACACTATGCCGCACTGTTTTTCAGGATCAAGCTTATCGTTTTGAAGAATGGCATCTACCGCACCCTCCTGACGCAAGGCCCAAATATCATTGACGCAATCTACGCCGGCTCGCAGGGCCTGACGCATGGTCTCGGCTTTGTACGTATCGATCGATAGTGCTACACCACATTCTTTGAGAGCCTCAATCACCGGCAGAACACGATCTAATTCTTCTTGTAGGGATACAGGCTCGGCGCCTGGACGAGTAGATTCACCGCCAATATCAATCATGTCAACGCCATTGGCGATCATGCGCTCTGCTTGGGCAATAGCATCGCTTGCCGTGCGAAACTCTCCGCCATCAGAAAATGAATCTGGCGTGGCATTCAGAATGCCCATCACTACTGGGCGTTGACGTTTGCCAAAGTCAAAAAGAAAACGCCCGCAACGCCATGTTGCGGGCAGAGTTTGCTTGCTCACTTAAATATTGACTAAGAAATAATTAAGCAGTCGCTGGAGCGGCACCCGCTGCAGGGCCTGGCGTACCAGCAGAGTTACCAAACTGGGTTGCTGGTGGCGGCTTAGGAGCACGTGGTGGACGACCTTCCATAATGTCGGTAATCTGTTCGGCATCAATGGTTTCCCATTCAAGCAATGCAGCAACCATGGCTTCGACCTTGTCACGGTTTTGCTCAAGAATAGATCTCGCCAAAGCGTACTGACTATCCACCAGCGCACGAATTTCTGCATCCACCTTTTGCTGGGTCAACTCAGAAACAGTCTTCGTACTATTGCGGCCAAAAATACTTTCGGACTCTGTATCTACATAAACCATCGTGCCCAAACTATCACTCATGCCATAACGGGTCACCATGTCACGCGCCATTTTGGTAGCACGCTCAAAGTCATTTGAAGCGCCAGTACTCATCGAGTGCAAAAACACTTCTTCAGCAGCGCGACCGCCAAACAAAATCGCCAACTCTTCCATCATGCGATCTTTATACAAGTTCACACGATCAAACTCAGGCAACTGCCAAGTCACACCCAATGCCATGCCGCGCGGCATGATGGTCACTTTATGAACAGGGTCTGCCTTAGGCAATACCTTTGCTACCACCGCATGTCCAGACTCGTGATACGCCGTATTGCGACGCTCTTCTTCACGCATCACAGCAGACTTACGCTCAGGACCCATGTAGATCTTGTCTTTTGCGTCTTCAAAGTCCTTCATATCCACAGCACGTTTATTGCGACGTGCTGCAAATAAGGCAGACTCATTCACCAGGTTTGCTAAATCTGCGCCTGAGAAACCAGGGGTACCGCGTGCCAATACAGCAGCATCCACATCTGGATCAATCGGAACTTTACGCATATGCACTTGCAAGATTTGCTCGCGACCACGAATGTCTGGCAAGCCTACATGCACTTGACGATCGAAGCGACCAGGACGGAGCAAGGCCTTATCTAATACATCAGAACGGTTAGTCGCAGCAACGACGATCACGCCGCTATTGCTTTCAAAACCATCCATCTCCACCAGCATCTGGTTGAGGGTTTGTTCGCGCTCATCATTACCACCACCCATACCAGCACCGCGATGACGACCGACCGCATCGATCTCATCAATAAAGATGATGCAAGGAGAGTTTTTCTTGGCGTTCTCAAACATATCGCGTACGCGGGATGCGCCAACGCCCACAAACATCTCAACAAAGTCTGAACCAGAGATAGAAAAGAATGGCACCTTCGCTTCGCCCGCAATGGCGCGTGCCAGCAAGGTCTTACCAGTACCAGGAGGGCCAACCAGTAAAACGCCATGAGGAATGCGCCCACCGAGCTTCTGGAACTTTTGTGGATCTTTTAAGAAATCCACAATCTCAAAGACTTCTTCTTTGGCTTCATCGCAACCCGCAACATCAGCAAAGGTAACGGTATTACTGTTCTCATCAATCAAGCGTGCTTTAGATTTGCCGAAAGAGAATGCTCCACCCTTTCCGCCGCCCTGCATCTGGCGCATCATGAAGAACCAGAAACCGATAATTAATAAAGTAGGTCCGAGGTAGTACAAAGCAGAAACCAACATATTGGGTTCGTCATCCGCCTTACCAGTAACCTGCACACCGAATTTCATAAGATCGCCAACCATCCAAATATCCCCGGGGGAGATGATGGAATATTTGTTGCCGTCATTGGGGGTGACTTGCAATGTACGACCTTGTACGTCAACTCGCTTGACCTTGCCAGCCTTGGCATCGTCCATGAATTGAGAATAGGTGACCTGAGTCTGATCTTTGGGCTTGTCAAACTGTTTAAAAACAGTAAACAGCACCAGACCCACAATGAGCCACACACCGATTTTTTGCAACATATTGCTATTCAAAAGGAGACCTTTGCCGGATTAATCCGGGAGTTAAAGCGGATTGCTATACCTAAGTATTTGATTCTACTACTAGGCTTTTTCAAGAGCTGAGAGGCTGTTTATTTAATAAACCCCTATTTTCAGTGGGTTATTTGGGTTGCTTGAGGTCACGGCCCAGCAAAAAGATTTCCGAAGACTTTGCCCTAGAAGCTTTAGGCTTTCTGGAGGCCACTGTTTTAAAGACCTTCTTAAAGGATTCTACGATCTGGCTGTAACCACTGCCATTGAAGCACTTAATCAATAGCGCCCCCTCTGGCTTGAGGTGTTGAACTGAAAAGTCCAGGGCGATTTCTGCCAAAAAGGCCATTCGAGCCGCATCCGCTACGCCCACTCCAGAGAGATTAGGCGCCATATCAGACAGCACAAGATCAACCTTACCGCCTGCATTAGCTGGTAAAAGAGCTTCGAGAGCCTTTAAACCCTCATCCTCACGGAAATCCCCCTGAATAAAGGAAACATCCGCAATATCCTCCATCGGCAGAATATCAATCGCAATAATGATGCCATCCGGCTTGCCAGACTCGATATTGGGATTGTTTTTACCAAGCTCAGTCAGGCGATTACGGGCGTACTGAGACCAGCTCCCTGGAGCGCTCCCGAGATCCACAATCGTCATACCCGCTTTGATAAGTCTGTCTTGCTCGTCTATCTCACTGAGCTTATAAACGGCTCGCGCACGATAACCCTCTTTTTGGGCCATCTTCACGTACGGATCATTCAAGTGATCCTGCAACCAACTTTTATTAAATTTATTCTTTGCCACAACTTACCCACTTTCGGCATCTATTTTCCTTGTTTACGCCCTGTAAGGCAAAGAGAATCGGCTTAAAACAGATGAATTTGAGCTTATATATGGTTGAAAGCCCCGTTTTACATGCCCTAATGCTCTATCATCGAGCCCATGACAGCACTTACTATTACCCCCGCACAACGAAAATCCCTTAAAGCCGACGCTCACGACCTCAGTCCAGTAGTCATGATTGGTGGCGATGGCCTGACCCCTGCGGTCATTAAAGAGGCTAAATTAGCCATTTCTCATCACGGCTTAATTAAAGTTCGTGTCTTTGGTGACGAGCGTGAAGCGCGTATAGCCATCTATGAAGAACTCTGCGACAAGCTCGATGCGGCACCAGTTCAGCACATCGGAAAATTACTCGTCCTCTGGAAACCCAAGGATGTGGTGGATGAAGCCCTGTCTAATTTAGGCAGATCTAGCAAGCAAACTAAAAAATCATTGCAAGCTCCCCGTACAAAACGCCAGCCAAACCGAGTGGTGGCAACAGGTGTTCGTACTAGCACTTCTGAGAGATCAGATCGTCGCTCTGCATCAAGCAAATCCCCTTTTGAAAGAGCCGCTGCAGTTAAAAGCGCCACTCCTAAGAAACGTGTTTTGCGCGCTGATGCAGCTGAATCTAAAATTGGTTGGTCATCACCAGGCTATCGCAAAGCAGCGGCAGCCCCTGCACCGATTAAGAAACGCAAAGTACGCATGAGCAGTACCAAGAAAAAATCATTAGGCTCTTGATGTAAAGGGTGTTTCTGAGAAATAAAAAACGCTGCTAGCCGGCGTTTTTTATTGCCTGCTTTTGCGTGCTAGGGAAATTTTGATCCTTGGGGGGTGCTTATCTCTTGCTTAACTTCCAGACCAAGAAGATTCCCAAAATACTTTGGATCATGAACAGGATGCTGGAGGCACCATGCAATCTACCAAATACGATGGCTGAAGGAGAAAGCATCACTGGCATACCTTGAGCAAGTGCGTGATCTCTTAAGGCATTCATCCAGGGAATAAAGATAAAGGCCGCTGCAATAGAACAGAGCAACATCGCCAGCAAAAGCCAGCGAATGATTCTGAATTGATGAAGGCCGCGATTCACTAAGAGGTTGGCGAGCACCATTAAGCCGATGCACACAATCACACTCAGATAAGCCTCTAACTTAAAGATGCTGCCAGCAACCATGCCGGCTGCTTGGCGATCGGTCATGGTACTAAAAATAGCCGGAGCAACGAGATAGCCCACAGTGAGTAGGCTACCCACCCATAAGCCTGCAATCAGAATGAAGATTCTTTGAGCCCCTAAGTGGCTGGGGGCGTCAAAAGTCTTCATGCGAGATTACTTGGAAATATTAGATGTAGCGAACCGCAAGAATTTCTACTTCGCGATTGCCGCCGGGGGCCTGAACAGCCACAACATCACCCTCTTCTTTGCCAATTAAAGCGCGAGCAATTGGGGAGCTAATAGAAATCTTGTTTACCGCAATATCCGCTTCATCGTCACCTACGATTTGATAGGTAAGCTTAGTACCATCTTCGAGGTCTTCGAGGTCTACAGTAGCACCAAACACGATACGTCCGCTGACATCTAGGCTCGCGGGGTCAATGATCTGCGCAGCGGATAACTTACCCTCAAGCTCCTGAATGCGCCCCTCAATAAAGCCCTGCTTCTCTTTAGCGGCATCGTACTCAGCATTCTCAGAGAGATCGCCCTGGGCACGTGCTTCAGAGATCGCAATAATGACGGATGGACGCTCAACATGCTTCAGACGATGCAACTCTTCTTTGAGAAGTTCTGCACCATGCTTAGTAATGGGGATTGTGTTCATGCTTCTAACCTAACTTAAATTAATTGAGAGTCTTATGCAGATTCTGTAAAGAATACACTTCAAGAGACTCTTTGTTGCCATTTTGCGAAGTCATCAAACCATCCATTACAGCGCGAGCCGCGCTAATCGTGGTGTAGTAAGTCACGTTATTCGCTTGAGCGCTAGTACGAATCGATCGTGAATCTGCAATGGCGGTACGGGTCTCGTCAACAGTAGTAAATACGAGTGAGATCTCACCATTCTTGATCAAGTCAACAATGTGTGGACGACCATCTTTTACTTTATTCACGACACGTACAGGTAAGCCTGCGGCCTCAATTGCCGCAGCAGTGCCTTTAGTGGCTACCATTGGGAATCCCAACTGATGCAAGAGCTTGGCCACTTCAACCGCTTTAGGCTTATCGCTATCCTTAACCGTCAGAACAACAGTTCCACTCTTAGGCAACTTGATACCAGCACCCAACTGAGACTTAAATAGTGCTTCACCGAAAGTTTTACCAACACCCATCACTTCACCGGTGGAGCGCATCTCCGGTCCTAGAATCGGATCAATGCCTGGGAACTTATTGAATGGGAATACCGCTTCTTTTACTGAATAGTAAGCGGGCTTCACTTCATTCAGAATGCCCTGCTGTTCCAGGGTTTGACCGACCATGCAGCGCGCTGCAATCTTAGCCAACTGCAAACCAGTTGCCTTAGAGACAAACGGCACGGTACGGGATGCGCGTGGGTTAACCTCAAGAACGTAGATGACATCCTTGCCATCCACATTCTGAATCGCAAACTGCACGTTCATCAAACCAACCACATTGAGGCCCTTAGCCATCGCCGCAGTTTGACGTTTAATTTCTGCAATCGTCTCATCCGATAAAGAGTAAGGTGGCAATGAACAGGCCGAGTCACCAGAGTGAACGCCGGCTTGCTCGATATGCTCCATCACGCCACCAATAAATACCTGCTGACCATCGCTAATACAGTCGACGTCACACTCAATCGCATCATTCAAGAAGCGATCCAGTAAAACTGGTGAGTCATGAGAAACCTTGACTGCCTCGCGCATATAGCGCTCGAGATCACGGCCATCATGAACAATTTCCATTGCACGACCACCCAATACATAGGAAGGACGTACCACTAGTGGATAGCCAATTTCTTCAGCAAGCTTGAGCGCCTCGTCTTCCGCACGGGCAGTACGGTTAGGCGGCTGACGCAAGTTCAATTCATGCAATAACTTCTGAAAGCGCTCGCGGTCCTCTGCGGCATCAATCATGTCAGGCGATGTTCCGATAATCGGAACACCATTCGCCTCGAGATCCAAGGCCAGCTTCAACGGCGTCTGACCGCCGTACTGCACGATCACGCCCTTGGGTTTTTCAATGGCAACGATTTCTAAAACATCTTCCAGAGTCAATGGCTCGAAGTACAAACGATCCGAAGTATCGTAGTCAGTAGAAACAGTTTCTGGGTTGCAGTTCACCATAATGGTTTCATAACCATCTTCACGCATTGCTAAGGCTGCGTGTACGCAGCAATAGTCAAACTCAATACCTTGACCGATGCGGTTTGGGCCACCGCCCAAGACCATAATTTTGTCTTTAGTAGTTGGTTGTGACTCGCACTCACCATGCTCTGCTTCGTAAGTGGAATACAAGTAAGCCGTGTTCGTTGAGAACTCAGCAGCGCAGGTATCAACCCGCTTATAGACAGGCACCACTTTCAAGCGATGACGCGCAGCACGAACTGAGGAAGCATCGACTCCCAACAACTTCCCTAAGCGACGATCTGAAAAACCTTTTTGCTTAATAAAACGCAGTTCGGGCGCTGACAAACTATCGATCTTGCGCTGCTTGAGCTCAGTCTCCATTGTGATGAGCTCTTCGATCTGTTCCAAGAACCAAGGATCCACCTTAGTCTCGTTGTAAATCTCATCAAGACCCATACCCATACGGAAAGCATCAGCCAAATACCAAATACGATCCGGGCCTGGCTCACCAATTTCTTGAATGATGTCATCTAAATCTGTGGATACTTCATCTAGACCATCAACGCCAACTTCCAAGCCACGAAGCGCTTTCTGGAAAGACTCTTGGAAGGTACGGCCAATCGCCATGACCTCACCTACGGATTTCATCTGCGTCGTTAAACGAGAATCCGCTTGTGGGAATTTCTCAAACGCGAAGCGAGGAATCTTTGTAACTACGTAATCAATTGAAGGCTCAAACGATGCTGGTGTTGCACCACCAGTAATATCGTTCTTTAATTCATCTAAGGTGTAACCGACTGCCAGCTTTGCCGCAATCTTCGCAATTGGGAATCCAGTTGCTTTAGAAGCTAATGCAGATGAACGTGAAACACGTGGGTTCATCTCGATCACGATCATGCGACCATCTTCAGGGTTGATGGAGAACTGAACGTTTGAGCCGCCAGTATCCACACCAATTTCACGCAAGACAGCGATTGAGGCATTTCGCAGAATTTGATACTCTTTATCCGTCAAGGTTTGTGCAGGAGCAACCGTAATCGAGTCACCGGTATGCACGCCCATGGGATCTAAGTTTTCGATTGAGCAAACGATGATGCAGTTATCAGCGTGGTCACGCACCACTTCCATCTCAAACTCTTTCCAACCCAAGAGTGACTCTTCAATCAAGAGCTCACGAGTTGGCGACAAATCTAAACCGCGCTTGCAAATCTCTTCAAACTCTTCACGGTTATATGCAATACCGCCGCCTGATCCACCCATCGTGAATGAAGGGCGAATCACCACCGGGAAACCCAAGCTACCAGTCTCCTTCTGAATGCGTTGTTGAACTTCATGCGCCTCATCCATGGAATGCGCAATGCCAGACTTGGCAGAGCCCAGACCAATTTTGGTCATGGCATCTTTAAACTTCTGACGATCCTCTGCTTTATCAATCGCTTCTGGTGAAGCGCCGATGAGCTCGCAACCGTATTTCTCGAGAACACCGTGGCGATGTAAATCGAGTGCGCAATTCAAGGCAGTTTGTCCACCCATGGTTGGCAAAATGGCATCGGGCTTTTCAGTAGCAATAATGCGCTCGACCACTTCCCAGGTAATTGGCTCGATATAAGTCACATCCGCCATCTCTGGGTCAGTCATGATGGTGGCAGGATTGCTGTTCACCAAAATTACTTTGTAACCTTCGTCACGCAAAGCTTTACAAGCTTGCGCCCCGGAATAGTCAAATTCGCAGGCCTGTCCAATCACAATTGGACCAGCACCAATAATCAAGATGCTCTTAATGTCGCTACGCTTAGGCATTATTTGCCTCCCTTATTACCAACAGCGGCAGCATTCATCAGCTCCACAAAACGATCAAATAAATAAGCAATGTCATGAGGGCCTGGTGAGGCCTCAGGGTGACCCTGGAAACACAAAGCAGGCTTATCTTTCCAAGCAAGCCCTTGTAAGGACCCATCAAACAAAGAAACATGCGTGACACGAATATGGTCAGGCAAAGTATTGGCATCGACTGCAAAGCCATGGTTCTGCGAGGTAATGGCTACGCGCCCAGTATCTAAATCTTTTACAGGGTGGTTCGCACCATGGTGACCAAACTTCATCTTCAATGTTTTGGCACCGGCAGCCAAGCCCATGATTTGATGACCCAAGCAAATACCAAAGGTGGGGATGCCTTTTTCAATAATTTCTTTTGCAGCAGCAATTGCGTAATCACAAGGCCCAGGATCGCCAGGGCCATTTGAGAAGAACACGCCGTCAGGGTTCATCGCTAACACTTCAGCAGCGCTAGTCTGTGCAGGCACAACAGTTAACTCGCAACCACGCTCAGTCAACATGCGCAAAATATTACGCTTCACACCGAAATCATATGCAACGACTTTTTTGATTGGCTTGCTAGCATCTAGAGTTCTGTAAACAGGTTTACCGTCAGGACCATGCAGGTCCCATTCGGCTTCACGCCACTCATAGGGAGTCTGGGTCGTGACTACTTTGGCCAGATCTAAACCTGACATTCCAGGAAAGGCTTTTGCTAATTCCAATGCTTTCCTGCCAAGAGCCTCTACATCGTCGCCCATCTTGCCAGCAACTATCGCCCCAGACTGAGCACCCTTGTCACGCAGGATGCGGGTGAGCTTACGGGTATCGATACCAGAAATGCCAACTACGCCCGCTTTGGTGAGGTAACTATCAAGACCCTCTTCAGAGCGGAAATTCGATACACGCTTGGAGAGGTCTTTAACCACCAATCCAGCAGCATGGATCTGATCTGACTCGGCGTCTTGCCCATTTACCCCAACGTTTCCGATGTGGGGATAGGTCAAGGTGACGATTTGACGTGAGTAACTAGGATCAGTAATGATCTCTTGATAGCCAGTAAGTGCTGTATTGAAAACGACTTCGCCGGTAGTTTCGCCAGGGGCGCCAATACTCAGACCGGGAAATAATGTGCCGTCGGCTAAAGCCAACACGGCGGGGGGAAAAGAAGGAAGCAAGGGTGACAAACCATCTCCAGTCCCTGCTCCATCCGACGCTCAACA
>CANFWB010000057.1 GCA_947450605.1 Burkholderiaceae bacterium
AAGCAATTTGATTCATCGCCCCCCAGCTATATTTCAGCGATTAGTTTAGAAGTCATAAACACAACAACGCTGCCGCCTGTCTGATGGTCGATGCCTTTGACCATCACACTCGATAAAAAACAAAGAGTGTATACACGGAGACATCCCTTAAACGGGATGTGTAATAGCATGACTTTTTCTAAAGAAACTAATCACGAGTCTACGGACTCAAAATCAACTGGAACTGAGTTTCAGTCTTTCGCCCTCGCGGCGCAACTCCTTAAAAACGTTGCTGAACTGGGTTATACCCAAGCCACCTCAGTGCAAGCTCAGGTTATTCCTGCGGCTCTCGCCGGCGGTGACTTATTGGTCAGCAGCCAAACTGGTAGCGGTAAAACCGCAGCCTTTTTATTGCCGTTGATTAATCAACTCATCGAAGACAACCCAAGCAACTCACCTGTACCAGGCCGTGCTCAACCTAAAGTGTTGGTACTTTGCCCTACTCGTGAATTAGCTCAACAGGTTGCCGCAGATGCAGTGAATTTAGTTCGCGGCATGAAGGGTATCCGTATCGCAACCGTCATGGGTGGTATGCCTTATGGCAAGCAAATCCAAGCTCTGAAAGGCGCATTGTTAGTTGTCGCAACTCCTGGTCGTTTACTCGATCTGACCGACAGCAAAGCAATTCGTTTGGATGACGTAAAACAACTCGTTATCGATGAGGCTGATCGCATGCTCGACATGGGATTTGCTGATGATCTCGAGGCAATTGACAAGCGTTGTGCTAGTCGTACCCAAACTTTGATGTTCTCGGCAACTTTTGCACCAAAGATCATGTCTTTGGCTAATGAGTTAACTACGAACGCTAAGCGTATTGAACTTGCTCATGCTGGCGAAAAGCATGCGAATATTGAGCAGAAGCTGCATTGGGCTGACAGCATGTCACACAAACATAAATTGCTCGAGCACATTTTGGCTGATGCCACTTTGGATCAAGCAGTCGTGTTTGCAAGCACTCAAATTGAAAGCGAAAAAATTGCCGATACATTGCGTGCCAATGGTTACGAAGCTAGCGCCCTACACGGTGCAATGCCCCAAGCTGTTCGTATGCGTCGTCTCGAGTCTCTGCGCAAAGGTCACACCAAGATTTTGGTTGCGACTGATGTGGCCGCACGCGGCATCGATGTACCCCGTATTAGTCACGTGATCAACTTTGGCTTGCCAATGAAACCAGAAGACTATACGCACCGCATCGGTAGAACTGGACGCGCTGGTCGCAATGGTGTTGCCATCACTTTGGTTGAGCATCGTGATCGCGCCAAGATTCGCAATATCGAACGCTTTACACAGCAAGATATCGTTGCTTCAGTCATCGCTGGTCTCGAGCCACAAGCCAAGCCTAGCTTTGGTGGTGGCGGTGGTCGCCCAGGCGGCGGTCGCTCCGGTGGCGGCTTTGGTGGTGGCGGTCGTTCTGGCGGTGGCGGCAGTGGCGGTCGTTATGGTTCAGGCGCTCGCTCAGAGTCCCGTTCTGGTAGCGGTGGCGGTGGAAACCGTTCCGGCAATCATTTCGAATCTCGTTCAGGCGAATCTCGCTCTAGCGATTCCCGCCCATCTGGCGACTCACGTCCTGCTGCTGGTGCCAATCGTTTTGCTGATTCACGCCCTGCGCGTTCTGCTGACTCACGTCCAGCACCACGCTCTGGTGACTCACGTCCATCCGCTGGTCCACGTTTTGCTAAACCCAAAACTGGCGGTCAACGTAGAAGCTTTAGCGGTAACTAAACATGGTTCACCGTCGTCGCCTCCGTTCTGCATGGAATCGAGTCGATTCCGGTGAATTACGTCAAGCGCCACGCAAGTGGCAGTCTTGGCTTAGCGACACCGGTTCTTTAACCCAAAAAATTGAACGGGCAATTGGACAAAAACTAGAGGTTCTAGTATTGCGAGATTGCCGGCAAGACCTAAATAGCGACGAAAGTCGCTATTTTCATTTCAAGATCACACGTTGTCGCATACGGGAAGTATTACTCTGCGCCCATGGCATTCCACTGGTCATGGCACGCAGCATTATTCCCAGCGCTAGCTCAAGCGGTAGCAACCACGAGGTTCTGCGCTTAGGCAAAAAACCATTAGGGGCTGTGCTGTTTGCAAAAACCCGAATGCACTCCAAAAAAAAACCACTTCGTGAAATTGCACGCCTTGATAAAAAAAGTGCTTTGTGGAAAAAATGCTTCAGACAGCATCCCGCACTACCACCAGCAACTTGGGCGAGGCGAACGCTTTACGAACTGAAAGGGCACCCACTCTTAGTGAGTGAAGTATTTCTTCCTGCACTACTCCAGCACACTCTAGATTAAATAGAGATCCAAGCTTGCGATGCCGCAATCAAGGCATCATCGCCAGGCTCACAAGTAAGAACCTCTCCAAAGCCGATTTGCGCAGCAGCATCGGCAATATTGTGATGCGGGCAAATCGCTGTAGCAAGTCCCATCGGCAGCTTGGCTTGCCCCAGATAGCGTACCGCTTCAGACGAAGTCAGCAGCCACACAGATTGTGCAAAATCTATCTCATGAATATCATTCCAGGCAGGGCTATTGAGATCCAAAGGCACACGCGCATAGACTGAAATAGCCTCGACTTGTGCCCCTGCATTTTGCAAGGTTTCAGCTAACCAGTCGCGCCCACCATCGCCTTTGAAGATCAGCACTTTTTTGCCCGACCAATGCCATTGCAATTTCTGCAACTCACTCCACAGACCTTCTGAATCCCAATGGGCATTATCTTCAGGAAGAATCACCGGTGTGGGAGTGCCCTCAATACCGATACCGTGATTTTTTAAGGCTGACATACTGCTGCCACCCATTACCCCAATGGGTATCAAGTGATTTGATAGCTCTTGCCACGATTTCTCGAGTAAACGCATCGTGCACTCAATAGCATTGGGGCTAATGAAAATTGCTAGGTCCGCAGATTGAAGGGCTTCAGTTATTTGCTGAGCTAAACCACCATCACTCTTTGGCACGATAGTGAGCAATGGTAGACAAATGATCTTGGGAAAAAGCTCTGTAGAAATACCGCTGTTGAGTAAGTTCGCTTGTAGCGCTTCTGATAATTGCCGCGCCTGGCCACTTGGCCGGGTAATGACAATGGTCTTGCTGCTCATGAGCAATTAGCCTTGCCAGTACTTACTTAGGTAAACCATGAGGCAGCAGGCTAGCCGCGCCCTGCGCAATTAAATCCTGTGCCACAGAGAAGCCCAAGGCCTCTGCATCCTCAAGACTCCCGACTAAACCTGTAGCGCTGGCTAGGCAACTGGCCTTGCCGTCTACGCTAGCAACAAAAGATCGAATATGCATTTGATCTTGATCCCAAGTGGCATAAGCAGCCAAAGGCACCTCACAAGAGCCCCCCAATTGGCGTGACACCATGCGCTCGGCAGAGACTGCATACAAAGTTGGCAAATCATTCAGAGGCGCAAGCCACTTCTTAATGTTCGGATGCTGGCTCAGGGTTTCAATACCCAATGCGCCTTGACCGGCCGCAGGCGTGTAAGGATCGATGGGCAATCGAGCTCGAATACGGCTTTCCAGACCAAGACGCTTTAATCCAGCAGCGGCCAAAATAATCGCCTGGTACTCACCACGATCTAGCTTACCCATGCGGGTATCCAAATTTCCCCTCAAGGGCTGAATTTCTAAATGCGGGAACTTGGATCTGAGAACCGACTCACGGCGCAGGCTAGAGGTGCCGACTACCGCACCCTTAGGCAGATCCTCAAGACTGGCATAGTCATTAGATACAAACGCATCATGAGCATCTTCACGCACCATGACGCAAGACAAATCAAAGCCCTCAGGCATCACCATTGGGACATCTTTTAAGGAATGCACCGCCAAATCAGCCCGTCCGTCCTCCAGGGCGGTTTCGAGCTCCTTCACAAATAAGCCCTTTCCGCCGACTTTAGAGAGGGCTTTATCGAGTATTTGATCTCCCCGGGTGGTCATACCCAAGATCTGGACATCGCACTCGGGATAGAGATTTTTGAGGCAATCTCGCACATGTTCAGCCTGCCACATGGCAAGCCGGCTCTCGCGGGAGGCGATTACGAGGCGCTGAGGGGCGGCGGGAATGGTAGAAGTAGAGCTAGAAATGGGGGTTTGGGACATAACATTTAAAATAATCAAAGACCTACACCAATATACTGCGTTTATGAGCTCATCAAAAAATTCCCTCGCCAACAAAGCCCAAGCTTGGTCGGCCCGTTTTACCGAACCCGTCGACGAACTAGTGCAGCGTTATACCGCCTCCATTGGCTTTGATCAACGCTTTGCCTTAGTTGATATCGCTGGATCTCTAGCTCATGCTGAGATGCTGGCCACCCAAAAGATTATTAGCGGTCAAGATTTAGCCGATATTCAAAAGGGCATGGCCCAGATTAAAAGCGAAATTGAGGCTGGTGAATTTCATTGGCAACTCGCTTTAGAGGACGTTCACCTCAACATTGAGGCTCGCCTCACCGAGTTGGTTGGTGACGCCGGCAAGCGTCTACATACTGGTCGCTCACGCAATGACCAAGTAGCCACAGATCTACGTCTTTGGTTGCGCGATAGTGTTGATCAAATCTCAGCCACACTGAACACCCTACGTATCGCCTTGCTAGATCTTGCGGAGACTCACTCTGCCACCATCATGCCGGGTCATACTCATTTGCAAGTAGCGCAGCCGATTACTTTTGGTCATCACCTGATGGCTTACTTCGAAATGTTTAGCCGTGATGCTAGTCGCTTGGCCGATTTACGCGCGCGCTTCAATCGCCTGCCATTAGGTGCTGCGGCTTTAGCTGGAACCACCTACCCGATTGATCGTGAGCAAGTTGCGAGGACTCTGGGTTTCGATGGCATCTGCAATAACTCCCTCGATGCAGTCTCTGATCGAGACTTTGCAATTGAGTTCTGCGCCTTTGCATCTATTTTAATGATGCACGTTTCGCGCTTATCTGAAGAGTTGGTGCTGTGGCTGAGCCCACGCTTTGGCTTTATTGATTTGCCAGATCGCTTCTGTACCGGCAGCTCCATCATGCCGCAGAAGAAGAACCCAGATGTACCAGAGTTGGCGCGCGGCAAAACCGGTCGAGTCTATGGCGACTTGATTTCTTTATTGACGCTGATGAAGAGTCAACCATTGGCTTACAACAAAGATAACCAAGAAGATAAGGAGCCTTTGTTTGATGCGGTGGATACCGTGCAAGATACCTTGCGCATCTTCGCTGATATGGTTCCCCATATCCAAGTCAAGGCGGATGTCATGAAAGCTGCCGCTGAAGAAGGTTTCGCAACAGCAACTGACTTAGCCGACTACCTCGTTAAAAAAGGGTTGGCTTTCCGCGATGCCCACGAGGCAGTAGCCCACGCAGTCAAGGCATGTGTTGGCCGTAATTGCATGCTGACCGATTTAAGCCTTTCTGAATTACGCTTTGCTTGTGGCTTAGATAGTCGCCCCGAACTCATGGGCGACGATGTGTTTGCCCTATTGACGGTAGATGGTTCCGTTAATTCACGTCAACATGCTGGCGGCACTGCTCCAGCCCAAGTACTTGCTGCAATCAAACGGGGTCGTGCAGATCTCTAGATTGCATGGGTTTTTGGAGAACACTCTCTGCAGGAATTGATCGCTTAAATCAATTACTAGGCAAGATAGCAAGCATCCTGATTTTGCTATCTTGCATTGTCTCAGCAACGAATGCCCTGCTACGCTACGGTTTAGATATCAGCAATAACTGGCCGCTGGAGTTGCAGTGGTATCTCTTTAGCGCTGCCGTGATGCTCGGCACCTCATACACTCTCAAACGCAATGAGCATGTTCGAGTGGATTTAATTTACTCACAACTCTCCGATCGCGGGCGAATTTACATTGATCTCTTTGGCTTTGTATTGTTCTTGATGCCAGCCTGCATCCTATTTGCCTGGCTATCTTGGACCACCCTGTTCTACCCTTCATGGCTGATCTCTGAACACTCGCTCAATGCAGGTGGCTTGCCACGTTACCCCATTAAATTGATTGTGCCGCTTGGCTTTTTCATGCTGAGCCTTCAGGGGCTTTCAGAAATCATCAAACGCGTCGGCGCCCTCAAAGGCAAAGACGCATTGCCAGCCGCCGATCTCCATTACGAAAAGCCCATGCAATGATTCCACTTGAATGGATGCCGCCACTGATGTTTGGTGGGCTAATCGTATTTATGCTGATCGGCTTTCCAGTGGCATTTTCTTTAATGGCAGCAGGCCTCTTTTTTGCTGGCATCGCCATCAGCGAGAACTTCTTTGGTATGCCCTTCTTACAAGCTATCCCACAACGCATCTTTGGTGGCGTGCTCGCCAACGACCTACTTCTCGCCATTCCATTTTTCACCTTCATGGGCGCCATCCTGGAGCGCTGTGGCCTTGCTGAAGAAATGCTCGACTCAATGGGTCATCTTTTTGGGCGCATTCGGGGAGGCCTGGGTTATTCCGTCATCATTGTGGGATTCATTCTGGGGGCGATTACGGGCACTGTGGCCGCTCAGGTGATCGCTATGGCAATGATTTCACTGCCGGTAATGATGCGTTACGGCTACAACATGCGCTACGCTACGGGCGTTTTAGCCGCTTCTGGGACTATTACACAATTAGTACCCCCTTCACTTGTCTTAATTGTGTTGGCTGATCAACTAAAGACCCAAAGCGGTAGCGCAGATGTCGGCAGCATGTACCTGGGCGCTTGGGGGCCATCCCTGCTCCAAATTGCTCTATTTGCGCTCTACACCTTTTTTCTTTCACGATTTAGACCAGATTACCTACCTGCGGTTCCCGAGAATGAGCTCACCCTCAGGGGTTGGGCGCTCTGGAAAAAATGCCTCATGGGCATCATTCCTTCTGCAGTACTGATTTTCTTGGTGCTGGGCACCATCATGACGGGTATTGCTACACCAACAGAGTCCGGTGCCATGGGAGCGATGGGCGCCCTGCTCTTGGCTTGGATGCGAAGGGCCAGCATTCCCAATCTCAAGGGGCTGATTCAGGAAGCTTATCAAAACACGATGCGCATCACCGCCATGGTGGTTTTCATCCTTATTGGCTCAACCTGCTTCTCGGTAGTATTCCAGGGAGTTGACGGCGGGTTCTGGGTGGAGGAGTTATTTTCAAGCCTGCCTGGTGGTTGGATTGGTTTCTTGGTCGTCGTGAACTTATTTGTTTTCTTCTTGGCGTTCTTTCTAGACTTCTTTGAGATCGCCTTCATTGTGGTGCCCATGCTGGCACCTGTCGCAGTCAAACTACTGGCGCCAGTACTGCTCGCCTCCATGAATGGCAATCCCCAAGCTGCAGCTAGCGCCGCACTGGTTTGGTTTGGCGTAATGCTGTGCGTCAATATGCAAACCTCATTTATGCATCCGCCATTTGGTTTCGCACTGTTTTACCTGCGCGGTGTAGCCCCCAAAGAAGTCAAGAGTAGCGATATTTACTGGGGCGCATTGCCTTGGGTGGGACTACAACTAATCATGGTGGTTGTGGTCGCCGCATTCCCATCTCTAGTCACTGCCTTCCTGGATAAGCCTGCAGCAGTAGTGGAGAGTCAAGACTTTAACTTTACAGGCGGCAATGAAGATAAGTCAGATACGTCACCGAGCAAGATCGATGAAGATGCGCCAGTGGTCTTTCAATTGGATAAGTCAGTTAAGTAACTATCTCATCATGCGACATAGCGCTACTTGTAGTGATATCGGCAGGCAATGACAACGATCTGATCTTTTTCAATCGCATAAACCAGGCGATGAACATCATCGATTCGCCTTGACCAAAAGCCCGACAGACTCGCACGCAATTCTTCAGGCTTTCCGATGCCCTCCTCAGGACTTCTCATGGCATCTTTAATAAGGGCATTAATCCGTCTTAACGTTTTTTTATCTTGCCCTTGCCAATAAACATAATCAGACCATGCAGCAGAAGTCCATACAACCCTACTTAGCATCTATTAGGGCCTTTTCTTTAGTCTGCCCTTTGCGGTATTGCGCCAATGATTTCTCCAGATGTTTTACGTTGGCTGGAGATTTTAATAAATGGAGTGTTTCCATCATGCTGTTATAGGTATTCAAGGACATAACAACCGCATCATCAGCATCTCTGCGAGAGATAATGGCTACATCACAATCACTCACCACTTGATCAATCACTTGCTTAAATTGGTTTCTGGCATCAGAAAAATTAATGACTCTCATTGTCAAACCTTACTTGTTCAATATATTGTACAAGTATAGTCATAGACTCAGTTAGGCGCAAGTAAAAAAATACCCCGCAAAAGCAGGGCATTAGGATGGGTGGATCGCTCGAGCTTGCTTACAAAGTAATATCCGGCTCCTGCCTCACGCAATCAACGTAGTACTCGCTACGTCCATCAATATCGCCCTTAACCAATCCATGGATATCCGTTTCAAAACCAGGGAATTGCGCATTAAAGTCACGCGCAAAGTAGAGATAGTCAATGATGCGTTTATTGAAACGCTCGCCCGGGATCAGCAATGGAATACCCGGAGGGTATGGCGTTACTAACATCGCTGTAATACGATCTTCCAACTGATCTAAAGGTACGCGATCTACTTCCTTATGGGCCATCTTGGCCCAAGCTTCTGAAGGCATCATGGCGGGCACCATGTCTGAGGTGTACATCTCTGTAGTCATGCGGGCCACATTACGACCTTTATAGAACTCATGAATCTGCTGGCAAATATCCTTGAGGCCAACACGCTCATAACGAGGGTGCTTAGCAACAAACTCCGGCAATACTTTCCAGAGAGGGGCATTCTTATCAAAGTGATCCTTGAACTGCTGCAACTCAGTTACCAAGGTGTTCCAACGACCTTTAGTAATGCCAATGGTGAACATAATGAAGAAGGAGTACAGGCCACACTTCTCTACGATCACGCCATGCTCGGCCAAGTACTTAGTCACAATGCTTGCCGGAATACCCATAGAGCCGAAATTACCTTCGACATCTAAACCAGGTGTTACTACTGTCGCCTTAATTGGATCGAGCATGTTGAAATCTTTAGCAACTTTGCCAAAGTCATGCCAGCTAGCATTAGGCTCAAGAATCCAATCAGAACGCTCACCAATACCTTCTTCGGTCAAGTGATCTGGGCCCCAAACCTTAAACCACCAATCAGCACCAAACTTGTCATCCACTTCACGCATCGCCCGACGGAAATCCATTGCCTCAGCAATCGACTCTTCTACTAACGTTGTACCGCCAGGAGATTCCATCATGGCAGCAGAAACGTCGCAAGAAGCGATGATGGCGTACTGTGGACTGGTAGAGGTATGCATCAGATAGGCTTCATTGAAGCAATCACGATCCAACTTATGCTCTTCTGCGTCCTGCACCAATACCTGTGAGGCTTGTGAGAGGCCGGCCAACAACTTATGGGTTGACTGGGTAGCGAACATCAAACTCTTTTTGGTACGTTTGCGATCAGAGCCGATGGCGTGCATATCCTTATAGAAAGGATGGAACGCGGCATGCGGCAACCAAGCTTCATCAAAATGCAAGGAATCCACTTTGCCATCCAGCATTTCTTTAATCATCTCCACGTTGTAGACGATCCCGTCATACGTACTTTGTGTGAGCGTCATCACACGGGGAACGACATCTTTGTTCTTAATGAAGGGGTTGGCATCAATTTTCCTCTTGATGTTTTTCCACTCGAACTCTTCTTTAGGAATCGGGCCAATAATGCCAAGATGATTGCGGGTTGGCATGAGGAAGATTGGAATCGCGCCCATCATCGTGATGGAATGAATCACCGACTTATGGCAGTTGCGATCTACCAGCACTACGTCGCCAGGAGCAACGGTAGAGTGCCAAACAATCTTATTTGAAGTAGAGGTGCCATTGGTTACAAAGAACAAATGATCGGCATTAAAAATGCGCGCAGCATTACGCTCACTTTGCAACACAGGGCCAGTGTGATCTAAAAGCTGACCCAACTCTTCAACAGCATTACAGACATCAGCACGGAGCATATTCTCACCAAAGAATTGATGAAACATACGGCCTACCGGACTCTTTAAGAAGGCGACTCCCCCTGAATGGCCAGGGCAATGCCAAGAGTAAGAGCCTTCAGAGGCGTAATTTGTGAGAGCACGAAAGAATGGAGGGGCCAATGAGTCGAGGTATACCTTCGCCTCACGAATAATGTGGCGCGCTACAAACTCTGGCGTATCTTCATTCATATGAATGAAGCCGTGGAGCTCGCGCAAGATGTCATTTGGCATATGACGTGAGGTGCGTGTCTCACCATACAAAAAGATCGGAATATCTTCATTGCGCTTACGCACTTCAGTAATAAATGCGCGTAAGTTATTTAAGGCAGGCAAATCATGGTCTTCGGAGTCAGATACAAACTCTTCGTCGTCAATCGACACAATAAAGGTAGAGGCGCGGGAGGCTTGCTGCGCAAAGGATGTCAGATCGCCGTAGCTGGTCAATCCGATGACTTCCATCCCCTCAGTTTCAATTGCTTCCGCTAAGTCGCGAATACCCGAACCTGAAATATTTTCAGAGCGAAAGTCCTCATCAATAATGATGATTGGGAAACGAAATTTCATGAGTACCCTTTAGGTTTTCCAGGAAAGCAAATAGACAGGCTGAATATAAGCCACTTAAATGAAA
>CANFWB010000058.1 GCA_947450605.1 Burkholderiaceae bacterium
ACTACTGCGTAGCCAATATGCCTGGTGCTGTAGCTCGCACCTCTACCTTTGCTCTGACGAATGCCACTTATCCCTTCGTTGAGGCCTTGGCAAGCCGAGGGGTCATGACGGCTTTATCTCGTGATCATCACTTGCGCAGCGGCTTAAGCATCCATCGAGGTCATCTAACCTCGGAACCCGTAGCCAAAGCCCAGTCACTCGACTTTGTATCCCCTGACGAGTTGATGGCAGCTTAATCCAGTAGTTTGAATGGCGCTAGCATCCTTCAGGGTGCTAGCCCTCTAGACAAAGTAAGGGCTTATCATACCGATCCACTATGATTTGATCCATGGACTTTTCCGCATTAGCAATTTCTACTGGTGTAGTGGCTTTGGCAGAGATGGGTGATAAAACCCAACTACTCTCATTGATGTTGGCTGCACGCTACCCCAAACAAGCTTTAGCAATTATTGGCGGTATTTTTATTGCCACGATTGCAAACCATGCCTGCGCTGCCTTTTTAGGTCACTGGCTAACTTCTTTTATGGGCCCAGATCTCCTGAAGTGGATTTTAGGTTTGAGCTTCTTAGGCATTGGTTTGTGGCTTTTGGTGCCAGATCATATTGATGATGCTGCAGATTCTAAGGTGGCTGATCGCGCCTTTCAGGTGTTCATGCTGACGGTCGGACTCTTTTTCTTGGCGGAGATGGGGGATAAGACCCAGATCGCCACAATCGCCTTGGGCGCTAAGTACTCAGATGTCCTTTCGGTAACGGTTGGCACCACTTTGGGGATGATGTTGGCTAATGCGCCTGCAGTTTGGATTGGGCAGAAATTTACTCAACGTATGCCAATCAAGTGGGTGCACGCTGTAGCCGCTGTTACCTTCATTGCTATTGGGGTGGCAACTCTCGTCTGGGGTTAAGGCGAAACTTATCTGTGGGGCTTAAAATTGCCCTATGAAAACTGATCTCCCACAGAGCTTTCGCAGGCTCGAATACCGCGCCCCAAACTACACCTTTGCGCAAGTTGAACTGGATATTGCTTTAGATCCCGCTAGGACGATTGTAAAAAGTCGCCTCGAGGTATTGCCAGGCGCCGGTCATGAGGCAGGTGTGCCTCTAGTATTGCAGGGTCATGAACTAGAGTTTGTGAGTTTGCGTATTAACGGTGAAGCCCATCGCCAGTTTGAGTTAGGTCCTGAGACCTTAACTATTCATGCTTTACCTAATGAAGGTAAACAGACTTTCGTGGTCGAAATCATCTGCGTCTGTGTGCCCGAGAAAAATACTTCTCTGATGGGTTTGTATGTTTCTAATGGCAACTTCTTTACGCAATGTGAAGCTGAGGGCTTTAGAAAAATCACTTACTTCCTCGATAGACCAGACGTCATGGCGCGTTATCGCGTTACCTTGCGAGCTCGTGAAGCAGAGTACCCAGTTCTGTTGTCTAACGGCAATCTCATTAGTACCGAGAAATTACCCAATGGCTGGCACAGTGCTGTTTGGGAGGATCCGTTTCTGAAGCCATCGTATTTATTTGCTTTAGTTGCTGGCAAGCTGGAATGTATTGAAGAGACGATTACTACTAGTAGTGGTGCTAAAAAGTTGTTGCAGATTTGGGTTGAGCCGCATGATTTAAAGAAGACGCGCCATGCGATGGATTCTTTGATTGCCTCGATTCATTGGGATGAAAAGCGTTACGGTCTGGAATTGGATTTAGAGCGATTCATGATTGTGGCGGTGGGTGATTTCAATATGGGGGCAATGGAAAACAAGGGTTTGAATGTGTTCAATACCAAGTATGTTTTGGCACAACCTGAAACCGCTACCGATGCAGACTTTGCCAATATTGAAAGTGTAGTTGCTCACGAATACTTCCATAACTGGACTGGCAATCGAGTGACTTGTCGAGACTGGTTCCAGCTTTCACTGAAAGAGGGTTTAACCGTATTCCGTGATCAAGAATTTTCAGCAGATCAAATGGGTACTGATTCCGGCAGAGCAGTCAAGCGCATAGAAGATGTGCGCCTATTGCGTCAACTCCAGTTTCCTGAAGATGCGGGTCCGATGGCCCACCCGATTCGCCCCGATGAATACCAGGAGATTAATAACTTCTATACCGTGACCGTGTATGAGAAGGGCGCTGAGGTGGTTCGTATGTACCAAACACTGTTAGGTGTGGATGGCTTTCGCAAAGGGATGGATCTCTACTTTCAGCGCCATGATGGTCAAGCGGTGACTTGTGATGATTTTCTCGCTGCAATGGCCGATGCCAATGGTCGTGATCTATCACAGTTCAAAAACTGGTACAGCCAAGCAGGTACACCGAAAGTCGGGGTAGAAGAATCTTATGATGCAACTAAAAAGCAATATCAAATTACCTTAAGCCAAAGCCCTTCAGTCAATCCGGTGAATAAAGATGACAAGCCATTTCATATTCCATTGAAGATGCGCCTGTTAACGGTTGCAGATGACCAGGTTGAGACCTTGTTGGAGTTAACCCAGCAGCAGCAAACTTGGACTTTTGATGATGTGACGAGTTGCCCAGTGCTATCGATCAACCGCGGTTTTTCGGCCCCGATTAATTTGGACTTTGATCAAAGCGAATCTGACCTATTGGTTATGTTCTCTAGTGACGATGATGCCTTTAATCGCTGGGAGGCTGGTCAGAAGCTAGCAATGCAAATGATTTTAGGTAATCGCTTACCTGATGCTTCACTCATTGCAGCTTATCGTGAGCTCTTAACTGATCCCGAACTGGATCCAGCGTTTAAAGACTTGGCGCTGACATTGCCAGCGGAGACCTACCTCTATGAGCAGTGCGCTAGTGTTGATCCTCAACAGATCTATGCCGCACGTCGTGCCTTCCGTCATGCGATTGCTAGTGAGCTGCGTATTGAATGGGCTGCCTTGTATCAGCAAATGCAAACCCCAGGGCCATTTAGTCCAGATGCAGCAAGCGCTGGTAAGCGTGCCTTAAAGAACTTGTCTCTGAGTATGTTGCTGGAGGCAGATCCATTAATTTGGGCGCCGATGGCAGTCAATCAGTATCAGAATGCTGACAATATGACGGACCAGTACGCAGCTGTAGCTGGGTTGGTGATTCAGGGCTCTAAATTGGCATCAGCTTGCTTGGAGGATTTCTATAGCCGATTTGCGGACGATGCCTTGGTAATTGATAAATGGTTTGCCTTGCAATCTAGCCGTCCACCAGTAAGCAATGCCGAACCTACCTTAAGCAATGTGAAGCGTTTGCGTGAGCATGAAGCCTTCAAGATGAACAATCCCAACCGGGTACGTAGTGTGATTCATGCTTTTTGCATGAATAACCCTGCAAGCTTTCATCAAATAGATGGCAGTGGCTACGCATTTTGGGCTGAATCAGTCCTCGCTTTAGACCCCATTAACCCTCAGGTTGCCGCTCGTCTTGCCAGGGGCTTGGATCGCTGGCGTCACTTTGCCCAACCTTACCAAGGCCTCATGCAGGCAGCCCTTCAACAGGTTACCGCATGCGAAACCCTCTCTCCCGATGTAAGAGAGGTGGTTTCTAAGGCTTTGGCTATCTAAGGTGAGAGCCTCTCAATTCACTACTTTTTAATTTCAGTGGAGACTATCTTTGAAGGCGACGTTAAGTTGTGTAGCTAGAGCCTCTAAATTTTTGTCAAATGTCCAAATCACAGCATTTTTTGATAGCAGCGTTGAGGCAAGTAATGAGATATCGACTGCTCCGCAGCCCAGCTCATAAAACCTATTCTGTTCGACAAAGTCTATTGTTTCCTCTGTTGTTGCTACCGTAGCTTGACGCAAACTTTTTAACTGACTGATAGTTTTTAATCGTGGGGCTGGCGGTGATCCGCACGCAAGTTCCAAAAGAACTAGTGGGTGACATAAGACCTGGTCATTGACTAAAAGAGATTGCAATGACGAGTTCCCCTTTCTAAAGTGGGATATCCATACTGAAGTGTCTGCTAAAACCATTGTCATAGTTATTGCCCACCCTTCGGTTTTCGGCGGGGAATGCTTTTCATCTCAGGCGCCTTTCCGCCAAGCGCCGCCAAGCGTTTTCCGATTTGAACTCTGACAAAGACATTCATTGCCTCCCGGAATAGGTCGGCCTTATCCATTCCTGGATCAGCAAGTTCTAGCCCCCGCTGATAAAGCTCATCATCGATAGTTACCGTTGTTCTCATCTATTTTTCTCATCAATATTGATGCATATTAACATCAAAATAAGCATCAAGATAGGAAAAAATGGATGATTCATTGCTATTAAATCCCCCACAAACCAGTCGTCTAAAGACCATATTTTGGAATTTGGCGGCTGAACAGGGCAAAATAGACCCTATGTGAAATATGTCGTTTAGACAGCATCTACGGAGAAACTCCTTTTGACCGCCTCAAGTACTTTTAATACGAATTTCAAGCAATATTTAGCCTCCACTAAGGTAAAGGGCGATGCAATCCCTGCTGGCTTGCAAGAGCTTTTATTGGCGGTTGCTGACACTTGTTCAACTTTAAGTCACGAAGTGGCGCAGGGCGCCTTGATTGGCTTGTTGGGATCCGCTGGCACTGGCAATGTCCAGGGTGAAGTACAGCAAAAGCTAGATGTGATTGCCAATGACCTATTAATCGATGGCGTTCAAGCTTGCCAATCTTTGGCTGGCCTAGCTTCTGAAGAGATGGAATTGCCGCTCCCGGTTCAGGGCACTGGCGATTACTTGTTGCTGTTTGATCCGTTGGATGGTTCTTCCAATATTGATGTGAACGTATCGATCGGCACTATTTTCTCTGTGCTCAAGAAACAAGATCCTGCTGCACCATTGCAAACCGCTGATTTCTTATTATCAGGACGTCACCAAGTAGCTGCCGGCTATGTGGTGTATGGACCGCAAACTACGATGGCCTTAACGCTGGGCGATGGCGTAGTGATGTTCACTTTAAATAAAGTGACTGGTGAATTTGTTTTAATCAAGCATGCAGTAGAGATTGCCCATTCCACTAAAGAATTTGCCATCAATATGTCTAATATGCGCCACTGGGCTGAGCCTGTGCGGCGCTATGTAGACGAGTGCTTGGCTGGTGTGAGTGGTGAGCGTGATAAAGATTTCAATATGCGCTGGATTGCTTCCATGGTGGCTGATGTGCACCGTGTGTTATCACGCGGCGGTATCTTTATGTACCCGTGGGACCAACGTGAGCCGCATAAGCCAGGTAAGTTACGTTTAATGTACGAAGCCAATCCGATGAGTTTCTTAGTGGAGCAGGCTGGTGGTGCATCCACCAATGGTGACCAACTCATTATGGATATGATTCCGACTGAGCTCCATGAGCGCGTCTCTGTGATGTTGGGTTCTAAGGAAGAGATTGAGCGTTTACAGCGCTATCACTCGCAGGCGTAAGTTAGCCCCACCAAACGTCCCCACTCCCTAGGGATAGTAATAAAAAAGCCCAATCAGTGATTGGGCTTTTTGTTGGGAACATCCACAGGCAAGCTTGTGTACTAGGGTTGCACCTTCTCTTTGAGGTAGGCTAGCGATTCTTCTACCTGGTCAATCAGAATCAGGCAGATATCGCCAGCAGACAAATCATTCAGTGCAGTATCGATAGCCAAAAATTCACCGGTAATTTCCTTGACTTGCTTGGCCTTGCTAGTGCCTACCAAGCCCTCTTGTAGAAGTTTCAAGACCTCACCATCCTCGCGGCCACGTTGACATTGATCTTGATAGAGGATGACGTTATCAAAGCTATTACCCAGAATGCGCGTGAGATCGCGAATATCTTCATCGCGACGATCGCCGGCGCCACTAATGACGACATGGCTCTTCTTGGGCTTCATGGCCTCAATTGCGCTAGCGAGGGCGCGCATGGCATCCGGGTTGTGCCCATAGTCAGCAATAACGGTGGCACCTTTGTGCTGGAATTGATTAAATCGTCCAGGCACAGCGTTCGCAGAACTCTCAAATGAAAGTAGTCCACGAGCAATCTTGTCGGCATCTAATCCTAAAGCCCAGGCAGCGCCAATAGAGGCCATCGCATTTTCTACTTGGAATCCTAAAACGCCATTTTGAGTGAATGGAATTTCACTGACAGGGAAGCGGAAGAGTACGCGCGCTCCTTTGGAGCAAACGATATAGGCGCCATCAAAGTAAATCACCTTTTTGTTCTTAGCGCGATGTGCCGCTATCACGGGATGATGTTGGTTCTGCGCAAAGAAAATGACTCGACCGGTACAGACATCACCCATCTTGACCACAATGGGATCTGCGGCATTGAGTACTGCGGCGCCCGTTGGTGCCACGTTTTGTACGATGACGCGTTTGAGGATAGCCAGGTCTTCAACGCTGGTAATGTAGTTCAGACCCAAGTGGTCGCCTTCACCGATGTTAGTGACAACGGCAACTTCACAGCGATCAAATCCCAAACCTTCTCGCAGCATACCGCCCCGGGCCGTTTCTAAAACAGCGGCATCGACGTCAGGATGCATGAGTACATTGCGAGCGCTCTTGGGCCCACTGCAGTCACCAGAGTCGATGAGACGATGGTTGATGTAGACACCATCGGTAGTAGTCATGCCAACACGTAAGCCAGTCTCATTGAGTAAATGAGAAATGAGTCGTACGGTAGTTGTTTTGCCATTGGTCCCAGTAACTGCAACTACCGGAATGCGACCATCCTCACCCAGTGGATACATCATGTTGACAATATCTTCGCCAACAGGGCGGCTCTTGCCATAGGATGGCTTAAGATGCATGCGTAATCCGGGCGCAGCATTGACTTCAACAATGCCACCGCCTTGCGTCTCTAAAGGTTTGTAGATTGCTTCGCACAAAATATCTACTCCGGCGATATCCAATCCAATCATTTGTGCGGCAGCGATGGCGCTGGCAGCAACATCAGGGTGAACATCGTCTGTTACATCGGTTGCTGTGCCGCCGGTACTCAGGTTTGCGTTGTTGCGTAAAAGTACACGTTCACCTGTTTTGGGTACGTATTGTGGGCTTAGATTATTGCTGGCTAGATGGGCAAGCGCAATATCGTCAAAGCGAATCTTGGTTAATGCGGTAGCGTGACCATCACCACGCAATGGATTCTGATTTTCTAGTTCAACTAATTGCGCAACAGTATTTTTTCCATCGCCAACTACTTGGGCAGGCTCACGACGTGCGGCTGCTGAGAGACGATTGCCTACAACCAGCAAACGATAGTCGGCGCCAGGTAAGTAACGCTCCACAATGGTTTCACGACCAAACGCTTGCGTGACCACAAAACCAGCGCGTACTTCAGCTTCAGTTTGGATATTGGCTACAACGCCTTTGCCTTGATTGCCATCTTTGGGCTTTAGCACAATCGGCCCACCAATATGTTGGGCTGCGCGCCAAGCATCATCTACGGTAGTGACTACTTCACCAATGGGAACAGACACCCCTGCAGCGGCCAATAAATTCTTGGTGAGCTCTTTATCCTGGGCGATCGCTTCTGCAATGGCACTGGTATCGCTAGTCTCAGCCGCTTGAATGCGTTTTTGTTTGCTACCCCAGCCAAACTGCACCATACTGCCTTCGGTCATACGGCGATAGGGAATATTTCTTTGAACGGCAGCATCTACGATTGAACCAGTACTTGGCCCTAAGCGCACATCTTCATATAAGGCTTCTAATTCTGAGAGGGCGGCAGCAAGATCAAATGCCACGTCATTGAGGGTTGCCTGAATGAGTGCAAATGCAAAGTCAAATGCCATGCGTCCCACAACTTCTTCGGTGTACTCTGCCACTACCTGGTAGACACCTACTTCAATTGTCTGCACGGTGCGACTAAAGGTTACTGGACAGCCTGCTTGTGACTGCAGGCCCAATGCAGCATGTTCTAGAGCATGCGCTAAGGACAGGATTTCATTATGACCACCGCGACGCATGCTTCCAAGTTGAGGGAAGCGTTCACGGATCTTGTTTTCAAATTGGGGGATCGAGTCGATTGAACGCTCAGATTCTTCACAGGAAACAATGGCCTCTAAGGCGGTATGGCGGCTCCATAAATTTGGGCCGCGCAACATGCGAATACGGGTAATTTCCAATTAAGCCCCTGCTGGAACGCTGGTGTCGGAAACAAAAGTTTCGGCACCTGCCTCGATAACGTTGAACGGAATGTCTAAAGCCCAGGCTGCAGCGATGGCAGCACCCAGATTCATGGGCTTCCATGGCTCACTGGCATTTGGCTCAGCATGACGCGGCACAGGAATGCTCTTTTGGTCATGCTTGTTTGATTTCAGGGTGATTTGCTGATTGCCAATAATAACAATGCGACCACCATTTTTTAAGTGCTCTTGCGCAATCGATGATGCGGAGTCTTGGGTAAAGAAGATGACTTCGCCATCACAAAGCTCTGCCATGTTGACAACCATGGGGTCGTCTGCGTTGAGAACGGCAACCCCAGTAGGCAAGACAACATCCACTTGGGTTCTCACGATGCTAAAGACCTGATCTTCATCGTAGATAGCATACTGAGGGAAGTTGGCTGTTGGGTCTACATTCAGAACAACGCCCACTTGACAGCGGTCATAAGCTAGCCCTTCTATCAACATCGATAGATTATTATTTTCGATGACGGCTGCTTGAACCGCTCGATTCAATAAAGTGCGGCGGGCGTTTTCCCAGTTGGCGGCATTACTCTTTTGAATGGAGCGATGGCCAAAAAATAATCCCTTGCTACAAGAGAGGCCAACATACAAATTCGTTAGCCGCAAGAAGTGAGCAATCATTTCAGCAACGGGGGTTTTTCCGCGAGCGCCGCAGACACCCACTACTGGGATGCGAAAATCAGTTCCTGGCGGAAAGAGGTGATTGGCAATTTCTTTGCCAACAGGCTGAGGCTTACCGCTTGCAGGTTTTAAGTGCATTAATAAGCCGGGGCCGGCATTCACTTCCACGATGGCAGCATTTTGCCCTTCTAGGGGCTTACTAATATCTTGTGCAACGAGGTCAACACCAGCAATCTCTAATCCCACTACACGGGCAGCCAGAGCTACTTGACTGGCCACTTCGGGGTGCACTAAGTCGGTGACATCAAAAGCCACATTGCCATTACTTTGAATAAGTACTTTTTGATCGATGCCTGGAATGCTGGTGCCGGTTAATTTTTGACGCGCCAACTCTAACTCGACTGCGGAATCAATACGAACTGGGTTGAGTGGGCACTCTTCAGTTTTGCCACGACGTGGGTCAGAGTTAATCTGAATTTGGATCAGCTCAAGCACGGTATGTTTGCCGTCGCCCGTAACCCAAACGGTTTCACCCTTAGCGGCAGCAACCACTTTATTACCCACCACCAATAAACGATGCTCATCACCGAGGATATGGCGCTCCACCAATACTTCGCTACCTTCGTCAATCGCTACTGCATAGGCAGCTTCGATTTCTTGTTGGGTATAGAGATTAATGAAAACACCGCGGCCGTGATTGCCATCAATCGGCTTCACAACTACTGGTAGGCCGATATCTTGGGCTGCTTCCCAGGCATCATCCGGGCTGGTCACTGTGCGACCCTCTGGTGTTGGAACTCCTGCACTAGAAAGTAGGCTCTTGGTGAGATCTTTGTCGCGAGAGATTGTTTCGGCAATAGCACTGGTTTGATCGGTTTCTGCTGTCCAGATCCGACGCTGATTTGCGCCGTAACCCAGTTGCACCAAATTGCCTTCAGATAAACGAATGGAGGGGATGCCACGTTCTTCGGCCGCATTGACGATGCAAGCTGTACTGGGGCCAAGCAATAGGTCATCACCAAGATCACGCAGTTCTTCAATGATGGTCTTAACCAGGGTAATGGGATCTTGATTGTCTTGCGCTAAAGCAAGATATAAATCGCGGGCATATTTGAGTGCGGTGAGAGTGACTTCCTCATTGATGGCACTTACCATGACTTTATAAACGCCACGACGATCGCCGTCACGTGCTTTACCAAACCCACCCGGAATGCCAGATAAATTTTGCAGCTCAAGAGTCAAGTGTTCAAGGATGTGAGCGGGCCAAGTACCTTCCTCAACTCGCTTTAAAAATCCACCGGCCTCACCATAGCTGCAACGGTGTTCTTGGAGGCTTGGGAGCGCTGTCACTAAACGCTCATAAAACCCGGGAATCAGGTTGGAGGGGTAATCCTCCAAATCGCCAATATCGAGCCAAACCTCAATGACGGGGTGGTAAGTCCACATATTGGGGCCGCGGAGATGCTTGACGCTCAAGATCTCGATGGATTTATCTAATAATTGGGGCATATGTGGAATGGGTAGTCTCAGCGTCGCCTCAGAAGGTGGGGCGGGGGTGTCTCAGACTGTCTCTCTGGTTCTAGTAGTTATTCAAAATCCACAAAATTGGCAAAAATACACAAAAAAGCCTATATCGCTAATTTAACGGCTTTCTATCAACTAAAGTTGACAGAGCCACTAAATGTAAAAAATCTGGCTCCACTATACTTTTAGGACTAATGAAGCT
>CANFWB010000059.1 GCA_947450605.1 Burkholderiaceae bacterium
AGAAATCCACCATTGGCTTTACTAATGCACGTGAGTCTGGTGATGAGATGGCGGATATCAAGAAGTTCTTCACGCCAGAGTTCCGCAACCGTTTGGATGCGATTGTTTCCTTCAAGGCGCTTGATGAGACCATCATCATGCGTGTGGTCGACAAGTTCTTAATGCAGCTAGAAGAGCAGCTGCACGAGAAGAAGGTGGACGCCACATTTAGTCCAGCATTGCGTGCACACTTAGCGAAACATGGCTTTGATCCATTGATGGGAGCAAGGCCAATGCAACGCATTATTCAGGATACGGTGCGTAAAGCCTTGGCCGATGAACTTCTGTTTGGTAAGTTGGCACAGGGCGGGCACGTTGCTGTCGATGTCGATGTGGATGGCAAAGTACAGCTTCAGTTTGATGCACCAGTGCTTGCCGGAAAGACCTCTAAGGCAGATGTAGCACCAGTTGAGGAAATTTGATTCTTCTCTAAGAATCAATGCCTTGCAAAGTATTGCGTTCAATTAAAAAACCACCCGAGGGTGGTTTTTTAATTTGAGCCAGTAATGCGATCTCAGGAATCTAGCCTAGCCCCGACCTGTACTACCAAACCCACCAGCACCACGACTACTCTCAGTGAATTCCTCAACGACTTTGAGTTCTACTTGTTGTACTGGCATCACTACCAGTTGAGCTAGGCGCTCCATTGGCTCGAGTTTGAATGCTGTGGAGCCGCGATTCCAAGTGCTCACCATGAGTTGGCCTTGGTAATCAGAATCGATGAGTCCTACCAAGTTTCCAAGTACGATGCCGTGCTTATGGCCGAGTCCAGACCGTGGAAGGATAAATGCTGCGTAGCGGGGATCTTCAACGTAAATGGCTAAACCTGTTGGTACAAGTACTGTTTGTCCCGGGGCAATCTCAATAGCCTCATCGATGCAAGCACGCAGATCGAGGCCCGCGCTACCAGGGGTGCCATACACGGGAAGTTGATCGCGCATGCGTTCATCGAGAATTTTGACTTGAAGTTGTTGCATAAGATGTCCTAAGACTGGGTTTGAGTATGTTTGTATTCGTGAGGCTAAGAATTAAATTTTCTTAGCTACCAGCTGAATCAGTTGGCGAGCGAGCTGAAGTTTGTCTGCCTTGGCAATTTTCTTGCTACCGCTCTCGTCAATGATGAGTAGTTGGTTGAGATCGCTACCAAAAGTATCGGGGCCAATGTTGCCTACGATCATTGGAATGCCTTTACGCTTGCGTTTCTCATCAGCATGCTTGGCTAGGTCAGTAGATTCAGCGGCAAAGCCAACGCAGTAAGGATATGGTTTGCCGCCTTTGATCTTCACCGTCTTGGCAACATCTGCAAGGATATCGGGGTTGGCAATGAACTTTAAATCTGGGGCCTGCTTGCCTTGGCGCTTGATCTTCTCTTTAGCGGGTTTGGCAATACCCCAGTCAGCGACTGCAGCAACCGCAAAAAAGATATCGCAATCAGCAGATTTCATGGTGGCGGAATGCATTTCTTTGGCGCTGACTACATTAGTGCGGGTAATTTTCCCTGTTGCTTCTAATGGGGTGGTGAGATCACATGGGCCTGCTACCAGGTGCACTTCTGCGCCAGCTTCAATAGCTGCGCGTGCGATTGCAAAGCCCATCTTCCCTGAGCTACGATTCGTAATGCCGCGCACTGGATCAATCGCCTCAAAGGTGGGTCCAGCAGTAATCAGCACTCGTTTTCCGAGGAGCAACTTCTTTTGAAAGAAAGCAATGAATTGCTCGGTAATTTCAGTGGGCTCGAGCATGCGCCCAAAACCTATTTCACCGCAAGCCTGAAAGCCACTAGCAGGACCTAGTAAAGCAACCTTGTCTTCAATCAGACGCTGCGCACTTCTTTGAGTCGCTGCGTGCTCCCACATTTGTTTATTCATGGCGGGGGCCAAGAGGAGCGGGCAATCTCTTGCAAGGCACAAGGTGCTAAGCAAATCATCAGCTAAGCCCAAAGAAAGCTTTGCCATGAGATCTGCGCTAGCAGGCGCTATCAGAATGGCATCAGCCGCTCTAGACAGTTCAATATGAGCCATATTATTGGCGATGCTGCTATCCCATTGGCTGATGTAAACCGGATTACCAGTGAGTGCCTGCATCGTGACTGGCGTCACAAACTGTTGAGCAGCTTCTGTCATCACCACCTGAACGCTCGCACCTTCTTGCATCAGTAGGCGCGCTAACTCAGCGGATTTATAGGCTGCTATTCCGCCGGAGATGCCGAGGACGATTTTTTTATTTAACAGTGATTGCATGGCGCCAGCTTAAAGGGATTGGGAGGTTTTGCCAAATGACTTGCGTAGCTCGCTCCAAATGATGAGAGCCGCCCCAATACAAATAGCGCTATCAGCAATATTGAAGGCTGGCCAATGCCAATTGGCGTAATGCAGGTCAATGAAGTCGACTACAGCGCCGTACATGATGCGATCGAGGACATTGCCTAGGGCGCCACCCAAAATAAGGCTGAGGGCCCAGCACAGCATCTTATCCCCTTGACTCTTGTGGAGTAGCCAGAGGATATAGGCTGAAGCTGCTAACCCGAGGACTGTAAAAAACCAACGTTGCCAGCCCGACCCCTGCGCCAAGAACGAAAATGCTGCACCCGGATTAAATAGCAAAAGCCAATTTAAAAAAGGCAATACCGGCTCAGGCACTCCGATTTGTAAATTGCTGAGGGCTGACCATTTACTCAGTTGGTCCAGCAATAGAGTGATCACAGCAATTGCTAGGCAGCGGAGAAATGACAGGTTTGTAGTCATGGCTTGATAGTGGTCTATTGGTTATCTTGCTTACGCAAACAAGCGGTTTTCACCGCTTCCAAAAAGATTGCTAATGCAGCGACCACACAACTCTGGATGTTCTGCGTTAGCACCAACATCTTGGGTGTGATGCCAGCAGCGACCACACTTCTTATATTGACTGCCACGCACAAGAACTTCGAGACCGGCATTGCTCAGCTCTAGGTTGGCGCTTGAGGTGATAGTGACAAAGCGCAAGTCATCTTCTAGTGAATGCAAGATTGCAAAATCAACATCACCTAATTTAATAGTAAGTTCAGCCTGTAACGATGAGCCCACATTACCGGCTTCACGTTCGATCTCAATAGCCTTTGTTACCTCGGAACGAATTTCTCGAATGCGATTCCATTTGGCAAGCAACTCTGTAGCTTGGGTGATTTCCGGGAAAACGCCAAACTCTTCCATGAAGATCGATTCGCTTAGCTTCTCACCAGGACCATGCGGAAATGATAGCCATGCTTCTTCTGCGGTGAAGGAGAGGAAGGGTGCCAACCATTTCAAGAGGTTACGAGTGATGTGGAAAAGCGCATTTTGTGCGGCACGACGCTCTTTAGAGTCGGGTGCATTCGTATATAGGCGGTCTTTCAGAATGTCTAAGTAAAAACCACCCAAATCTTCTGAGCAGAAAGAGAGCATGCGCGCTACAGCGGGCTGGAATTCATAAGCCTTGTAGTGTGCTTGAACGTCTTGCTGTAATTGATTAGCAAGTGCAACTGCATAGCGATCAATCTCTAACCATTCGCTAGCTGGCATCGCATGCTGGCTTGGATCAAAGTCAGACAAGTTAGCCAACAGGAAGCGCAAAGTATTGCGAATACGGCGGTAACTTTCCACTACCCGTTTCAGAATTTCATCGGAGATGGTCATCTCGCCGGAATAATCTGTAGAGGCTACCCACAAGCGAATAATTTCTGCGCCAAGTTTGTCGGCAACCTGCTGAGGGGCGATCACGTTACCAACGGACTTACTCATCTTCCGGCCTTGACCATCCACGGTAAAGCCGTGAGTAAGTAGGGCTTTATAAGGTGGCTTGCCATCCAGCATGGCACCAGTCAGCAAGGATGAGTGGAACCAGCCGCGATGTTGGTCTGAACCTTCCAGGTACAAATCCGCCAAACGACCATCCGCAGTCTCAGCTTCGGAGCGATAGAGTTCGTCGCGATGTGAGCCACGGATGACGTGCCAATGCGTTGTCCCAGAGTCAAACCAGACATCTAAGGTGTCACGGTTCTTTTCGTATTGCGCAGCCTCTTCGCCCAGTAGATCGGCAACTTCTAATTTTTGCCAAGCCTCGATACCTTCTTTTTCAACACGTTTCGCTATTTCTTCCAACAATTCCACTGTGCGTGGATGCGGTTCACCGCTTTCCTTGTGAACAAAGAAAGCCATCGGTACGCCCCACTGGCGTTGACGCGACAAGGTCCAATCGGGACGGTTGGCAATCATGCTGCTTAAGCGCTGCTTACCCCATGCTGGAAAGAATTCGGTGTTTTCAATACCTGCTAATGCCGCTTCACGTAGGCTTGCTTTGCCATCGGATGGCTTCTTATCCATGCTCGCAAACCATTGTGAAGTGGCGCGATAAATAATTGGAGACTTGTGACGCCAGCAGTGCATGTAGGAGTGGGTGTAGGTCTTATCTCTGAGCAGACTTCCCGCTTCACGCATTGCTTCCACAATCTTGGGGTTGGCTTTCCAGATGTATTCATTGGCAAAGAGTGGGAGCCAAGATGCGTACACGCCGTTGCCCATGACTGGGTTCAAGATATCTTTATCCGCGAGTTTGTTCGATTTGCAAGACTTAAAGTCTTCCTCACCGTAGGCGGGCGCAGAGTGCACTACACCGGTACCAGTGTCGAGCGTCACATATTCAGCAGGATAGATTGGTGAAAGGCGTTTGTAGCCCTCATGCAGTGGAGCAAGAGGGTGCCAGAAAGAGATATTTGCCAATTGAGCACCGAGGCAGGTAGCAATGACTTTGCCTTCCAACTCATAGTCCTGCAAGCAAGTTTCTACGCGATCTTCTGCCAAGATCAGCAACTGATCGCCAGTGTCCACTAAGGCATAGCTGAGCTCCGGGTGAACATTCAAAGCTTGATTGGATGGAATGGTCCAAGGCGTTGTTGTCCAGATCACAATCATTCCGGGCTTGGCTGGAATCTCAGGCAAGCCAAATGCTTTTGCCAACTGCGGACGTTGTGCATCATCAAATGCAAAACCAACGTCTACTGTTGGATCGGTTTTATCTTGGTATTCCACTTCAGCTTCGGCAAGTGCGGAGCCACAATCAAAACACCAGTTCACAGGCTTTAAACCACGGAAGACATAACCCTTTTCCCAGATCTTGCCGAGTGCACGAATCTCATCGGCCTCATTACGGAAGTTCATGGTCAGATAAGGGTTGTTCCAGTCACCTAAAACACCTAAACGTTCAAAGTCGATCTTTTGCTTATCGACTTGTACTTGGGCATAGGCACGCGCTTTGGCTTGTACTTCAGCTGTCGGTAAATTTTTACCAAACTGTTTTTCAATCTGAATTTCAATTGGCATTCCATGACAATCCCAGCCTGGCACGTATGCTGAGTCAAAGCCCATCAACCAACGGGACTTTACAATCATGTCCTTGAGGATTTTATTTACCGCGTGACCAATATGAATGTCGCCGTTTGCATAAGGAGGGCCGTCATGCAAAATGAATTTCGGTTGATTGGCATGTGCCGCACGAATCTTTTCGTAGAGTTTATTTTTCTGCCATTGTGCAACCCATTGCGGCTCACGTTTTGGCAGATCACCCCGCATCGGAAATGAGGTCTCTAGAAGATTGACGGGATAAGAGTTTTCTTTTTCAGACATAAGCTTTTTTCTGGAAATAATTTCTGGCATGCGCTGCATCAGATGCAATCGCTTTGGTAAGGGTTTCGAGGTCGGAGTACTTCGCCTCATCACGAATTTTTTCTAAGAGCTCTACAGTAATAATTTTTCCGTAGACATCTGCGTTGTAATCAAAGATATGAGTCTCCAGCAATACACGACCCTCATCTTCGACAGTCGGCCGCACGCCTAGGCTCGCTACTGCGGGAAGTGGCTTATCGCTAAGACCAATTACCTGTGCAGTAAAGATGCCGGAGCATGCGGGCTTGCGATGATGCAGATGATTGGCGACAGCAAGATTTAATGTGGGAAAGCCCAGAGTGCGCCCTAATTTTTGACCATGAATGACATGACCAGAAATTCCGTAAGGGCGACCGAGTAATTTACTGGCTTGCTCCATGTTTCCGTTAGCTAATGCATTGCGCAATGCTGAGCTAGAAATTCTTTCGCCATCTTCAAGTACGGTATGAATACTGGAAACTTCAAAACCATATTTTTCACCAGCTGCTTTTAAGCTTGCAAAGTCGCCGGCGCGTTTTGCGCCATAGCAAAAATCATCTCCAATCAAAATCCATTTGGCATTGAGTTGCTTAACAATGATTTCAGAAACGAATTGTTCAGGTGTGAGGCGGGCGAATGCACTGTTGAAATGCTCCACAACGACGCGGTCGATGCCGATGTCAGCAAAGGCGGCGAGCTTGTCACGTAAATTCAGAATGCGCGGAGGTGCTTGCTCTGGAGAAAAGAATTCTTTGGGGTGTGGCTCGAAAGTCATGACGCAGCTGACTAAGCTGCGTTCTTGGGCTCCATCCTTAAGCTGTTTGAGCAGGGCGCGATGACCCCTGTGCACGCCATCGAAATTACCGATGGTTAAGGCACAAGCTGGTTCTGCAGAAAACTGGGTAGGGCCACGGAATACGTTCACAAAATCGCTTTCAGGGTCGCTTTCGGGGTAACCATCAATTATATTGTGGGCATGCCATCAATCGTCACCTTAATCTCAGGCCGCGGATCCAATTTCGAGGCCATCGTCAAAACTGCCCAAAAAGAGGGTTGGTCTGTCACATTTGCTGGGGTCATTGCTAACCATTCTGCAGCTAAGGGCCTTGATTTTGCTCGCTCTCAGGGTATTCCAGCTTTTGCCATCGAACATCGGGAGCATGCCACTCGCGAGTCCTTTGATGCCGCCCTTATTCAGAAAATCGATGAATTAGGGGCTGATTTGGTGGTTTTAGCGGGTTTCATGAGAATTCTCACGCCAGGCTTTATTCGCCATTTTGAGGGTCGCCTGATCAATATTCACCCAGCCTTGCTACCCGCATTCCCAGGTTTGCACACCCATGAGCGTGCTTTAGAGGCTGGTGTTGCTGAGCATGGGGCTAGTGTGCACTTCGTCACCGAGGGAGTGGATGAGGGTCCGATCATCTGCCAGGCCTCTGTTCCCGTGCTCCCAGGCGACAATGCCGACAGCTTGGCGGCTCGAGTTTTGGCTGCTGAGCATCAGATTTACCCGCGGGCCGTAAAATGGTTCCTTGATGGACGATTGCGAATAGAAGGTAATCAAGTTCAGGTACAACCACCGGAGTCGCAATTAATAAAATTATGAGTAAAGAACGTTCATCCCGCGGTGCTAGCACCGGCAGTAAATCCGGATCCAGATCCGGGTCAAGACTGGTCCCACAAAAAAGTTACGCCGCTAAATCAAAAGATCCATTGCGTCGCCCAGAGCGTCGCAATGCCAGTGGCAACATCATTGCCCCCGAAGGTCAAAAAAACTTTTCCAATGCCAAGGCTTTGCCTCAGCATGCGATTCATTTAGAGCGCTTGCTTCCAGAGTTGCTCAATTTTGAGCAGCCCGCTGATCGCGTTGTGAGTCGATATTTCCGCTCCGAACCACAGTTGGGTAACCGTGATCGCGCCTTGATCGCAGAGAGTGCGTTTGCCATTCTGCGCCGTAAAAATGAGTTCTCACAATTTGCTTCTAGCGGCGAGGGCTCACAGGCTAGACGCTTAGCCCTATTGGGTTTAATGTCCGCTCTGACTGAAGGCGGCCTGGGCTCGGCTAACCGCGCAGAGAGCGCGATTGCTGATTTGGCTCATGTACTAAAGCCCGGTGAATATGAGTGGTTGCAACGTTTTGCAACCGTTGACCCAACTGCGCTCAATCCCTTGGTTCGCAATAATTTGCCCGAATGGCTTTGGGATGCGTTTGGAAAATATCCTGGCGAAGAAACGCGTGAAGCCTTAGCTAAATCATTGATGCATCCAGCTTTATTGGATCTGCGTGCCAACACCATGAAAACCACTCGTGAGCAATTGCTTGTCGAGATGAATGCATTGGGCGGTCGCTATCAAGCCATCCCCACTCCTTATGCGCCTGATGGTGTGCGCATTATGGGCAAGCCTGCATTACAAAATACCGTTGGATTTAAAGCGGGGATGTTTGAGGTGCAAGATGAGGGTAGCCAGTTATTGGCTTACTTGCTGGCTCCTAAGCGCGGCGAGATGGTGGTGGACTTTTGTGCGGGCGCTGGCGGAAAGACTTTGGCGATTGGAGCGCTCATGCGCTCTACAGGCCGTTTGTACGCCCTAGATACATCTGAGCGTCGTTTGGCCAATTTAAAGCCACGACAAGCCCGTAGCGGCCTCTCTAACGTCCATCCTGTATGGATTGATAGTGAGAATGATGCCAAGGTTAAGCGTTTGGCTGGCAAGATCGATCGCGTCTTGGTGGATGCCCCTTGTAGCGGCATGGGAACTTTGCGACGCAATCCGGATTTGAAGTGGCGTCAGACCCCGGAAGGTGTTTTAGAGCTCAATCAAAAGCAGATGAATATTTTGGCATCAGCAAGTCGCTTGTTAAAACCCGGTGGCCGCTTGGTTTATGCCACTTGCAGCCTTTTACCTCAAGAAAATCAACAGATTGCAGAAGATTTTCTGGCAAAACACCCTAATTTTGAGGCAGTTCCTGCTGCTGAGGTTCTCAAGCCCTTGTTTCCAAAGGATAAGATGCCCTTAGGCTGTAGTCCAGATAATCCTTGGTGGCAGTTATGGCCCCACATCCATGGTACCGACGGCTTCTTTGCTGCAGTTTTCCAGAAGAAAGCGGCCGCTCCCGTAATGAAGGTTGATAAAGACGATGGAAAAGATGGGGAAAAAGAGACCCAGGTCAAAAACAAGAAGGCTGTGAAAGAACTAAAATAGGGGTTTAGACCTCTTAGGATTTCCTTTTGAACACAGCTTCTGGTTTTGATTTATTCCTTAACTGGCTTTCCCATGGTTATTTAAGTTGGGCCTGGTGGCAAATTCTTGTTTTCACTCTGGTTGTCACTCATATCACCATTGCTGGCGTCACGATTTTTTTGCATCGCTGCCAAGCGCACCGCGCCTTGGACTTGCATCCCATCGTGTCCCATTTTTTCCGCTTCTGGCTTTGGCTAACAACAGGCATGATCACAAAAGAATGGGCAGCCATTCATCGCAAACATCATGCCAAGTGCGAGACGATTGATGATCCACATAGCCCGCAAGTGTTGGGCATCGGCACGGTACTGTCTCGCGGTGCTGAGTTGTATAAAAAGGAATCACACAATCAAGAGACTGTAGAGAAGTTTGGTCATGGCACGCCAGATGACTGGCTCGAGCGCAACATCTATTCCAAATGCTCTTGGCAGGGCCTTGCCTTAATGCTCATTGTTGATGTGTTCTTGTTTGGCGCAATTGGTTTAACGGTGTGGGCAGTACAAATGCTGTGGATCCCGATTACAGCCGCTGGAGTGATTAATGGCATCGGCCACTATTGGGGTTATCGCAATTACGATTGCGAGGATGCTTCAACCAATATTTTTCCTTGGGGAATTTTGATTGGCGGGGAAGAGTTGCACAACAATCACCACACCTTTGCTACTAGCGCCAAACTCTCTAGCAAATGGTATGAGTTTGATATTGGCTGGATGTACATTCAGATGATGAGTGCGGTTGGCCTTGCTAAGGTAAAGAAGACTTCTCCTAAGCCAGTGCTGAGTGATTTGCGTCCCGCAGATCAAGGAACACTCGAAGCCATCATTGCTAACCGTTATGAAATCATGGCTCGCTACAGCAAGACTTTGCGGAGCTTCTTTCATAATGAAGTTCAGCATATGCAAGTGTTGGCAGCCCATCTGAATGATGCGCGCGCTTGGTTGGGTAAGGATGAGTCTCGCTTGACTGCTGAGGAGCAAGCAAAGCTTGAAGAGCTCATGGCTAGCAATGCTCAGCTCCGCAAGATGATTGAGATGCGTCGTGACTTACAGGCTATCTGGGGTCGGTCTAATGCTACTGGCGATCAACTGTTATCTCAATTGCACTCATGGTGTCAGCGTGCGGAAGATAGCGGCCTATCCAGTTTGCGTGATTTCTCCTTGAGATTGCGTCGCTACATTTAAGTCGGTAATTAGGTAAAAACCAAGACAATAAAAAACCCGCTGAAATAGCGGGTTTTTTAATTGCTGCGAATAATCAGATCGAATCGATCAAATTATTTCAGCTTTGTTTCTTTATAAGCAACGTGCTTGCGAATGGTTGGATCGAACTTCATGATCTCCATTTTCTCAGGCTTTGTACGCTTGTTTTTTGAAGTTGTATAGAAGTGACCAGTACCAGCTGATGACTCTAATTTGATTTTTTCTCTGCCGCCTTTAGCCATTTGTGTGCTCCTTAAATTTCGCCGCGTGCACGTAGAT
>CANFWB010000060.1 GCA_947450605.1 Burkholderiaceae bacterium
CAATGTCCACTCACCACCCTCCATTACACGCTTCATGAACAAATCCGGAATCCAATTTGAGGTATTCATATCGTGCGTACGGCGACGATCATCGCCTGTGTTCTTACGCAACTCCAAGAACTCTTCAATATCCAAGTGCCATGTCTCTAAGTAAGCACAGACTGCACCCTTACGCTTACCACCTTGATTCACTGCAACTGCTGTGTCATTCACTACTTTAAGGAATGGGACAACGCCTTGTGACTTACCGTTAGTACCTTTGATGTGACTTCCCAAGGCGCGAACGTTAGTCCAGTCATTACCCAGACCACCAGCGAACTTAGACAAGAGCGCATTCTCTTTCAAGGCTTCATAGATGCCATCAAGATCATCATCTACGGTAGTCAAGTAGCAGCTCGACAACTGTGGACGTGTCGTTGCCGAATTAAACAAGGTTGGTGTGCTGGACATGAAATCAAATGTAGAAAGAATTTCATAGAACTCGATTGCACGACGCTCGCGATCCAACTCATTCAAAGATAAGCCCATTGCAACGCGCATGAAGAAAGCTTGTGGCATTTCAATGCGACGCTCTTCAATATGCAAGAAATAACGGTCATATAGCGTTTGCAAACCGAGGTAGTTGAACTGCAAGTCACGGCTGGCATTCAATGCAGCGGCCAAGCGCGGGAGGTCAAACTCACGCATGCGTGGATCTAGCAACTCAGCAGAAATACCTTCGTTAATGTATTTCGCAAAATAAGTGCCGTACTCAGCCTGCATATCACCTTGCAATACTTCGCGACCTAAAATCTCTTTACGAATCACGTGCATCAAAATACGTGCAGTGACTTGGCTGTAAGCAGGATCTTTTTCAATCAAAGTGCGTGAAGCCAAAATTGCAGAGTCATACACTTGGGCCATCGGCACACCATCATACAAATTCTTGATGGTTTCAGTGATGATTGGACTTGCATCAATATTATTTCCAAGACCTTCACATGCAGCCTCAATAATCGTACGTAAAGCAGCCATATCCAGCCACTTCTCTACGCCGTTATCCATTACCTTAAGGCCAGATTCGCCTACTTGAGCAGCTGCTTGGGTTTCTTGGGAGATGCCCTGTTGTGTAGCACGCTCTTGGTTGCGCTTTTCACGATAAAGAACATAGGCGCGCGCAACGTTGTGCTCACCACTGCGCATCAACGCCAACTCAACTTGGTCCTGAATATCTTCAATATGGAAAGTTCCGCCATTTGGACGACTACGCAATAAAGCGCGCACTACTGCATGCGTTAATTGCTCAACTTGCTCTCGCACACGTGCAGAGGCGGCGCCTTGACCACCATTAACTGCTAAAAATGCTTTTGTTACCGCAATCGCGATTTTTGACGGCTCAAATGCCACCACCGAACCATTGCGACGAATGATTTTGTAATCGGTTAATTGAGTGGCCTGACTGCCACCCACTCCACCAGCAACAAAGCCGGCTGATGGCGCTTGATTCATCGACTCCGAAGGATGTACTCCTGGGTTATTTGTGCCGGCAGTCTGTCCTGCTGTCTGTGGATTGGCATATGTCATATTTTTCCTGCTTATATATAGTTATTTGGACAAAAAATCGTTAAAAAACAATACTGTATTGCTGTATTCAAACACTACATCTAGTGTTTCGAGGTGCATTTGCTACTAAGTATAGGGAAATATTCGGAATTTAGTAAGACATTTCTGATGAATACTTATAAGTATTTTTCCCTATATTTTCAATAAATTAGGGCTCATTTTGGTGCGTATTTTGAAGCCCTCTTTAGCTAAAGGGCAAGAAAGTGAGCGTGTACTCACATACTATTTTTAGATCTAGCGAGGATCTAGCCCAAAGGGTAGATTTTTGACTGAAATGCCTGTTTTCGCCTGGAATTTATGCCAACTAAATTGAATGCCTGGATCAGTTTTTCTTCCAGGAGCGATATCGCTATGTCCTGCAAATTGCAAATTGGGATAAACCAAACCCAATTCCATGCTTAATTTGGCGAGGGCCGCATACTGGATTTCTTCGAAGGGTTGCTCAGAATCGCCCTCGAGCTCAATGCCGATCGAAAAATCATTACACTTTTCCCGACCCAAAAAAGATGACACGCCAGCATGCCAAGCTTTGTTTTGAGTTGAAACAAACTGGAATATTTCGCCTCGACGGGAAATCAAGAAATGACTTGAGACTTGCTGTGTGGCGATTTCCTCAAAATAAGGATGCGATGCGGAATCCAGCGTATTTTGGAAGAAATCCACAATAAATTGAGTGCAATTGCGCCCTACATATCCACTGGGTGGCAGGCTAATGTGATGAACCACCACCAAATCAGGTGTGAGTCCCATCGGTCGACTATCTTGATTTGGGGAGATTCGCCATGCAGCGGAGCCAAGCCAACCCTGAGCATCCAAGCTATCTAAATGCTCTTTTGAGCAATAGAACCGGTCCTCTTGGGCAATTGCTTGAGACTGTGGAAGATGAACAGAACAATAATGACAGCGAACTATTTCTTGGGGCTCAGGAATTTTGGCTCGCTTCGCTTTTGCTTTCGCAGCCTGATCCGTATTGAGTTGCGCCTGCTTTTTTCCTTTTAACCAAAGATAAAAGAGGGATGCGCCCGCAAATAAAAGAAGCCACTTAATCACAACGTCATGCCCTCTGAAGGATCACTTCCAGAACAAATCGGCTGCCCACATAGGCCAGGAGCAAGGCGGTATATGCACTCAAAACCCAACGCACCGCAGCCCGCCCACGTAAGCCAACGCGCCAACGGGCAACCAGAAGGCCGGTAAATAAGAACCAAGAAATCAGCGCAAAAATGGTTTTATGATCAAAAACAAGAGGTTTACCAAACAAAGCTTGAGAAAAGAGTAGACCAGAAAAAACGGTCAAACTCAGCAATGCAAAACCGACATAGAGCAAATTAAACAAGAGGCTTTCCATCGTCATCAATGGCGGCAGGTCCTCGAGCCAATGGGCTACGCGGCTATTGGGGATGATGGCTAGCTGGCGATGTAAAGCACGATCTTGTACGCTCATCAACATGGCGTGCATCGCAGCTAGACTTAATAAACCAACAGAAATTGTCGCAACAATGAAATGCCCCTTAAACCAAGGGTCTGACACGGCAGTCGGAGAAATTAAGGTGCCAGAGAAAATAGTAGGCAAAGCAGAGCAGATCAAAGCAAAAAACAAAACAAGCCAGCGCAAACTGGAGATCGGCAAAAACCAAGACTGAAACCAATAGAAAGCAAGTCCAACCCAGGCGATAAGCGAAAGGTCTTGGGCAAAACCAAATACAAAGCCTTCCGGCGTAAAGACTGAGTCATGTAACTGCATTCCATGTAGCAACAGAATCAGTAAGATCGCAGCTTGAATGAGGCCAGTAAAAGCAGGAGACTCAATCTCCCCCTGAGGTCTTGAGCTTAAAAAGACCAAAAGAAGCAAATAAAGTGCGAATGGGAGCCATCCCGAGCCTGAGTAACCTAAAATATCCATCTGGAAAGTCTAATCGATAAATGCTAGAGAATCTCACCGACCGCCTATCTCGTGTTGTTAAAACAATGCGGGGGCAAGCTCGTCTCACCGAAAGCAATACTGCAGACATGCTACGGGAGATCCGCCTAGCCTTGCTGGAGGCGGACGTTGCACTTCCAGTCGTTAAGTCTCTACTCGAACAAATCAAATTTAAAGCCCTTGGTGAAGAAGTGGTTGGCAGTCTCAGCCCAGGCCAAGCCCTGGTAGGGGTCGTTCAACGCGAACTTGCTCAAGTGATGCGTGGTGACGCCACACAAAGCGGCGAACTCAATTTAGCCACACAACCTCCAGCAGTGATCTTGATGGCTGGTCTACAGGGTGCGGGTAAAACTACATCAGTGGGTAAGCTGGCGAAGTATCTACAGGAAAAGAAAAAGAAAAAAGTTTTAACGGTTTCTTGTGACGTATATCGTCCTGCCGCTATCGAGCAGCTAGAAACGGTTACAAAACAAGTTGGCGCTGAATTTTTTCCAAGCAACATCAATCAAAAGCCCAGCGAAATTGCTGCAGCAGCCTTGGATTGGGCACGACGTCATTACTTTGATGTCCTCTTAGTTGATACAGCAGGTCGCCTGGGTATTGATGAAGCGCTCATGCAAGAAATCAAAACCTTGCACGCCAATCTCAATCCGATTGAAACCTTATTTGTAGTTGATGCCATGCTGGGACAGGATGCCGTCAACACCGCCAAGGCATTCCACGACGCACTTCCACTCACTGGCGTGGTACTGACCAAGCTTGACGGCGATTCTCGCGGCGGTGCAGCGCTTTCTGTGCGCCAAATCACTGGTGTGCCACTCAAATTTATCGGCGTTGCTGAAAAAATGGATGGCCTCGAGGCATTCGATGCTGACCGCATGGCCAACCGTATTTTGGGTATGGGCGATATTCTGGCCTTGGTTGAGCAAGCCCAACAAAATGTCGATGTAGCCAAAGCAGAAAAATTAGCTAGCAAGATTTCTAAAGGTGGGTTTGATCTGGGCGACTTCCGAGATCAACTCGCACAGATGCAGCAAATGGGCGGCATGGCTAGCCTAATGGATAAGCTACCAAGTCACATGGCACAAGCAGCCTCCAAAACCAACTTAAGCGCTGCGGATAAGCAAACGAGGCGTATGCGCGGCATCATCGATAGCATGACGCCAAAAGAACGCGCTAAACCTGAGTTACTAAAGGCAACCCGCAAGCGCCGCATCGCTGCAGGTGCAGGCGTCGAAGTTCAAGAAGTCAACCGCTTACTGGCACAGTTTGAGCAAATGCAAACCATGATGAAGCAGTTCAAAGGCGGAAAGATGGCGCGCACCATGGCATCCATGGCTGCAAAAGGAGCCGCCAAGGGTATTGGCGGCCTCTTTAAAAAATAACAGCTAACGACTATTCAGCCTAAGAAATTAATTGCTTAGCTGCATCTACTGCAGCAATCACAGTTGCTTTAATTTCTGCGAGTGGAATATTTTGTGACTCAGCGTCAGTCCTGCCTTTGAATTCCACCTGAGCATCTACCAAGCCGCGATCTCCAATCACCACACGGAACGGCACACCGATCAACTCCCAGTCTGCAAACATCGCGCCCGGCCTCTCACCACGATCATCAAGAACAACATCCACACCAGCAGCGATAAGCTCATCATGCAATTGATCAGCAGCAGCCTTTACCGCCTCTGACTTGTCATATCCCATTGGGCAAATAACTACCTCAAATGGCGCCATCGAAATAGGCCAAATAATTCCACGCTCATCATTACCCTGCTCAATGGCAGCGCCGAGTAAACGCGTAACGCCAATGCCGTAACAACCCATCACCATTGGCTGCGACTTACCTTGCTGATCAAGATATGTACAACCCATTGCTTCTGAGTAACGCGTACCCAATTGGAATACATGCCCCACTTCAATACCGCGACAGATATCCACCACGCCCTTGCCATCAGGAGAAAGATCGCCTACAACAGCATTGCGTAGATCCATGACCAAGGGCTCGGGTAAATCACGGCCCCAGTTCACACCCGTCAAATGATGGCCTGCTTCATTCGCACCACACACAAAGTCAGACATATTGGCAACAGTGCAGTCGGCAACGACAGTAACTTCAGGGCTCACCCCGACAGGACCTAAATAACCCGCAGGCGCATTACAGGCCAACTTGATCTCAGACTCACTTGCAAAACGTGACTCAGCCATCCCCGGAATCTTACTAGCCTTAATTTCATTAAGCTCATGATCCCCGCGAACCAACACCAAAAATAATTTTGCTGGACCTTCTTCTTGATCAGCGGCAAATAGTAGTGACTTCACAGTCTGCTCTAGCGGTAATCCTAAAAACTTTGCTACATCAGCACAATGAGTTTGATTAGGAGTAGGCATCTTGGCCATACCCTGAGTTGCAGCAGCACGTGCTGCAATCAATGCAATCGACTCAGCAGCCTCGAGATTAGCCGCGTAATCAGAATTTGGGCAATACACAATCGCATCTTCACCAGTGTCAGCAATCACATGAAACTCTTGGCTACCCGATCCGCCAATAGCGCCGTTATCTGCTGTTACCGCACGGAACTTTAAACCCATACGCTTGAAGATGCGAGTGTAAGCATCAAACATGATTTGATATGACTTCTTCAAGCCCTCAGCATCACGGTCGAATGAATACGCGTCTTTCATACTAAATTCACGACCACGCATGATGCCAAAGCGAGGACGGCGCTCATCACGGAACTTGGTCTGAATTTGATAAAAATTGACTGGGAGCTGTTTGTAACTTTTGATTTCGTTACGCGCTAAATCTGTCACCACCTCTTCAGAAGTAGGCTGAATTAAAAAGTCGCGGTCATGACGATCTTTGATGCGGAGTAATTCAGGCCCCATCTTTTCCCAACGGCCCGTTTCTTGCCATAACTCCGCAGGCTGAATCATTGGCATGAGCAATTCAATTGCGCCTGCGCGATTCATTTCTTCGCGAATAATGTTTTCCACCTTGCGAATGGACTTCAAACCCAAAGGCAAATAGTTATAAATACCCGCACTCAGTTTGCGAATTAAACCGGCACGCACCATGAGTTTGTGCGAAGCCACCTCAGCATCGGAGGGGGCTTCTTTTAGCGTGGCGAGAAATGATTGTGAAGCTTTCATGTATGGATATAATCAAATCATTGATTTTAAAGGATTTGAGGCACGATCTCATGCTTGACCGTGAAGGGTATCGACCCAATGTCGGCATTGTCCTCCTCAATGGCCATAACGAGGTTTTCTGGGGAAAACGCGTTGGGCAGCATTCGTGGCAGTTCCCGCAGGGCGGGATTCAGCATGGTGAGAGCCCTGAGCAGGCCATGTACCGCGAATTGCATGAGGAAGTTGGCTTGCTACCGGAACATGTCCAAATTATTGGGCGCACTAGGGATTGGCTTCGTTATGACGTCCCTGAGGAATTCTTACGCCGACAACATGCCTCTAAAACCCACAGGGCAAGCTACCGTGGCCAAAAGCAAATCTGGTTTTTATTGCGTTTAGTCGGCTCAGACAGCGATATTGAGCTGCGCGCATCAGATCACCCTGAATTTGACGCCTGGCGCTGGATTCCTTTCTGGATTCAATTGGACACAGTTGTTGACTTCAAACGTGAAGTCTATCAATTGGCCCTCTCTGAACTTGCGCGCTACCTATCCCGCGGTATTCGCATGCAACAACTTGCCTGGGGATCCCCGTTGGAGCTGCTTCACTCCTTTTATGCGGAAGAGGATGACGCACCCCAAGAACCAAACCCTACTGATAAGACATGATGAAACTCTCTATTTGCAGTATTCGACTTTCTGCCCTTGGCTTGGCCGTGATATTAGCCTTGGCAGGGTGTGCGGGAGACCCCCTGGAAAGCGGAGTTGACCCATTTGCGCCCATGGTCTTTAAAGAAGGTGCGACGGCTATGCCTTTAAACCCGCCAAATAAAGCGACCATCCAGCCTTTTTATGTATCTCAGCAGACTATCTTTAAGTTTGCGGTAGACACCAACTCAATTTTGATTGGCAATGACGGGATCACCAGATACACCGTCATTCTTACCAATCCAAGTGGCAATAGCCAAGCGCAATATGAAGGCATCCGCTGTGATTCATTTCAATGGCGCCTGTATGGCACTCTTGAAAATGGCGCCTGGAAAGAAAATCCCTTATCGAGCTGGAGGCCAATCCAGAGCAATATACCCAATCGGTATCAGGCTGCATTGGCGCAAGGTGCATTCTGCAACTTCACCTCACAAGAAACCAATATCAAAACGGTCATTAACTCACTCAACCCGAATGGATTTACTGGGCAGACTAAACCTACCAACTCATTTGGTGTCATTAATTAAAGCAAATGCTGAGTGAGTGTTGATGCTTAAGCAGCAGTCAAGCAAGTACCAATTTTTTCGCCGTCCAGCAGGCGAGTCAGAACATTAGGCTCGTGCCCTGAGGCAATCACGGTGGCAGCACCTGTTTGAGCAGCAATCTTTGCCGCCAATACCTTAGTGAGCATTCCACCTTTGCTGAGCTCACTTGCAGCTCCACCTGCCATTTTTTCAAGTGCAGGGTCGCCAGCAATAGCATCAGTTAATAAAGTGGCCGAAGCGTCTTGCCGTGGATCAGCGGTAAATAAGCCACCCTGATCAGTCAAGATCACCAATAAATCTGCATGAATTAAATTGCTTACTAATGCAGCCAAGCTATCGTTGTCACCAAATTTAATTTCATCAGTAACAACGGTATCGTTCTCATTAATGATGGGAACAACGCCAAGTTTTAGCAGGGTATCTAAAGTTGCCTTGGCATTCGCATTGCGCTCCGCATGGGCCAAGTCTGCATTAGTCAATAAGATCTGCGCACTGCGTAAATTAAAGTGCGCAAAACAACTTTCATAGACTTGCACCAAGCCCATCTGGCCCACTGCAGCAGCAGCTTGTAACTGATGGATATCTTGTGGACGCTTAGTCCACCCAAGACGTTGCATTCCTTCGGCAATCGCACCAGAGCTCACCATTAAGACCTCATGACCAGCGCTTAATAAGCTCGCTATTTGTTCAGCCCACTTCGCAATAGCAGCATGATCCAAGCCCTCGCCATTATTAGTGACAAGGCTCGAACCTACTTTGACAACAATACGTTCTTTTTTCTGAGTATTCATATCAAATGCATATTCAAATGGCAACTATTTAGTCTGGTGTTTTATCTTCTGGTGGAGCTTGTTCTTGATAGCGAGGATCAGCTGCACGCTCATCCGCGTCATCGCGATCTTTGCGAACAGAATCCAAGTAGTCCTGCAATGAGTAGCAAAGCTTATCGCAACCCAAGCCTGTCAAAGCGGAGATCTCGAAGACAGGGCCTTTCCACTTAAAACGCTTGATGAAGTCCGCAACTACTTGCTTGCGATCTTCTTCGGGAATCATGTCGACTTTATTCAGGACTAACCAGCGCGGCTTTTCAACCAGAGCTTCATCGTACTTACGCAATTCATTCACGATAGCAACCGCATCTGCTACCGGGTCAATGTTCTCATCAAACGGCGCAATATCCACCAAATGCAACAGTACACCCGTACGCTGTAAATGCCTGAGGAAGCGATGACCTAGGCCAGCACCTTCTGCGGCACCTTCAATCAAACCCGGGATATCTGCAATCACAAAGCTACGCTCAGCACCTACGCGCACCACACCTAAATTCGGGTGGAGGGTTGTAAATGGATAATCGGCAATCTTTGGACGTGCGTTCGAAACAGCGGTAATCAAGGTTGATTTTCCAGCGTTAGGCATCCCCAATAAACCGACGTCAGCCAATACTTTCAATTCAAGCTTGAGCTTACGACGTTCGCCATCTTTTCCATTGGTCTTCTGGCGTGGAGCACGGTTTGTACTGCTCTTAAAGTGAATATTGCCCCAGCCACCAACACCGCCCTGCGCCAAACAAAGACGCTCACCGTGAGTGGTTAAGTCGGCAATCGGTTCACCAGTTTCGTAATCAGAAATAATGGTACCAACCGGCATGCGTAATTCGATATCGTCACCTGCGCGACCATAGCAATCAGCGCCACGACCTGGCTCACCATTTTTTGCAGTGTGTGTTTTCGCATAGCGATAGTCAATCAGCGTGTTGATGTTGCGATCTGCTGTAGCCCAAACGCTTCCGCCTTTGCCACCGTCGCCGCCATCAGGACCACCGAATTCGATAAACTTTTCGCGACGCATGGAGGCACTCCCGGCGCCACCTTGGCCAGCGATGACTTCAATACGAGCTTCGTCTATAAATTTCATGAATAAAAAAGGCCTCGCTTAGCGAGGCCTGTTCCTAAGAGTTAAATTCGGAATAAATCTGAATCAAACGTGTCTCAGTCAGGCGTCTTATGAACGCGGGAGAACTGAAACCTGGGCCTTCTTCAAAGCACCCTTAAC
>CANFWB010000061.1 GCA_947450605.1 Burkholderiaceae bacterium
AACCAAAAATGACTGGCGAGTAACGATCCCACACTTTAGTTGGGATCTTAAATGCCCAGATACCAACACCAATGGCAATCGCCAAAGAAATCACATGACGAATTAGAAAGAAATTGCTGCTGTAGTTTGCATATTTCGGGCCATCAGCCAAAGTGATCGATGCGGAGTAGACCATCACCAAGCCGATGAGCGCCAAGGATAGTACTGCCCAAACCAATAGTTGGTCGTAATCCATCATGCGGGAGCGCGTTTGCTCCACGCCAGATACCGCATCTCTTAAGCCACTGCGGAAATTATCTATTCCGCCTCTGGAGAAATTCCAGAAGCGTCCGAGGCCCAAGCGATTCTCAGGAAAGAATTTTTCCCTCAAATTCATGCATGAACTCCTTCAAACTGCATGCCCAATTCTTGAACTTCTGCAACAAAAGCGTCGGCACGGGCAACGTAATCACTGAACTGATCAAAACTAGCGCAAGCTGGCGACAATAAAACGATATCGCCAGACTGAGCTTGTTTAGCAGCTTGGGCTACGGCGTTTTGCAAAGTCTCACTCATGACGCAAGTAACAGAGTCAGCCAAGGCCTCAGCAATAATCGGAGCATCTTTTCCAATGAGAAAGACGCCTTTTACAAATCGTACCGCTGGGTCACGCAAAGGACTAAAGTCCTGACCTTTACCTTCTCCACCGGCAATCAACCAGATTCGCTTACCTGAATCATTGGCGCTCAGACCATTCAACGCTGCAACCGTTGCACCTACATTGGTACCCTTGCTGTCATCTACATATTCAACGTTCGACACAATCGATACACTTTGAACACGATGCGGTTCGCCGTGATAGTCACGCAAACCATGAAGCAGCATATTCATCGGCAAGCCAGCCGCCCTTGCCAGGGCAAGCGCTGCTAATGCATTCAAGGCATTGTGACGACCACGAATGCGCAATGCATCAGCAGGAATCAAACGCTTGAGTCTTAATGGTTCGTCCTCTACTACCACTACTTTGCGCCGGCGTTTTGGTTGAGGCTCAAGATCCTCATCAACTTCAGCCCATACCAGCCAGTCAATACCGCCAGCACGTAAATCATGCTCAATACCAAAAACACCCTGCTCATCTGGACGACCAGCACCAAAGGTAATAATTGATCTATTGGCTTTTTGCTCTTCAGAGAGCAGGCCCATGACCAAGGAATCATCGCGATTCAATATACAAATTGCGCTTTGTCCGAAAATATTCGCCTTGGCATCCGCGTAGGCCTGCATATCGCCATGCCAATCCAAATGATCTTGCGTAATGTTTAATACTGTTGCGGCTGTCGCATTGAAGCTGCTTGCATAGCTCAACTGGAAGCTGGAAAGCTCAAGAACCCAAACTTCTGGCATATCTGCAGTTTGATCCACCTCATCTAAGCAAGACATCAATTTATCTAACGCAGCTGGACTAATATTGCCTGCCACAGCAACATGCTTGCCAGCACGCTCACATAATTGACCAGTTAATGCAGTGGTGGTTGTTTTTCCATTGGTCCCGGTGATCGCCAATATTGCAGGTTTGTACTGCAAGCCTTCTGCTTGAGCCATCCGATCTAAGGCGGCAATGCCTCTGGCGAAGAATTCCATCTCTCCCCAGATATCAATGCCCAACTCTTGCGCCCTAGCCAAGAAAGAGGCTGTTGGCTCTTGAAGCGGTGATAAGCCAGGACTGATTCCGATGACATCCACATTCTCTAAACTAACGTCATCAAGAGTGCCGAAGTAAATATCCTGAAGCCCAGAAAATTCCAAATCACTGAGCCATGCTCTCTGCCGCTCATTCAGCTTTTCACGATCGCGTGTATCAACCAGGCTTACCTTTGCGCCATTACGCAAACACCACCTAGCCATTGCATAACCAGACTCCCCCAATCCCAATATCAGGAAATTCTGAGGCGCTTGATAGCCCTCACTTGCGATGAGCGCTGGATTAGCGAAGGCTTGATCTAAGTTATGCATATTCTTGGCTTACCGTAATTTCAGGCTGGAGAGGCCAATGAGGACTAATAAAATGGTGATGATCCAGAAACGAACCACTACTTGTGTCTCGCGCCAGCCACCCAATTCAAAATGATGGTGAAGCGGCGCCATTCTAAAAATACGACGCCCTTCCCCAAAACGCTTCTTAGTAAACTTGAACCAGAAGACTTGGAGCATGACTGAAACTGTTTCTGCCACGAAAATTCCACCCATTACAAAGAGTACGATTTCTTGACGGACAATGACGGCGATAGTTCCGAGTGCGCCACCCAATGCAAGCGCACCAACATCCCCCATAAATACTTGGGCAGGATGCGTGTTGTACCAAAGGAATGCGAGTCCCGCACCGCCCATGGCTCCGCAGAAAATCATGAGCTCACCAGCACCAGGAATATAAGGGAACAATAAATATTTTGCGTAAATTGCATTACCCATGACATAAGCAAATGCGCCCAGTGCTGCACCCACCAAAATCACAGGCATGATGACCAGGCCATCCAAGCCATCCGTCAAATTCACTGCATTACTGCTACCAACAATCACTAGATAACTCAAAATAATGAAGCCCATAACACCAAGTGGGTAGCTGACTTCTTTCATAAATGGAATCAGCAAATTGGATTTAGCGGGTAGATCTAAAGCAAAGCCACTCCTGAGCCAGTCGAAAAATAGCTGCAATACCTTCAGGTTATTCACCTCAGATACCGAAAATGCTAAATAGATAGCCGCAAATAATCCAATCAAGGTTTGCCAAAAGAACTTTTCTCTTGAGGCCATTCCCTTAGGATCTTTACGAGCTACCTTGCGGTAATCATCTACCCAGCCGACCAAACCAAAACCAAAAGTGACGATCATCACAATCCAGATAAAGCGGTTACTCAAATCCGCCCAAAGCATGCAGGAAATAAAAATACCCAAAAGAATCAATACGCCACCCATCGTGGGAGTGCCTGATTTCACTAAATGGGTTTGCGGCCCATCAGCACGTACCGCTTGACCCATCTTCAATGCAGCTAACTTGCGAATCACCCATGGACCAGCAGCTAAACCAATTAAAAGAGCAGTCACTGTTGCCATAACCGCTCTAAAGGTGATGTAGTTAAAGACCCGGAAAAATCCAAAGTCATCTTGAAGCCATTGAGCCAATATCAAGAGCATGTTTTAGCCTCCTCTAATAAGGCTTGAACTACACGCTCCATGCGCATAAAACGGGATCCTTTAACCAAAATATCTAAATGCATTTGTTTGCTGGATTCTTGAGTGGCCAAGGCCACGTTGAGCTCTTCCAGCAATTGATCCAAAGTTGTGAAATGTGTAGCGCTTCCAATCGCCTGATCTTTTTGCGATTTATCGAAGCCCTGTACTGCAAATTTGCATTGCTCTCCGAGGGCAAATAGCTTGGCAACGCCCTGTTCAGCAGCATAAGCACCAACCTCCTCATGAAATGCTGGGCCTTGATTGCCAACCTCACCCATATCACCCAGAACCAACCAAGAGACATTTCCGGACTGCTTAAGCGCATCAATAGCGGCTCTTACAGAGTCTGGATTGGCGTTATAGCTATCGTCGATTAGTGTGCAATGGGGATTTAAAGACTTTGCTTGCATACGCCCATTTACTGGGGCAAAGGACTCTAAGCCAGCTTTAATATTTTCAAGACTCAATCCAGCGGCCAAAGCAACAGCACTCGCTGCTAGCGCATTACGGACGTTATGATTTCCCAAGGTATTAAGTTGAATCTCAGTCTTACCCAACTCTGTCGCGACCTCGATTCTTCCATTGGCAAGTAACTTGCCAGTTACAGAAGCTTTGATCAAAATTGTGTCAGTAGATAAAACAAAATCAATTACCTTACGTCCGGCAGCGGCCTGATGCCAAATACCAGAAAATTCAGAATCCGCTGGAAATACTGCAACACCATCTTCAGGAAGTGCGCTTAAAGCAGTCGCATGCTCTTTTGCAACAGCCTCAACGCTTGCCATAAATTCTTGATGTTCGCGCTGTGCATTGTTGATCAACACAATATTGGCTTGCGTAATAGCAGCTAACTCCGCCGTTTCGCCAGGATGGTTCATGCCCAACTCAATCACCGCCAAGCGATCACTCGAACGCATGCGCAATAAAGTTAAAGGCAAGCCGATATCGTTATTGAGGTTGCCTTTGGTTACTAAAGTGCATTCCTCGCCAGCGGCAGCCTTAAAGATTGAGGCAATCATCTCTTTGACAGTGGTCTTACCATTCGAACCAGTGACCAAGGCTACCGGAATGACAAACTGTGAACGCCAAGCTTTTGCCAATTGGCCCAAGCTTTGCTTGGTATCTTCTACACAAACAGCCGCTACATCAGCAGGGCATTTTTCTGGATTGCTAATAAGGGCGGCGCTAGCGCCTGCTGAGGCTAACTCACCCAAAAAATCATGGGCATCAAAACGCTCGCCTGCCAAGGACACGAACAATTCACCACTCTGGATTTGACGACTGTCACTTCCCACGCGAGAAATAGTGACTGCCTTAGCGGACTCATTGCTTGCGTGAATCAATTTGCTTCCCGGCAACATGGCATGCACTTGAGCAAGGGTGGTCATGGGCAGACTCATACACCACCTCTCGCAGCTAGACGTATGTGCTCTTGATCAGAAAAATCAAATTTCTTGCCATTGATTTCTTGAGTAGATTCATGCCCCTTGCCAGCAACTAAAACGATATCCTTAATATCGGCATGACGCACTGCAGCCATAATTGCGGCCGCTCTATCAGGTAATGCTTGAACATTAATGAGGTCGCCCGACATGCCAGATTGAATCATGGCAATGATTGACTTTGGCTCCTCAGATCTTGGGTTATCACTAGTAATTACAATCTGGTCAGCTAAGTCTTGGGCAACACGCCCCATTTGAGGTCGCTTACCCAAATCTCGATCGCCACCACATCCAAAAACACACCATATCTTGCCACCCCTTTGATCTGCAATAGGGCGTAAAGCGCTTAATGCTTTATTGAGGGCATCAGGTGTATGCGCATAATCAACCACAATTAATGGACCTTCAGTTCTTTGTGTTTTGCTCAGGCGAATGAGTTCCATGCGACCTGGAACAGGACTCAACTTAGCCATGCGCTTGGAGGCATCTTCAGGGCTAAAGCCTTGAGCCAATAAAACAGTCCAAACAGCCAAACAATTGCTTAAATTAAATTCACCGAGTACTGCAAGCTGCACAGTACTTGAACCAAGTACATCACAACTAAATTGGGCTTGATATCCAGCAGACGTCAGAACAGTATCTTCTGCATAAATCCGCTTTAAACGCTCCCCGAATTTCTCAAACCCAGTAAAAGCATCTTTATTTAATGCATAACCCCATACCTGAAGACCGCAGGCAGCAAGCAATTTCATAGCCAGCTCACGTCCAAATGCGTCATCAAAATTGATGATGGCATTCTGAAGTTGGGGCTGCTGAAACAGTTTTGCTTTTACTTCTGCATACTTGACCATCGTGCCGTGATAGTCCAAATGATCTTGGGTTAAATTGGTAAACACTGCACTATGCACATCTAAACCAGAAATACGCTCTTGGTCGAGTGCATGGGAGGAGATTTCTATAGCTACCTGCTGAGCGCCCGCATCAAGCAATTGTTTTAATTGGGTTTGCAACAGTGGTGCATCTGGCGTGGTGTAACCCGTCTGAGTCAATGCACCAGGAAATCCTGTACCCAAAGTGCCCAGTACTGCAGTCCGATGACCCACATCATCTAAGGCCTGGGAGAGCCACTGAGTAATACTGGTCTTACCATTGGTTCCGGTAACGCCAATCACATTTAATTTTTTGCTTGGGTAGTCATACCACTCTGCGCAGAGCTGGCCAGCTAAAGCTGCCAGATTCTCAATAGCAAAACATTGTGGGTGATCCAAGTATTCGTTAGCAACTCCGTCAGCAGGATCAAATACGACTGCCGCAGCACCATTCGCTAATGCAGCGGCAATGTAATCGCGACCATCTCGCAGTACATTGCCATGCCCAACCGCATAGGCAAAGAAAATGTCGCCAGCTTGAATTTGACGACTGTCAGCACTTACTTTTGCGCCTACAGAAGTAAGCTCGCGCAAGTGAGAAATCAAAAGATGGGGTTCTATATTTACCATCGCCATCATCTTTTTAAAACCGCTGCGTGAGTTTTTACTGAGGCACTCTGAATTTCTACAGGATTGGTGTCCTGAAGTGTCATTTGCTTCACATTGCTGTCTGGCAACACGTTTAGGGTGCGTAAGGTTTCACTAACAATCGTAGAGAACACGGGCGCAGCAACATCTCCACCATAGTGACTACCGCCAGTCGGCTCATCGATCATCACAGCCACCACAATACGCGGCGCACTAATCGGCGCAAGCCCGGCAAAATAAGCGCGATATTTATTGCCGTATCCCTTGCCCACTAATTTATGTGCGGTGCCAGTTTTTCCACCAACCCGATAACCTTCAGCTTGAGCCTTAATCGCCGTTCCACCAGGCTCTGTCACTGACTCCATCATGCTACGCATTTCAATCGCCGTTTTTGCTGAGATGACATGGGTGCCAGGCTTATAGTCTGGACTACGCTCAATCGTGAGAGGCACCAACTCGCCATCACGTGCAAAGATGGTATAGGCACGAGCCACCTGAAAAAGTGAAGCAGAAATACCATAACCAAATGCGATACGCGCCTGATCCGTCGGCATCCATTTTTTATACGGATGCACTGTGCCTGCTACTGCACCAGGAAAGCCAATCTTCGGGGCCTGACCCAAGCCAACAGAGGTGTAGAAGTTCCACATCTCTTCAGCTGATAGATTATTCATCGCAATTTTGGCAGTGCCAATATTGCTCGATTTCTGAATAATTTGAGCAACAGTGAGGTTGCCGTACGGGTGCGTATCTGTAATGGGTTTAGGGCCGACTAAATATTTAGCACCAATCACCATATTGGTATTTGGTGCGATGACACCTTTCTCCAGGGCAATCGACACAGTCAAAGGCTTCATTGTGGAGCCAGGCTCAAAGGTATCGGTCAACACACGATTACGCAACTGCTCGCCATTTAACTTCTTGCGGTCATTTGGGTTATAGCTTGGGTAATTTGCTAGAGCCAATATTTCACCGGTCTGCGTATCTAGCACTACCGCACCTCCAGCACTAGCATGGTGTTGCTCGACTGCATTCTTCACAGCGTTATAGGCAAGAAATTGAATCTTGCTATCAATGGAGAGTTGTAAATCTTTACCGTTTTGCGGTAATTGCAAAATAGCCACATCCTCTACTACGCGCCCTAAGCGATCCACCACCACGCGACGCTGTCCTGGATGTCCAGCCAACTCTTTTTCTCTAGAGAGCTCCATGCCCTCTTGGCCACGATCTTCAACGTTGGTAAAGCCTACGACGTGTGCCATCGCCTCACCCTCTGGGTAGAAACGACGATATTCGTTATTCAGGCCAATCCCCGGAATTTCCAATTGCTTAATTTGCTGCGCTACCTCTGGATCAACCTGTCGTTTTAAGAAAATTTGCTTCCGATCTTCTTTTAACTTTTTTCTTAATTCAGCTTCGCTGATCTGCAATAGACTCGCCAACTTTTGAACCTTGTCTGCAGCTAAGTCATCCGGAACCGTGTCGTTATAAGCGATCACCGATTTGGCCTCTAAGCTAGTAGCAATGACCTGGCCATTGCGATCCAATATTTTTCCACGCGATGCAGGAAGTTCTAGTTCGCGCTGCGTTCCACGTACTCCTTTAGCTTCATAAAAAGCATTTCCTGGACCTTGAATCCAGAAGGCGCGAATCAGTAACAACATGAAGACGAAGAACAACATGAACAGCATGAGGCGAGACCGCCACATTGGCAGACGCAATACTAAATTTGGCGTAGTGGAGAAACCTACCGGCCTCATCTAGCCTCCTTCAAGTACAAAGTACGTTCGGGAGATATGGGAACCATGTGTAACTGATTGCGAGCAACATCGCGAATCCGCGCTGACTTAGATAAATTGCGTTGCTCATATTCCAGACGCAACCAGTCTTGATTGAGCTTGCGCTCCTCAATTTGCGCCCGCTCTAATGAAATAAATAATTTACGCGCGCGTTGCTGGGCCGCTACCAAAGATAAGGCGCAGACTAAGAGCAAAACGAGCAATGTCAGAGTGGCGCGATTCAATCCATCGCTCCTACACGTTTTTCTGCGACACGCATGATGGCAGAGCGAGCACGGGGGTTTTCACGAACCTCCTCCTCGCTTGGCTTAATGCGTCCAATAATTTCTAAGGCGCTCTGCGGCAAATCTCTGTCGCGAACCGGTAAACCGCGCGGTACCACCACCTTAGCGTGTGACTGCAAAAATTGCTTCACAATGCGATCTTCTAGCGAATGAAAACTAATCACCGCCAATCGCGCACCTGGCTTTAATAAATTGAGCGCTGCCTTTAGCCCCAACTCTAGATCTTCTAACTCGCGGTTGATGAAAATACGAAGCGCCTGGAAAGTTCTGGTGGCAGGATCTTGTCCCACCTCTCTTGTGCGAACTACGCTAGCTACCAAACTCGCTAATTGCAAAGTTGTTTTTGGTGACAAGCCCTCTTCTCGCTTAGCCACAATAGCTTTAGCGATCTGAAATGCAAAACGTTCCTCACCATAAGTCTTAATCACGCGTGTGATGTCCTCTTGTGATGCCTGTTCCAACCATTCTGCTGCCGTCAATCCGTGATCCGTGTTCATCCGCATGTCGAGCGGACCATCCTTGCGAAATGAAAAACCCCGATGCGCTTCGTCCACTTGTGGAGAGCTGATACCCAGATCTAACAAAATGCCATCGACGGATTCTGGCTCCGCATACTGATCCATCTGCGCGAAACTGTCGTGCACTATGCGCAATCGCTGATCGTTGATTTTTTCCGCGACTGCGATCGCATCCAAGTCCTTGTCGAAGGAAATCATGCGTGCACTGGAAGGAAGTTGGGCTAATAGGGCTTGGGTATGACCGCCGCGCCCAAACGTTCCATCGATCAAGAGTAGATTTTTTGATGCTTCTGGGGAGGTGATACGCGGGCCACTGATCAGCGCCGTCACCGCCTCGGCCAGTAACACTGGGCGATGAGTTATGTTCATGGCACCCTGTCATCAAAAATTAAATTGCTTCAGAGCTTCAGGCATACCTTGCGCAATGGCAGCCTGTTCTTTTGCAGTGTAAGTAGCTGCATCCCACAACTCCAAGTGACTGCCCATTCCAAGCAGCATCACTTCTTTCTCAATTCCAGCAGCAGAACGCAACTCAGGGCTAACCAAAATTCTTCCGGCGCTATCTAAGTCAACCTCTGCAGCATTTCCCAGAAAAATTCGGCGCCACCAATGGGCATCCATTGGCAATTGCGCCACACGAGATCGAAAGGTTTCCCACTCGGGGCGGGGGAATAAAAGCAGGCATCCATCGGGGTGTTTTGTGAGCGTAATTCGGCCCTCACCCTGAACCAACAAGGCGTCACGATGCTTTGCCGGCACAGACATGCGGCCTTTTGCATCTAAATTGAGAGCTGACGCACCTTGAAACACCATTTACCCCACTTTTTCACACTTCCTCCCACTTTAGAGGATCGCAATAAGAGGGTCAAGTGTTTTTGGGTAATTTTTTAGGAAATTCCCTAGCAATTACAAACACTTAGCGTGATGTGTTGAGAAAATGGT
>CANFWB010000062.1 GCA_947450605.1 Burkholderiaceae bacterium
ATCGATGAGTTTTTGACCATCGACGATGGCAACTCGCAACTCTTCTTGTTGAGTTGCATTAAATAACATGCGTTTCATAACACTCTCCTATTGGGGAGTGCGTCGCTGCGCGCTGCGTTAGGGACAAGTTAGATACCGCTTGGGGCATAACCCATTGGCGGCTTTGGAGTGTGGATCAAGCTAATCCAAGCATCTTTTGCCTGGTACACCATGTTTAATTAAACCGGTGCCACACTTGACGATCGCCGCAGAGACCTCCTTTAGGCCATCAATGCAGGCGCGCGCCTGGAAACTGTCTTCTAATCGCGGGTCGCGGCATACGGCACACCAACCCTGCGCCTCATTACAACGGGGGAGGGGCAACCCCGGGAGTCTATTAAGGGCGACTCCAAGCTCCACGATTCAAACCTGAATCAGGTCGGTCTCGGGCCAATAAATTGGCTAGAGCGTTGATTATACGGCACAAGTTGAATGACAATGGGGTATTGTTAAGTCCCTCGCCGAGGTGGCGAGAGAGATAAATCATGAAACCCGAACTCATTTCTAAGCCTTTACAGGCAAAAACGCCCGCTCCTGCTGCCGTTCATCTTCAGACTATTGGTCCCGAGGAGGCTGGTCAACGTTTAGACAATTACCTGCTGCGTTGGGCTAAAGGGGTGCCCAAAAGCCACGTTTATCGGATTATTCGCTCTGGCGAGGTTCGAGTAAATAAGAAACGGGCCGAGCCAACCACTCGCTTAATTGAAGGGGATGTGGTCCGAGTGCCTCCGGTTCGCATTGCGGAGCCTGCGCAGATGGCAGCCGTCAATACCGCCCAAACTAAGTCCCGGGCACAGGGGTATTCCGACAAAATGCCGATTTTGTATGAGGATGAGGCTTTATTAATAGTGAATAAACCGGCGGGTCTAGCGGTCCACGGTGGATCCGGTATCGCGCTTGGCGTGATTGAGACGCTGCGTATTACCCGTCCAGAACTCAAATTCATCGAATTGGTTCATCGCTTGGATCGAGATACCTCGGGCGTATTGCTCTTGGCTAAAAAACGCAGTGCCCTGGTAGAGCTCCATCGTCAGATCCGTGAGGGGCAGACGGATAAGCGCTATTTCTTGCTCGCCCATGGAGAGATTGCTCAGGGTGCAGGCGTCATGCAGCTGAAGTTCGCCTTACATAAGTATTTATTGCCTAATGGTGAGCGACGCGTTCGCGTTGACCCCGATGGTTTGCCCAGTCACACCGCTTTGCGCGTGATTAAAACGATGAAACGAGGAGGGGCGGCGATTACTTTGGCTGAGGCGCAACTCAAGACTGGCCGTACCCACCAAATCCGTGTCCATCTCCAAAAGCTCGGGCACGCCATCTTGGGTGATGACAAGTACGGCTTTGAGGATCAAGACAAGATCATTAAATCGAAGCGCTTGTATTTGCATGCCCATTTGGCCGGCTTTACGCATCCGCGCACTGGTGAGAAGATGCGCATTGAATCGCCATTACCCGCTGAATTTGCGGCAATGATGAAAAACTTTGAGGTGCCAGCTGAAAAAAGCAGGGCAACCGATACCCCAAATGATTGAAGAGCACAAGCCCGAAAGACGTTATGACCTGATTGTGTGGGATTGGGATGGCACCATTATGGATTCCACCCCTACTATCGTGGACTGTATTCAGCAGGCTTGTCGCGACTTAGGCTTTAAGGAGCCAGATGATTCCCTGGCAAGTTCAGTCATTGGCTTGGGGATACAAGACTCGCTCAGAAGAGCGGTGCCGTGGATTGAACCGATCCATTTCCCAAAGTTAACTGAGCGCTTTCGCTATCACTACTTAGCCAAGGACCATGAACTGGATTTATTTCTGGGTATTCGTGAGCTACTTGAAAGCTTGCGTGATGATGGTTATTTGTTGGGTGTTGCTACCGGTAAATCTCGCGTGGGATTGGATCGATCCTTAAAGCATCACCAGTTAGAGCAAATGTTTCATGAAACTCGCACTGCGGATGAATCCTTCTCTAAGCCCCATCCCGGAATGCTCTTGGAGCTATCGGATGTCATGCAAGTGCCCATGCGCCGCATGTTGATGATTGGCGACACTACCCATGATTTGGATATGGCTGCCAATGCTGGAGTAGATGCTGTAGCAGTGACTTATGGCGCCCATCCACCCAGCACCTTAAAAGAAGCACCATCTCTGATTCATGTGGATGATGTCTCGCAGCTAAGTCAATGGCTTAGTGACAATCTCACTATTAAAAACTAGTTAGTAAACAAGGATTAAAAAAAGATGGACCAGAATCAATCCGAAAATGCGAATCCAAACTGGGAGCGTCAAGCCCTCGAGCATTTGTTATTAGAGAATTTAAAAGAGACCCGCAAGGCGCGTCGCTGGAAGGCAGTATTTAGGGTCCTCACCTTAATTGTTTTTGTGGGTGCGATCCTGGCGATATTTGATATTCATTTGCCAGGGCGCGGCATGGGCACTGAAAAACACACTGCTTTAGTCACATTGGAGGGCGAGATCTCTTCAAGCTCCATGGCCAATGCTTTGGATATCAACTCATCACTGACCGCTGCATTTGAGAATGAAAATAGTGCAGGGGTTGTATTGCGCATCAATAGCCCCGGCGGCTCTCCAGTTCAAGCAGGCATGATGAATGATGAGATCCATCGTTTACGTAAACTCTACCCAAGCAAACCGTTCTATGTGGTGGTTGAGGATATTTGCGCCTCAGGCGGCTACTATGTTGCCGTTGCTGGAGACCAAATTTTGGTGGATAAGGCTAGTCTAGTTGGATCTATTGGCGTGATCATGGAAGGCTTTGGTTTTACCGGCCTGATGGATAAGTTAGGTGTGACACGCCGCATGATTACTGCTGGCTCTAACAAGGGCATGATGGATCCATTCTCAAAAGAAAATCCACAGCAAGTGGAAATGATCAAAACCATGATCGATGAGATTCATCAGCAATTTATTGGAGTAGTGAAAGCGGGGCGTGGTGATCGTTTAAAAGAAACGTCGGACATGTTCTCCGGCCGAGTCTGGAATGGCGAACAGGCCATCAAAAACGGCTTGGTTGATGGTTATGGAACAGTAGAGTCTGTAGCGCGCGATGTATTCAAGGCCCCAGACATTTTGGACTACACCATGAAAGAGAACTTTGCCGAGCGTGTTGCTAAGCGCTTTGGTGCTGAGGTGGGTGCCGCGGCAGGTAAGGCATTAATAAAGACGCCTGATCTCAAGTAATAAAGCGGTCAACCAAATACATCTTAGGCTAGCAGTAGAAATACTGCTGGCCTATTTTGTAACGAGGCACATGCCGCTTCATTCGGATAGCGCTTGCGCCAGTCGGCAATGGAGAGTGTCGTGATCGTCTCGGTGGCGAGACTCAGATCCATCCCCAGACAAAGTAATGATTGTGGTGCCAATGTATTGAGGCAAGCCATCAGCATGGCGGTGTTGCGATAGGGGGTCTCAATCCAAATTTGAGTTTGTTGTAATTTTCTGGATTCCACTTCCAGCTGTCTCAGTCTGGCGATACGGTCTTGCGCATCATGTGGAACGTATCCCTGAAAAGCAAATCGTTGACCATTTAATCCGCTAGCCATCAGACCCAACAAAATAGAGCTTGGGCCCACTAAAGGCTTGACCTTGGCCCCTAGCTTATGAGCTGCTAGAACTAACTCTGCGCCAGGATCCGCCACCCCAGGAACCCCAGCCTCCGACATGAGGCCCATATCATTACCGGCCATGAGGGGCTTGAGTAAATCCATCGGCTTTACGGCATCACCGTACTTCGCGTTTCTGGCCACGCCACGCCACTCACTCATTTGCATTTCTTGAATAGTGCACGCCAAAGGTGAAACACTATCCACGGCTTTTAAAAAAGCGCGCGCAGTCTTGGCATCTTCCACAATCCAATGCACCAGTTTGGATGTTTGAGCAATGGTTTCGCTTGGCAAGACCCAGGGTAATTGCTCAACTCGAGAGTCATCCCCCAAAGTGTTGGGAATTAAAAAGAGGGTGCCTAGTGTGGAGCTCATATATTTAACTTCGTTTTAATTGATTGTTTTTATTTCTTAGCTGGAATCGCAAAGCCAGCTTCTCGCAAGAGGCCGCTCAAGGCAATCAAAGGTAGGCCAATTAACGCAGTGGGATCATCGCTCTTAATGGATTCTAGGAGTGAAATTCCCAAGCCTTCGGATTTGGCGCTGCCTGCGCAGTCATAGGGTTCCTCGGCATGCAGGTATGCCTCCAGAACATCATCCGGGAGTTTGCGGAAAGTCACTTCCGTGGGAATATTGATTGTTGTTTCCTCCATCCCACGCATGAGACACAACGCCGTTTGAAAAGTCACAGTTGCACCACGCATGAGCTGAAGTTGCGCCATTGCGCGCTCAAAGTTTCCGGGCTTACCAATGGCGGCGCCACACAAGTCAGCCACTTGGTCGGAGCCAATAACCCAGGCCTCAGGGTGATCTTTGGCTACCGCTGCAGCCTTCGCCTTTGCTAAGCGCAAGGCTAGCTCCAGAGTGCTTTCGCCAGGGAGGGGGGTTTCATCAACCTTGGGTGAGATGACATCAAAAGGGATACGCAGGCGCTCCAAGAGCTCCCGACGATAGACCGAGGTGGATGCCAGAATTAGTTTTTTTGCAGAATTACTCATCGCTACTTGTACTTTCGCTGAAGCCTTCATTTAGACTGATGCCATGAATCGTAATCAAGTTTTACCTCAAGTTGAGCTATCCACAGATCCAAGCGCTTTGCGCAGGATCGATTTTTGCGCCCCTCAGTCCTATCAAGGGGCTGGTTTCTTGGAGATTTCGGCATTGCCGAGGGTGGCTGAGGAGGCTTCTAGTCTTGAGCCGGGTGATGGCTTCCATTGGCAGGTAAGCACGCATTTTGCGGATTCTCCGGGTTCGGAGCCCCGTCAAATCCTGGAATTGGGGGTTAAGGGCCGCATTCATCTAGTCTGCCAGAGTTGCTTACAAGATTGTGGCTTGGACTTGGCTCAAGAGAGTCGATTCATCATGGTTGCTACTGAAGCAGAGGCAGATGCCTTTCCAATTGAGGATGATCAGCAGGAGCCTTTGGTTGCCAGCCAGCACTTTGACCTTTTGGGCTTGATTGAGGATGAAATTTTGCTGTCTTTCCCCTTAATTCCAAAGCATCCAGAGGGCGCCTGCCAGCCGCACGCCTCCTCATTTGGTGAGGGCGGGGAGATGGCCGAAGCCTCTGAAAAGCCTCAGAATCCCTTTAACATATTGAAAAATATGAAGAAAAATTAATGGCACCCCTCTTATTTGTAGATGGGTTTCAAGTTTGTTTTAACAATTAATCAAGCATTTAGCGGTTTTTCTATGTTAGAATATCGCCTTGCTTAGGAGTTCAATATGGCCGTTCAACAGAATAAAAAATCCCCATCCAAACGTGGCATGCACCGTGCGCACGATTTTTTGACCGCACCTGCTACGGCTGTTGAAGCCACAACTGGTGAGGCTCATTTGCGCCACCACATTTCACCAAATGGCTACTACCGTGGCCGTAAAGTTGTTAAAACTAAAAACGACTAATTCTTTAGTCTGAAAAGAGAGAAGCGGCTCCAATTAAAGCCGCTTTTTTCTTGAACACACCAATTGCAGCATTTCATGATTCTATGAGTGTCACTCTTGCTATCGATGCCATGGGCGGAGATCACGGGATAGTCGTCACAGTCCCCGCTTGTTGTGATTTTCTTGAAAAACATGACGATGTGAAGATTACCTTGGTTGGTGATCCGGAATTGCTTAAGCAAGCCTTAAGTCAGTTTCCAAAGGCGCCAATCGAGCGCATACAAATTATTCCTGCTAGTGAAGTTGTCTTGATGGATGATCCCATTGAGGTAGCACTGCGTCGCAAAAAAGACTCTTCAATGCGGGTTGCTATTCAACAGGTCAAAGAAGGTTTGGCGGATGCCATCATCTCTTCTGGTAACACTGGGGCTTTGATGGCGATTTCACGCTACATCCTCAAAACCTTAGATGGTGTAGATCGCCCTGCGATTGCTACTGCGATCCCCAATGAAAAAGGTCGTGGCACCACCATGCTCGATCTCGGCGCTAACGCTGATTGCGAACCAATGCACTTAGTGCAATTTGCGCAGATGGCAAACGTCATGGTGCAAGTGGTCGATAGTATTCAAAATCCTTCTATCGGTCTTCTCAATATTGGGGAAGAGGTCATTAAGGGTAATGAGGTGGTCAAGCAGACCAGCGAATTATTGCGTCAGACCAATTTGAACTTTTATGGCAACGTAGAGGGTAATGATATTTTTAAAGGCACTACGGATATCGTAGTGTGTGATGGCTTTGTTGGTAACGTTGTCCTTAAGGCAAGCGAAGGCTTGGCCAAGATGATGAGTGGCTTAATTAAGCAAGAATTTAATCGCTCATTACTTACTAAATTGATGGCAATTTGTGCGATGGTGCCATTGCTACGTGTGCGCAAGCGCGTTGACCATCGTCGCTATAACGGTGCGGTGCTTCTCGGTTTGCGTGGTTGCGTGATCAAGAGCCATGGTTCCGCAGATCGTTTTGCATTTGGTTTTGCGCTGGATCGCGCATATGAAGCGGCAAAGAACCGCATGGTAGAGCGCATTGCTCAAGCTTTTGTGGTGGAGACAAAATAATCATGAATACGTATTCACGAGTAGCGGGAACGGGAAGCTATCTTCCCGAGCTGCGTTTAACTAATCAAGACCTCGTTGAGCGTTTGGCGAAGATTGGTCTTGAAACTAGTGATGAGTGGATAGTGACTCGAAGCGGGATTTCTGCTCGTCACTTTGCGGCAGACAATCAGCTAACGAGTGACTTAGCGGTGAAGGCTGCTCAGGCAGCGTTAGAGGCTGCTGCTTGTACATCAGAAGATCTCGACCTCATTATTTTGGCAACCTCAACACCGGACCATTTGGGTGGTTTCCCAAGTACGGCTTGTGTGGTTCAGGATAAGTTAGGCGCTCATACCAATTGCGCTGCATTTGATGTGCAGGCAGTTTGTGCTGGCTTTACTTACGCTCTCGCAATTGCTGATGCATTTATTCGTACGGGTACATACAAAAAGGTATTAGTACTGGGCGCAGAAACCTTTTCTCGCATCTTAGATTTTCAAGACCGCACTACCTCTGTGTTGTTTGGTGATGGCGCTGGTGCGGTAGTGCTAGAGGCTTCATCTGAACCCGGAATTTTATCTACCGCTTTGCATGCTGATGGTAGTCAGCGCGATATTTTGTGTGTTCCAGGGCGCGCCAAACAGGGCGGAGTAGAGGGCTCTGCCTATTTGACGATGGATGGCCCAGCAGTATTTAAGTTGGCCGTGAAAGTGCTCGAGCAAGTAGCTCATGAAGCATTGGAAAAAGCCAATCTCAAGCCAGAGCAAATTGATTGGTTGGTGCCACATCAAGCCAATATTCGCATTATGGAGAGCACTGCTCGCAAGATGGCTATGTCGATGGATAAAGTCATCGTGACTGTGCATGAGCACGGCAACACTTCTGCTGCATCCATTCCACTGGCTTTGGATGTAGGCGTTCGATCTGGCCAAATTCAGCGTGGTCAACATCTCTTGCTAGAAGGTGTGGGCGGCGGCTTTGCTTGGGGTGCAGTAGCTATTAAGTATTAAAGTAAAAGCAAAGCAAGCACAAGACATCAATCATTATTAATCACCGACTATTTCTATGACATTTGCATTCGTATTTCCTGGCCAAGGTTCCCAGTCCGTTGGGATGCTCAACTCTATTGCTGATCGCCCTGAAGTGCGCGCAACATTGGAAGAGGCTTCCGAGGCCTTGGGTGAGGATCTTGCAAAGCTGATTTCTGAAGGCCCTGCGGAAGCATTGTCCTTAACTACTAATACACAGCCAGTCATGCTCACCGCAGCGATTGCGTTTTATCGTGCTTGGCTAGCATCTGGTGGCGCCATTCCTAAGGTGATGGCTGGTCATAGCCTCGGTGAATACTCTGCTTTGGTTGCTGCTGGCGTAATCTCTTTTAAAGATGCAGTCCCTTTGGTGCGTTTTCGTGCTGAGGCTATGCAGACAGCAGTGCCAGTAGGAACTGGTGGTATGGCTGCTATCTTGGGCTTGGATGATGCGATTGTGAAAACAGTCTGTGCAGAAGCTGCTGAAGCCTCTGGTGGCGTAGTGGAGGCGGTGAACTTTAATGCCCCAGGACAAGTGGTGATTGCTGGTGGCAGCGATGCGGTAGCTAAGGCTTGTGAGTTACTAAAAGCAGCTGGTGCCAAACGCGCTTTGCCATTGCCAGTCTCTGCACCATTTCACTCTTCTTTATTGCAGCCCGCATCTGAAAAATTACAAGGCTATTTAGCCGATATTGAATTTAAGATCCCGACGATTGCGGTGATCAACAACGTCGATGTAGAGATTTTGAATGATCCACTCGCCATTAAAGATGCCTTAGTACGTCAAGCTGCTAAGCCTGTGCGCTGGCAGGAGACTATTAATATGATGGCTCAGCAGGGCATCAATCAAGTGGTGGAATGCGGTCCTGGTAAGGTTTTGGCAGGACTGGCTAAACGGATTAATGGGAATGTGCTTGGCGTACCTATTTTTGATGAAGCTAGCCTCAATGAAGCTTTGGCTTCGGTAAAGTAAAAAAGAAGCATCGAAACAACGAAACAACGAATCAGTAAATCGACAGCGGAAGATAAATATGAATCTCGACTTAAGCGGACAAATTGCATTGGTTACTGGCGCATCGCGCGGCATTGGTCAGGCAATTGCAGATGAGCTAGTAAAGTGCGGCGCCAAAGTAATCGGCACCGCCACCTCTGAGGATGGCGCTAAGGCCATTCATGCTCGTCTAGAGGCGAGCGGGGGTCGCGGCGCAGTTTTGAATGTGACTGACCCAAAGGCTTGTGAAGACATTATTGATTTGATCGTTAAAGATTTTGGTGGCATTGGTATTTTGGTAAATAACGCTGGCATCACGCGTGATAACCTTGCGATGCGCATGAAAACAGATGAATGGACCGACGTCATCGACACCAACTTAAGTGCTGTTTTTCGCCTCTCACAGGCCGTGATGCGCCCTATGATGAAGGCGCGCACAGGCCGGATTATTAACATTACCTCCATTGTTGGCCATATGGGTAACCCAGGTCAGGCAAATTACGCCGCTGCTAAGGCAGGCGTTTCTGGTATGACCCGCGCTTTGGCTCGTGAAATCGGTAGCCGCAATATTACTGTTAACTGCGTGGCTCCTGGCTTTATTGATACGGATATGACTCGCGCTTTGAGTGAAGATCAGCAAAATGCCCTAAAAGCGAACATTCCCTTAGCGCGCCTCGGTAGTCCTGAGGATGTAGCCCAGGCAGTGGCGTTTTTGGCCTCTCCAGCCGCTGGATACATTACGGGTAATACCTTACATGTCAATGGCGGCCTATATTTAGCCTAAAGATACAGTAGGAATTTCATCATTTTTTGACGGATTTACTAATTTAGTCCGCCAAGCTGATAAAATCCTCTTCATCGTTTTTTTACAACCCTTGGGGGAATTAATGGATAACATCGAACAACGCGTTAAGAAGATCGTCGCTGAGCAATTGGGCGTCGC
>CANFWB010000063.1 GCA_947450605.1 Burkholderiaceae bacterium
AGAAGCCTGCTGCTAAAAAAGCTGCTGCTAAGAAGCCTGCTGCTAAAAAAGCTGCTGCTAAGAAGCCTGCTGCTAAAAAAGTAGCTGCTAAGAAGCCTGCTGCTAAAAAAGCTGCTGCTAAGAAGCCTGCTGCTAAAAAAGTAGCTGCTAAGAAAAAGCCTGCTGCTAAAAAAGTAGCTGCTAAGAAGCGTGTAGTTGCAAAAAAAAAGTAAGTAAGCCTGCTGTGAAGAAAGCGGGCAAAGCTGTAAAAAAGCCCGTGGCTAAAAAAGTTGCCGCTTCAACAACGTTGAATCCTGCTGCTGCTTGGCCCTTCCCAACTGGCACACGTCCATAAGCTCTGCTTGTAGGCGGGTGAAGTTCAAAGGGATCTCTCACGAGATCCCTTTTTTATTAGCTATGCCATTGAAGCGCCAAAAATTGGCGAATTTTTAGGTTTAGAGTGCAAATCCAAAGGCGGATTTGAATTCGGCGGCAATCTCATCCTTGCTCATTTGATGATTTTGTGGTCCCTGATGGGTGATTTTGATTGAACCCATCAAGCTGGCCAGTCGACCAGTTACGTCCCAATCCATGCCATTTTCCAATCCAAACAGTAAGCCGCCGCGGAATGCATCGCCACAACCCGTTGGATCCACTACTTTTGCTGCTGGCACTGGTGGAATCGCAATGCATTTACCTTCAAAGTAGATATCCGCACCTTCAGCACCCTTGGTGACGATTAAGGCCTCCACTCTTTCGGCAACTTTGGCGAGGGTTAAGCCAGTTCTTTGGGAGAGCATTTCGCCTTCATAGTCATTTACGGCGAGATAGCTAGCAATATCAACGAGCTCTAAAAGCTCTGGGCCATTAAACATGGGTAAACCTTGGCCCGGATCAAACACAAATGGAATGCCTGCTTCGGCCAGTTGATGGCAGTGTTCCCACATACCTTGCCGCCCATCCGGGGCAACAATTCCGAATTTTGCAGCGCCCTTGGCGTTATTGCTCCGCTCTAAAACCACTGTAGATACTTGATTGAGGTGTGATTCACCCATTGCGCCTGGATGAAAAGCAGTAATTTGATTATTGGCTTGATCCGTTGTGATCATGGCTTGAGCAGTAAAGGCTTGCTCGATCTGGCGAATATGTGTCGCATCAATCTGCAGTTGCTGAAAGCGATCAAGATACGGGCCAGCATCGCCACCTACAGTTGCCATGATGATGGGATCGCCACCAAGAAGTTTAAGGTTGTAAGCGATATTACCGGCGCAACCGCCGAATTCGCGGCGCATAGTGGGCACCAAGAACGCCACATTCAGGATATGAATCTGCTCTGGCAGAATTTGATCGGCAAACTTGCCTTCAAAGTTCATGATGGTGTCGTAGGCGATAGAACCGCAGATCAAGCTAGCCATAAATGATTACTTTCTAGTAAAAAATTGAGTGAATTGAGGGTTGCATCGATTCTGTAGTCTGTTTTAAGGATAAAAAATTCTGACGCGATAGCCCGCAGCATTTTGCGGGAGTGAAATGGGAAGTTCTGAACGAAAAATTTCACCAGAGGGTGAACCCTGACGTAAAAAATTAGGATGTGAATCTTGCCACGCAGTTGGTAGCCATTCTTGCGGAGAAAATTGAATCGTTTTGATTTCTAATTCTTCTGCATCCGTGAGCAAAATTTCTAAATTAGGAAACAAAACTGAGAGTGCAAGTCGATTTTGTATTTCAACTTGCAGTGTGGATTGATTTAAACCGTTTTTAAGCCCCTCTCGCGCGTTTTCAGGAGAGAGGGTGACGGAAGTTATTTTCCATGCAGAAAAATCGCTTACAGGGCGATTCACGCACCCTAGTGAGCGACACAATTGCTCGTCTAATTTCTGCAAAAGAGAAAAAGCACTTGTTGCAATTGCTGGGGAGCTTCCATCAACGCGTGTCGCTAAAGTTGGAAGAAGAGAATTTCTAGAGAGATGCTCGCCAAAAATGATCAGTAAGAGAAAAAAAAGACTGAGAAGGATTAATTTAAGACTTTTTTTTTGAGCCGGTGCTGAAGTGTCTGCCTTTTTGCCAGCCAGGCTCGCTGTATCGCCTTTTTCTGGGAGCATGCCATGCAAACAAACCCAGCCTTCACTCTCTTTCCACACTGATAGCGAGAGCCATTGGCTATAAGTCGCAATGACCTCTTCGGCCTGACGAGCAAGTACACCTGATAAGATAATTTTTCCACCAGGACGCATCTTGTTGACTAATGCAGGAGCAAGTACTTGTAATGGATTGGCCAAAATATTGGCCATGACGATGTCGTATTTGGTTTCTGCTGAGAGTTCTACTGCATTTTCATTGGGCAGAACAAAGCGAATGACAGTGTGATTGATTTCTGCGTTGCTACGTGCAGCCACCATCGCTTGTGGGTCAATATCGGTACCCACTACCGGACTGCAACCGAGTTTTGCGGCGGCAATCGCCAAAATTCCAGACCCGCAACCGTAATCCAAAAGACTTTGATTTTGGAGTTCGGCATTCTTTTCGAGCCAAAGTAGGCAAAGGTGTGTAGTTGGGTGACTGCCAGTACCAAATGCTAAGCCAGGGTCTACCGCCAAGCAAATCGCATTCGGATCGGAGGGCGCTTCATGCCAGGAAGGCACTACCCAAATACGTTCACCAATTTGAATTGGGGCAAATTGACTTTGGGTTAAACGAACCCAATCCTGCTCCTCAACAATCTTTTCTTCGGGTGCTGGAAGATTAAAGCCCGCATCCTTGAGGGAGGCGAGTAATTCTGGAATGAAATTGATTGCAGCAGAATCATCCACCTCTGGATTAAATAGGGCGGTAACTGAGGAGCGATCCCAAGCTTGAACCTCTGGTGAGAGTCCAGGTTCGCCATAAAGCGGGTTTTCATCGTAACCACCAGCGGCATCGTCTTCAACCGTAACGGAAAGTGCACCCACTTCCAACAATGCATCACCTAAAGGCTCTGCGATCTCAGCTGGAACGGTAAAAATGAGTTCACGATAGGACATACTTGCTTTCAATAAACATCAATTGAGCTATGGCTCAAGGCTTGCCGCGACTGGCGGCCTGCTCTTCAAGGCGATGTTCCAGGTAGTGAATGCTGGTACCACCTTCAATAAAGTTTGGATCCAGCATTAATTCACGATGGAGCGGAACGTTGGTTGTAATGCCATCGATCACCATCTCAGAAAGGGCGATTTGCATACGGCGGATCGCTTGTTCGCGAGTATTGCCATAAGAAATCAACTTGCCAATCATGGAGTCATAATTAGATGGAACTACATAACCACTGTAGGCATGTGAGTCGACGCGAATACCAGGACCACCTGGCATATGAAATGAACCAATTTTGCCTGGACTTGGTGTGAATTTAAAAGGATCTTCTGCATTCAGACGACATTCAATGGCATGGCCACGGAACACGATATCTTTCTGGCGATAGCTTAGCTTCAGACCGGCGGCGATGCGAATTTGCTCTTGAACAATATCAACACCAGTAATCATTTCTGTGACTGGGTGCTCCACTTGAACGCGAGTATTCATCTCAATGAAGAAGAATTCGCCATCTTCGTATAAGAATTCAAAGGTGCCAGCACCGCGGTAGCCAATTTTTCTGCAGGCTTCAGCACAGCGTTCACCAATTTTGGCGATCAAGCGACGATCAATTCCAGGGGCCGGAGCCTCTTCAATGACTTTTTGGTGGCGACGCTGCATAGAGCAATCACGCTCCCCCAACCAAATGGCGCTACCGTGGGTATCGGCCAGAATCTGAATCTCTACGTGGCGTGGTTTCTCAAGAAACTTCTCCATATAGACTTCTGGATTGCCAAAAGCGCGACCAGCTTCTTCTTTGGTCATGTTGACCGCATTTAAAAGTGCGGCTTCTGTATGAACGACGCGCATACCGCGACCACCACCACCACCAGCAGCCTTAATGATGACTGGGTACCCTACTTTTTTTGCTGTAGCAATAATTTCTTTTGGATCATCCGGCAATGCGCCTTCAGACCCAGGAACGCAAGGAACGCCTGCTTTAATCATCGCTCGCTTGGCTGAAACTTTATCGCCCATCAGGCGAATAGATGCTGCAGTAGGGCCGATGAACGCAAAACCAGACTTCTCTACACGCTCAGCAAAGTCGGCATTCTCAGAAAGAAAGCCGTATCCAGGGTGAATCGCTTCCGCATCGGTAACTTCTGCCGCTGAAATAATAGCTGGCATATTGAGATAGCTAAGCGGTGATGGTGCCGGTCCAATGCAAACCGCTTCATCTGCAAGCTTTACATATTTGGCTTCTTTATCTGCAGTTGAGAACACCACCACAGTTTTAATTCCCAACTCGCGACAGGCGCGTTGGATACGGAGAGCAATTTCTCCGCGATTGGCAATCAGAATCTTATCGAACATGTCGGCTCTGAGTTAAGTAACGGTGGAAAGGAATGGATCTAGTAAAGATCGATTAAAGATGTTTTATTAGGCGATGATGAACAGCGGCTGATCAAATTCAACGCCCTGGCCGTTTTCACACAGAATTTGCTTAATCACGCCCGCTTGCTCAGATTCAATCTCGTTGAGCAGTTTCATTGCTTCAATGATGCACAGTGTTTGACCAACCTTAACGGTGTCGCCTACTTTGACAAAATCTGGAGATTCTGGATTTGGTGCGCGATAGAAGGTGCCAACCATCGGTGAGCGAGCTACAAAACCGGTTTCAGCAGGAGTTTCTTCTGCCACAGGTGCTGCAGCAAGTGGGGCAGCAGGTGCGGCTTGCATTGCTTGAGTGGGCGCTTGATGGGCGTAGACCACTTGACCGGCAGGCGCCGAAGACCCAGCATTTACGATGCGAACGCGATCCTCACCTTCGTTAACTTCTAATTCAGAGATTCCTGATTCAGAAACGAGGTCAATTAGGGTTTTCAGTTTTCTCAAGTCCATGGAAAGGCTTCCTCTCTTGTAATTCTTAGTTAATCTTTATTTTTGTAAACGGGCAAGGGCTGCTTGGAGCGCTAATTCATAGCCAATTGCTCCTAAACCACAGATCACGCCCGTGGCGATATCGGATAGGTAGGAGTGTTTACGGAACTCTTCACGTTGATGAATGTTGGACAAATGCACTTCAGTAAATGGAATAGCCACGCCAGCCAAGGCATCGCGCAAGGCAACGCTAGTATGGGTAAAGGCGCCCGGGTTGATGATGATGAAATCCACCCCATCCTGTTTGGCTTTTTGAATTCGGTCAATAAGTTCACCTTCGTGATTACTTTGGAAGGTGGACAAATCGACTGAATTTGACTTAGCAATCGTGCCAAGCTTGGTATGAATATCTTCTAGAGTGGTTTTGCCGTAAACCTCTGGCTCACGGGTTCCCAGCAAATTGAGGTTAGGACCTTGAATTACGAGAATTGATGTATTTTTCGACATAGATCGATATTTTTAGAGGCAGTTAGGTTTAATTACGTTAGTAAAGCTTTTCTCTAAAACTGCTAACTGGGTGAAGATCCTTCTTCAGCCAGCACGGGGAAAGTATACCCCTAGAATCTTTGGGAAGACCTAAAAAATGGCCGAAAAACTGGCTCTATCGGGTGAATTTAAGACTTGATCTTGCCAAATTAAACTTGAAAATAAGTCATTTCAGCGAGCTTCATTGCTAATAATATTCAAAAAAAGATCTTATAAAGCTGATTTAATGGCATTTCTGAGCTCTTCTTCGCTTATCTTTCCTAATTTGCTGCTAGTGGCTTTACCTTGGGCATTCATGATGATGGTGTAGGGAAGTGCGCCCTGGGAGTTTCCCATCTGTTTAGATAGGTTGCTGCCCTCAAGTCCGCCAATCACAATAGGGTAGGAAACGGGAGTTTTTTCAAGAAATTCACGAATATTAGAGGGTGAATCGATGCCAATGCCAACAAATAATACATTTTGAGAGGAAAACTCTCTCTGTAGCTTATCCAATGTCGGCATTTCTTCAACACAAGGAGGGCACCAAGAGGCCCAAAAATTCACCACCAGTACTTTTCCCCGCCATTGTTCGGTATCTGCCAATTTTCCATCGGGCGTTTGCCAGGGGTTGGCAAAAAAGGCTTTGATTGCAGGATCACTGGCTAAGCCTGTTTTGTAAATCCACTGCGAAGTAAAGACTCCTGCAAATAGCGCTAACAGGCTAATTCCGATGATGCTAATCCACTGTCTTCGGTTCATTGCTACTCCTTAGCTAAAATTCCCCAATGCATATTCATATCTTGGGCATTTGCGGTACTTTCATGGGCGGCATTGCCGCAATCGCTCGGCAGGCTGGACATCGCGTTACTGGCTGTGATGCCAACGTGTATCCGCCGATGAGCACTCAATTGGAAGCGCAGGGCATTGAGCTCATCGAGGGATTCTCGCCCGATCAATTATTACAGTTTGAGACGATGCCCGATTTATTTGTCATTGGTAATGTGGTTTCGCGGGGCAATCCATTGATGGAGGCCATTCTCAACCAAGGACTCCCTTATACCTCTGGCCCTCAGTGGCTGGGTGAGCAGGTGCTCTTTGGTCGACATGTGTTGGCGGTCGCAGGAACCCACGGAAAAACTACGACCTCTGCCATGCTCGCCTGGATTTTGGAATTTAATCAATACAAACCTGGATATTTAATTGGCGGAGTTCCGCTGAATTTCACGGTATCAGCCCGCCTTGGTGAGAGCAAATATTTTGTTATCGAGGCTGATGAATACGATACGGCATTTTTTGATAAGCGCAGTAAGTTTGTTCACTATCGTCCACGCACCGCCTTATTAAATAATCTCGAGTTCGATCATGCTGATATTTTTGCGGATCTTGCCGCAATCGAAACGCAATTTCATCATTTAGTTCGTACGGTGCCCGGTAATGGTCTGGTAGTGGTCAACGGAGAAGAGCCTGCATTAGAGAGAGTTATCACACGAGGGGCTTGGGCGCCAGTTGAGCAATTTGGACAAGATCAACAGAATGCCTGGTCTTTGATTTCTCAAGAGGCAGATGGCTTCATTGTTGTGCACGAAGGCAAGTCTGTGGCAACCGTTCAGTGGGCGCCAGACTCTGGCGTCATGGGTCGTCACAACCAGCTCAACGCGCTAGCTGCAATTGCCTCTGCACATCATATCGGGATCTCTCCTGCTGACGCTGCCCATGCCTTGGCCAAGTTTAAGAACGTGAAGCGTCGCTTGGAAACGATTGGCGTGGCAAATAAGGTCACAGTCTATGACGACTTTGCGCATCACCCAACCGCAATCACCACTACAGTCGATGGTTTGCGTCGTCGCGTAGGCCAGTCTCGAATTTTGGCGGTACTAGAGCCTCGATCCAATACGATGAAGTTGGGTGTTATGAAGGCGCAGCTGCCCAATAGTTTGGAGGCGGCTGATAAGATTTTTGCTTATGGCGCTAGCACGGGCAAAGAGTCTTTGGGCTGGGATTTGAATGAAGTCTTATCTCCACTCAACATGAAAGACAAAGATCGTGCCCTGGCCTTTGATGATTTAAGTGCCTTGGTAAATAGTGTGGCGAATGAAGCGAAGCCTGGTGATCACATTCTGGTGATGAGTAATGGTGGCTTCGGTGGCGTCCATCAAAAAATATTGGCTGCAATACAAGAGAAAGCAAAGTAATTATGAGATTAAAAGATAAAGTAGCCATCGTTACGGGTGCGGCAAAGGGAATCGGCTTTGCAACAGCCCAGCGGTTTGCGCAAGAGGGTGCCAAGGTCATGATTGCTGATGTGAATCCAGATGCAGTGAAGGCGGCAGTAGATCTTATTCCAGGCTCCGAAGCTTATGTCATGAATGTCACTGATCGCGCCAGCATTGAGGCAGCCGTAGATCAAATCATGCAGCGCCATGGACGTATTGATATTTTGATTAACAATGCCGGCATTACTCAGGATGCGCGCCTAGTCAAAATGACGGAAGCCCAGTTTGATACGGTGATTGATGTCAACCTTAAAGGTGTATTTAATTGCACGCAGCTCGTCGTTCCGCATATGCTGGCAGCAGGTAAAGGGGCCGTTGTAAATGCTTCGAGCGTTGTGGGTATTTACGGTAATTTTGGGCAGACAAACTATTCCGCCACGAAGTTTGGTGTGATTGGTTTTACTAAGACTTGGGCGCGTGAACTGGGTTCAAAAGGAATTCGTGTGAATGCCGTTTGCCCTGGCTTTATTGCCACTGAGATGGTGAAAGCCATGCCGGAAAATATTTTGCAAGATATTGAGAGACGCAGTTGGCTTGGCCGTTTGGGGACCCCAGAAGAAATGGCGAACGTGTATTTATTTTTAGCAAGCGACGAAGCAAGTTACATCAATGGCGTAGCACTTGAGGCCAGCGGCGGGATCTCTCTCTAAGCATGCATCTTTTATATGAAGAGGGTGGCGACATCAAGGTTGCCACAGTCCAGTCCGCTTCCGGGGCTGGAGATGCGGAGTCATGGCAAGCGACTAGCCTTTCTGGCAAGAAGATTAAGCTAAAGGCTAAAGAGGTTTGGTTGCGCTTTGAAAGGCCTGAGCCTCAAGCCTTAATGGATGAGGCTGGTGTTTTATCCAAAGAGATCGATCTGCAATTCTTGTGGGACTGCGCCCCTGATGAAGAATTTGGTTTGGTGGATGTTGCACGGGAGTACTTTGGTGCCCAGGCGACTATTCCACAACAAACTGCCTTGGCTATTGCCTTGCAAGGTGCGCCCGTGTTCTTTCGGCGCAAAGGTCGCGGACGTTTTCAGCGTGCACCGCTTGAACAGTTGCAGGCTGGTTTGGCTGCGCTCGAACGCAAGCAAAAAGATTTAGAGCAACAAACTGCTTGGCAACAAGACTTGGTTGCCGGCATATTCCCAGAAACACTTCAGTCCCAAGCAAATCAGCTGCTGTTTTCCCCTGATAAAAATACCTCGGCCTATAAGGCCTTGATTGCAGCCTGTACCGAGGCCGGCGAGTCGCCTGCACAACTCATGATTCGCTGTGGTGCGATTGATTCTCCTTTGGATTATCACCAGGGGATGTTTTTCAAGGCTCACTTCCCTCATGGCCCTGCTCATGATGAGGGTTTAGTAGTGGAACAATCCTCATTAGATGCGGCTATTGCAGAATTGCCCTTCGCGGAAGTCAGTGCTTTTTCAATTGATGACTCAGGCACAACAGAAATCGATGATGCTTTGTCGGTTACTGCGCTTGCAGAGGGTGGACATCGCATTGGCATTCATATTGCTGCCCCGGGTTTGGCGATTACGAAAGATGATGCTTTAGATCGGGTCGCACGAACTCGTATGTCAACGGTGTATTTCCCTGGTGACAAGATCACAATGCTGCCGGATGCTGTAATTCAGCAGTTCTCATTGGATGAGGGTGCTGCTCGCCCAGCTTTATCGATCTATGTTGATCTCGATAGTGCCGGTGTAGTGGATAAAGAGTCTCTGCAATTGCGTGCTGAGATGGTGCCTATGGGAGCCAATCTTCGCCTAGAAAATTTAGAGCATCTCGTGACAGAAGAAAGTCTGGCAGATGAGGG
>CANFWB010000064.1 GCA_947450605.1 Burkholderiaceae bacterium
ACTGCTATCACCAAAATCAAGAGGGACCAGTTCACTAAAGGCATATAGATCTGACCAATTTCACGATCAGACGTATGACGAATTTTCATGCGCGGGACAAAGCCCAATAAGATTGCCTGACTCGTCATTGAAAACGCACCAGAAATCACGGCCTGGGAAGCAATTACCGTGGCCAACGTGGCCAAGATCACCAAGGGAAATACAAGGCCTTCAGGAACCATCAAGAAAAACGGATTGGTAATATTTTCAGGATGGCTCAAGAACATTGCGCCTTGACCAAAGTAATTTAGAATTAAGCAAGGCATCACAATGAGGAACCAACCTAAACGGATAGGCTTATCACCAAAGTGACCCATGTCCGCATAGAGCGCCTCAGCACCTGTTAGCACCAAAAAGACGGCGCCCAACACAATAAATCCTTGTAGGGCATGCTCATCCATAAAGCGAATGGCATAAATCGGGTTGACGGCAGCAAAAATACTTGGGTTATCGATAACTTGATAAAGCCCCATGAGGCCGATGACCACAAACCAAACCAACATCACTGGGCCAAATAAATTACCAACAACTGCAGTGCCTGTTTTTTGAATAACAAAAAGTGCCACCAAAATAACGATCGTGACTGGAATAATGTAGCGCGTGAAATCTGGTGAGATGACTTCCATCCCCTCCACCGCAGAAAGCACTGAGATCGCCGGAGTAATAATTGCATCGCCATAGAACATGCAGGCCCCAAAGACCCCTGCCATGATGATGACAAGAGAACGCTTTGAGCCAGTAGGCGCCGTACGCAAAGCCAAAGCCATTAGAGCCAGAATGCCGCCCTCGCCATGGTTATTGGCACGCATCACAAACATGACGTACTTGAGCGAAACCACAATGGCAAAAGCCCAAAACACCATTGAGATCACGCCAAAGACAGCTTCATTTGAAAAGGGGATGCCATGTTCAGGACTAAAACACTCTTTCAGAGCGTAGAGGGGGCTGGTTCCAATATCGCCGAACACAACACCAATGGCTGCAAGCATCAATGAAAAGGAGGCACCCTTTTTATGGCCACCCTCTTGCCGAGAAATATCAACCGGCCTCAATAGGGAGGATTCAGAAAACTCCGGGTTACTAACTGACATGAATAAGCCTCATCACAATGTTGCGTGGCAATATGTTACTCCTTATGCAGGCTGACTTTGCAGTCTTCTTTCTAATAAAAAACCGCTTTATTCAGTACTATTTGCAGGAATAGCTCGACAGAGTGGGTTAAAAAATGGTAGTATCTAAGACTCAGACGCGGGGTGGAGCAGTCTGGCAGCTCGTCGGGCTCATAACCCGAAGGTCGTAGGTTCAAATCCTGCCCCCGCAACCAAATAGTAAAAGGCTTCTAGGTCAATTGACTCAGAAGCCTTTTTGCTTTTTGGTGTGAGGCTTGATTGGATTATCCCCAAATAGGGTCAAGGGCCTATTTTTGTGATGCTGCCCTGCACTATCCTAGGTATTAAGAACTTACGCCAATCACATAGATTAAAACTTTTGGAGAATGAGTAAATGACAGTAGCAAGTAAATTAGTAGCGATCGCTTTAAGCTCTTTAATCAGCTTTGGCGTGGTTGCCCAGACCTCCTTTCCTACTAAGCCCATCCGAATTATTGTGCCATTTGCCCCTGGTGGCAGCACTGACATCATTGCACGCAGCATGGCTGATCCTTTGAGCAAGCAGCTAGGCCAACCTGTCATTGTGGAAAACAAAGCTGGCGGCGGCGGCTCTGTTGGCGCACTAGAAGTCATGAGAGCACCCAAGGATGGTTACACCTTAGGAATTGCAACAGTCTCCACTACAGCCTCCAATCCTGCGATTAATGCCAAGATTGGCTACGATCCACTGAAGGATTTCACGGCCATTACCAATATTGCGGCAACACCCAACGTCATTGTGGTGAACCCCTCTTTCCCTGCTCGCGATTACAAAACGTTCATGGAAGTCATTAAGAAGAATCCTGGTAAATACTCTTACGCAAGTTCTGGCACTGGCGGCATTGGCCACATGCAAACAGAGCTTTTCAAGAGCTTGACTGGCAGCTTTATCGTGCACATTCCATATCGTGGCGCAGGCCCTGGCCTTATTGACGTTGTTGCAGGTCAAGTGCCCATCATGTTTGATAATCTACCTTCCGCACTCCCCTTCATTAAAGACGGTCGACTGATTGCCATTGTTGTTGCTGCACCAAAAAGACTTGCGCAGTTGCCAAACGTTCCAACCTTTGCTGAGGTGGGTTTAGCACCAGCAAACAGAATGGCTTATTACGGCTTATTGGGGCCAGCCGGTCTTCCTAAGGATGTTGTCGACAAGATTTACGCTGCAGCCCAAAAATCTATTTTGGATCCCGCTGTTAGAAAGCGTATTGAAGAGACTGGCTCAATTATTAACGTCAATGGTCCCGAAGCCTTCTCCAAAGAAATCGCCTCAGAGTACGCTACATACAAAGGCGTAGTAGCTAAACAGAAATTAGAGCTTGAGTAATTTTTTTAGCGCTTATTTTTAAAAACAAATATTCATACAAAGGAAACCCTGTTGAACTTACCAAACCATCAGCTCACCATGACCATCTTGATGACGCCTGATAAAACGAATTTCTTTGGCAATGTTCACGGGGGTGATGTTTTAAAACTCTTGGATCAAGTAGCTTATGCCTGCGCCAGTCGATATGCAAGTAGGCATGTGGTTACCCTTAGCGTGGATCAGGTGACCTTTCGTCAGCCTATTCATGTGGGGGAGTTGCTAACATTTTTGGCTTCCGTCAACTTCACAGGCAATACCTCGATTGAGGTTGGCATCAAGGTGATTGCGGAAGATATTCTGACTCAAGAGACCAGGCACGTGAATAGCTGCTTTTTGACGATGGTAGCGATGGATGAGAACCGTAAGCCAGTCCATGTACCCACCTTTGTTCCATCGACCCCCGATGAGGTGCGACGCCATAAAGCTGCAGAGCTCAGAAGAGAGATGCGTCGCCAGTTCGAAGAAAAGTTTACCCAGATCCGAAAGAGCGAAGCAGTCTCCAATTAAGCGAGCAGAATATCTCCGTCTTCCATTCTCTCCCACCAGATGAATGGCAGTAGGTAGAGCGGCTCACCACTAGATTGCAGAATCTCCAAGGCGCCATCATTTGTTTTATTGGCAAAATACTGTCCCGGTATTAAAGAGCTACACCCTTTATCGGTTCCATCATTACAGCGTTTTCTGGCCATGATTTTTCTAGTGACAAAGACTTGCATGATGCCTCCTATACTTAAAGTGCTGATTGAATGACATTGCGTACTACGGGGTAGATCTGCGTATCCCAGCGTTTGCCATTAAAGACGCCGTAATGCCCAACGCCGGCTTGTAAGTGATGGGACTTCATATATCCAGGCAATCCAGCACAAAGATCTTGAGCGGCCAGAGTTTGACCAACACCGCAAATATCATCGCGCTCCCCTTCTACAGTGAGCAGAAAGGTTTTCTTAATCGCCTTTGGGTTTACCAGACGGCCTTGGTAGGTAAGCTTACCATTCGGTAAATCGCAATCCTGGAAGACTTTACGAATAGTTTCTAAATAGAACGGGGCCGATAAATCCATAATCGCGAAATACTCTTCATAAAAATCATGAATGGCATCGGCCTTCTCGTTGTCGCCATTGACGCGATATTCATAGAGCTTTTTGAATGAGTCCGCATGACGTTCGGGGTTCATGCTCATAAATGCCATGAGTTGTAAAAATCCTGGGTATACGCGTCGACCAGTTCCACCAAATTGATTCGGGATAATGCCGATGAGTTTTTCCTCAAACCAGGACATGGGCTTGCTTGTGGCTAACTCATTTACTTTAGTGGGACTCTGATTAACGTCAATCGGACCTGCCATCAGAATTAAGCTAGCCGGAACACAGAGATTTTTATCTTCTGACATGATGGCTGTTGCCGCTAAGCACGCCACCGTAGGTTGGCAGACTGCCATCAGATGGGCGCCTGGACCAATGTACTGCAAGAACTGAATAATGTGTTCAATATAGGCATCAAAATCAAATTCACCACAACTGATGGGAATGTCTCGAATATTTAACCAGTCGGTGACATAAACCTCATGATCCTTAAGCAGTGTTTTGATCGTGCCAGCAAGTAAAGTGGCAAAGTGTCCCGACATCGGAGCAACCAATAAAATCTTGGGCTGCCCCTCGACCCCATTCTTTTTAAATCTCACCAAATTACAAAAATGGGTTGAATGCAAAATCTCTTCAGTAACCGCCTTACTCTCACCGAAGGAATCGGTAATTTCTTCAATCTTAAAGTCTGGTCTTGTATGCGTAAAACCCAGTAAAGAGATTTGCTCATAATGCGCAGCTAAGCGTTGCATCGGGTTGAGGGTAAAGTTTCCGAACCAGTTGTTGGAAACACGTTCAGATGCGCTTGCAAACAATCGAACTGGATTATGCAAATTAGCAAAAGTTTGGTAAGCGCGATACATCATGAATTTGACCTGCTTTCTATATGGCGAAATGCACGCTCATAATCCTTGAGGGAGGGATCAAAAACACGGCTTAACGAAACATCATTTGCAATGATGGCTGCTGTCTGCGCGGAGCGGGCTGCCACAATCGACAAATGCACAAAGCCAGCGACGTTGAATTCTTTGAGGAGATCAGGTGGATTGCCTTCTTCAAGCCCAATCTCTCCTGACTCAATTTTTTGATAGAGCTCGCGGTAATACTCCCGCATACCATCAAGCTCCTGAGCGAGATTCATAATCCGCTGAAAGAGTACCGCAAAATCAGAGGCTAGCGGATTGTTGGTTTTAACTACGCCCATGGCGTTACCTCGGGCACTTCAGCAGGGCCAATGGCAACAGGTATAGAACCAAAGTCTGCTGGACCGACTATTTCTAGATATTCCATATCGGGAGAGTAGTCATATAGATAGTGAACGATGCCTGGCATTTGATGAACCACATCGCCTGCCCCAACTAAGGTGGGCTTGTCTTCATACATAAAGCGCGCCCACCCTTTAGTCATCACCACAATCTGAAAATCAGCAACGTGATAGTGCCAGCCCGTTCCATTCACCGGCGGCTTATTGGCTTTGACTAAGTGGGCAATGACCTTGCCATTGGTAGCTTTCGCTACGCCGAGATCTCGATACAGAAAGAAGTCTCTCAGGCCACCCGGAAGGAACTGCGTATCGCCAGGCTTTACATGGGAAAACTGAGTGTTACTCTTAAACGCAGCAGGTGTCTTCATGATCAAAACTCCACTTCAAGTTCTTCAATGTCATCGGGTTCTTCAAGGGCGCCCATCACCCACTCCTTCATTTCCGGCAAAGCCATGATGTGCTTGCAATAGTTCTCGCAAGCCGGATCCAGCTCAACGTTGTACGTCAGGAATCTAGTCACCACTGGCGCAAACATGGCATCAGCGAGCGTAGGCTCTTTTCCGAAAAGAAAAGGTCCACCATAAGTAGCAAGGCAATCTTGCCAAATCACCAATACTCGATTGATATCAATCTGTGCTTTTGACCATACCTTGAAAGAATCAAATTTGGCCTTGATGTTCATTGGCAGCGAAGCTCTGAGCGCAGAGAAGCCAGAATGCATCTCGCCGCAGATCGAACGGCAATGCGCTCTTGCGGCAGGATCGCTCGGGAGTAAGTGGGCCTTGGGCTTTAGCTCATTAAGATATTCGCCAATTGCTAAGGTATCCCACACCTTGCAGCCATCGTGATCTAGTCTTGGAACCAAAATAGAGGGGGACAGTAGCAGCAATTCGGCGCGATTATCAACGTCATCTGGCGCAACCTGAAGCTCCTGAAATGCTAGGCCAGAAAATTTCAGCATCAGCCACCCGCGCAAGGACCATGAGGAGTAATTTTTGCTACTAATCGTCAAGGTGGTTAGCTTAGGCATATCAACTTTCGGTAAGGGCACAACTACAACTTATTCCTTCCGAACGTACCCTCAAGTTACAAATGCCCTATTTTTGACTTCTTCTACCCAATTTCGGGCGTAAGCCTATTTTTGGCACTATTTATGTGCACTGCAGTAATTCTGCATATTGGTGCACCCATAGACTTTGATCATGTCTATCCACGCTGCCCTCCACCACGTCACCGAATATCAATATGACCGCCCAGTCAAACTGGGCCCCCAGGTCATTCGTTTGCGCCCAGCACCACACTGCCGCAGCCATATTCTTTCCTACTCCCTCAAGGTTGAGCCGGAAGGTCATTTCGTTAACTGGCAACAAGATCCCTTCGCAAACTATCAAGCGCGATTAGTTTTCCCAGAGGCGACAACGAAATTTAAGGTGACGGTGGATCTCGTCACCGAAATGGCGGTATACAACCCTTTTGATTTTTTTCTAGAGCCAGATGCTGAAAATTATCCCTTTACGTACAGCTCAGATCTTAAAAAAGAATTGCGTCCGTATCTTGGAAGAATGCGTAATGCAGCGCTAACTAAATACCTCAAAACAATCGATCGCAGTGAAATGCGCACGATTGATTTTTTAGTCAAAATTAATCAACAAGTTCAAAGTGATATTAGCTATCTGATTCGGATGGAGCCGGGCGTACAAACGCCTGATGAAACTCTAGACTTACGCAGTGGCTCCTGCCGTGACTCAGCATGGTTGATGGTCAATCTCTTGCGCCTTTGTGGTCTAGCGGCACGCTTTGTTTCTGGTTACCTGATTCAATTAAAGCCTGACGTTAAATCCCTTGACGGCCCTAGTGGTACCGAAGTGGATTTCACGGACCTACATGCCTGGTGCGAAGTGTATCTACCGGGCGCAGGCTGGATTGGTATCGACCCTACCTCCGGACTCATGGCTGGTGAAGGTCATATCCCCGTAGCTTGTACGCCAGAGCCATCAGGAGCAGCCCCAATTGAAGGCGGCGTCGATGAGTGTGAAGTTGAGTTCAAGCACACCATGGAGGTCACCCGCATTTATGAATCTCCGCGTGTTACCAAGCCTTATACCGAAGAGCAATGGGAAGACATTCTTCAGCTCGGTGAAACAGTAGACAAAGAGCTGATCGCGGGTGATGTACGCCTGACAATGGGGGGCGAACCTACCTTTGTATCCGTTAATGGACGCGATGAACGCGAATGGAATATTGATGCGCTTGGACCTACCAAGCGTGCTTATGCTACCGATCTGGTTGGAAAGCTCCGCGCTGAATATGGCGATGGCGGCTTCCTCCATTTTGGGCAAGGCAAATGGTATCCGGGCGAGCAACTGCCACGCTGGGCGCTATCGATTTATTGGAGAGCTGATGGCACTCCTATTTGGAAAAATCCTAAACTTTTTGCCGATGAATCCCATCCCATCACTTACACCAGCAAAGATGCAGATCGCTTTATTCATACGCTGACCAAAAATCTGGGATTACCAGATCGTTTCATTGAGCCCGCCTATGAAGATACCTATTACTACCTCTGGCGCGAATCTAAGCTTCCCGTCAACGTCGATCCCTTTAAATCCAATCTCGATGATGAGATGGAGCGCACACGCTTAAAGCGGGTCTTTACCCAAAAATTGGATTCAGTTATCGGTTATGTTTTACCGATTGAGGCCGGCAAAGGTCAAGGCTATCTTGATACGCAATGGAAAACTGGTGCATGGATCTATCGTGATGATCGACTTCTACTGCTTCCCGGCGATTCACCGATGGGCTATCGCCTGCCGCTAGACTCGTTACCTTGGACCAGCAAAGCAGATTACCCCTACCTGATTGAGGAGGATCCTTTTGCGCCAAAACCACCGCTGGCGTCATTTGCGCCGATACAGCAACAGTTCCGTGCTTTAGGCAAGGATCACTCCGCAACTACTGTCAGCGTATGGAGTCAATCAGAAGAAGTGCGCACGCCTGCACGTCAGGAATCGGCAGCCTGGATTACGAGAACAGCTTTGTGTGTAGAGACGCGTGATCCAATGCGCTCGAACGGGCCGGCGGCAGAAAATGCACATGGTGGAAAGAATGGCGCGCTCTATGTATTTATGCCACCCTTAGCGCGCTTAGAAGATTATCTGAACCTGGTGCAAGCAGTAGAGGCAACTGCAGAAGAATTGCAGTATCAAATTGTCATTGAGGGCTACCCCCCTCCTCGCGATCCTCGCTTAAAACTATTGCAAGTCACTCCAGATCCTGGTGTGATTGAGGTCAACATTCATCCGGCGCATAACTGGAATGAATTGGTCGAGCATACCGAGTTCCTCTACAACGCTGCATTTGAATCTCGCTTATCTGCTGAGAAGTTCATGACAGACGGTCGCCATACCGGCACTGGTGGAGGCAATCACTTCGTCATGGGTGGCGCGACCCCAATTGATAGCCCCTTCTTACGTCGCCCTGAATTACTTGCCAGCTTAATCCTGTATTGGCACAACCATCCCAGCTTGAGCTATCTCTTTAGCGGCATGTTTATCGGACCCACTAGCCAAGCACCACGAGTCGATGAGGCTCGCAATGACCAACTCTATGAATTAGAGATCGCTCTCAAGCAAATTCAGGAGAATCGCGAGAAGTATGGGGCCAGCATGCCGCCATGGATCGTCGATCGCACCCTCAGAAACATCCTGATTGATGTCACCGGTAACACCCATCGCAGTGAGTTCTGCATCGACAAGATGTATTCACCGGATAGTCAAACAGGACGACTAGGGCTTCTTGAGTTACGCGCTTTTGAAATGCCACCGCATGCCCAAATGAGCATTGTTCAGCAGTTACTCATTCGTGCACTGATTGCTCGCTTCTGGGATAAACCCTATTTGGCACCCGCCACTCGCTGGGGTACAGAGCTGCATGATCGCTGCCTACTGCCAACTTTCATCAAGATGGATTTTGCAGACATCATTGAAGA
>CANFWB010000065.1 GCA_947450605.1 Burkholderiaceae bacterium
AAATGTAAAAAATCTGGCTCCACTATACTTTTAGGACTAATGAAGCTAGCCATTTCCCCATCCGCACCACCTCCGCCAAGTCAGTGGGCTCGTATTTTAGAGGGGTCTCAACACCCCGTTAAAGACCTTGACTCAATACTGGCCTGGGTTGAGCTGGATCTGAATGGAGCAATGCGCTTTGAAAAAAGCCTGCTTTGTTTGATTCCATCCGGGCTGGTTTGGGTAGATGGCGTTCGCTCAGAATTTTGGCCAATGAGCTCTGGGGCACATCTTCTGCACGGTGATCACGCTGGAGTAGGTCATCTCAAGCTGGAGTCCGAGACTAGCCTGCTGAGGCTTTGGTACTTCACCTTGGCAGTCAACCCTCAAATCTTGCGTTTACAGACTGGCTTTAAGCAGTTAATGCGCGGCGATCCAGTAGGGCAAAGTCATGAGGTGTCGGAGTATGACAAGCAGGTATGCCCCGTTTGTTTGAGTCCTAAGCCTGCGAATTCAGATGCCTGTCCGACTTGCGATCCCGAAGAGGATGCTCCTCCATCGACTTGGACTTTATTTAAGCTGTGGCGTTTCGCTCGCCCCTATAAAAAAGAGCTTTTGCTGGGCTTTGTCCTGACCTTGCTGTCAACAGGTGCAACTCTGATTCCCCCTTATCTCACGATGCCGATCATGGATCATGTGTTGATTCCTTATGAAAAAGGCAATCCCATTGATTTTTATTTGGCGAGCAAATACCTATTGGCCTTATTTGCGGCGGCCATCGTAGCTTGGGGCTTGGGCTGGTGGAAGACTTACCTCCTTGCCTTAGTGAGCGAGCGTATTGGCGCAGATTTGCGCAATACGACCTTTGAGCATTTACTCAAGCTGTCTTTGGAGTATTTCGGTGGCAAAAGAACGGGTGATTTAATTGCCCGTATCGGCGCTGAGACGGACCGGATTTGCGTGTTCTTATCGCTCTACGCTCTGGACTTTGCAACCGATGTGCTGATGATCACCATGACTGCAGCCATCCTAGTCTCGATTGACCCCTTATTGGCCTTAGTCACGCTCGCACCCTTGCCATTTATTGTTTGGATGATTCATGTGGTGCGTGACAAACTCCGTTTTGGCTTTGAGAAGATTGATCGCATCTGGTCTGAAGTCACCAATATCTTGGCGGACACTATTCCAGGTATTCGTGTGGTCAAAGCGTTTGCCCAAGAAGATCGTGAGCTCAAGCGTTTTGTGGATTCCAATAAACACAATTTACAAATTAATGATCGCGTCAATCGTGTGTGGGGATTATTCTCCCCAACCGTCACACTATTAACTGAAACTGGCCTCTTAGTAGTTTGGGGTTTTGGTATTTGGCAAGTCGCCCATCAAAAGGTCACGGTAGGTGTATTGATTGCCTTCCTTGCTTACATTGGACGTTTTTATATTCGTCTCGACTCCATGAGTCGTATTGTTTCGCATACGCAAAAAGCAGCAGCAGGTGCTAAACGTATCTTTGATATCTTGGATCACGTTTCGAGCGTGCCTGAGCCGATTAATCCAGCACCCTTGGGTCAGGTCAAAGGGCGCATCTCCTTACGGGGCGTGGGTTTCCGCTATGGTAACCGCGCAGTATCCAAAGGCATTGATCTGGACATTGCTCCTGGAGAAATGATTGGCTTAGTTGGCCATAGCGGCTCCGGAAAGAGTACTTTAGTAAACCTCATTTGCCGTTTCTATGATGTGAGTGCCGGTTCAATCGCCTTGGATGGGCGTGATATTCGGAGTATTGGCATCGCTGACTATCGCAAGCGCATTGGCCTGGTTCTGCAAGAACCATTTTTATTCTTTGGCACCATTGCAGAAAACATTGCTTATGGCAAACCGGATGCATCTCGCGAAGAAATTATTGAAGCAGCGCGTGCCGCTCATGCCCATGAATTTATTCTACGCTTACCGCTAGGCTATGACTCCTTAGTGGGTGAACGCGGCCAATCGCTTTCTGGCGGCGAGCGTCAACGAATTTCGATTGCGCGGGCATTGCTAATTAACCCAAGCATTCTGATTTTGGATGAAGCTACTTCTTCAGTTGATACGACAACTGAAAAAGAAATTCAGCGTGCTTTAGATAACTTGGTTAAAGGCCGTACGACTATTGCCATCGCCCATCGCCTCTCTACCTTAAGAAAAGCAGATCGCTTGGTCGTACTTGATAAAGGTGAGATCGTCGAGATTGGTTCGCATGATGCGTTGATGGAGGCGCAAGGTGCGTACTACGCTTTGTATCAAGCGCAACTGCGCCACGCTGCAGAATTGGTTGAAGGCGGTGCCATTGGTGAAAGTATCGAAGAGAATGAGGAAGAACGCTTGCAACTCATTGCTAAAGAAACTGGGGGCGGGGTATGAGTCTTTATCAAAAGCCGCATACGCTAGAGCGAGATTCGCTAGGTCGCTTGGTATTGATTGATGCTAGTGGTAATCACCATGTTGGGGTCTATCCCGTCAGAGCGTTTCCAATTACTGCAACTGGTGCGGGAATTTCGTTGATGGATCAATCCGGTAAAGAGCTGTGTTGGTTTGATGATGTTGGTGCAATTCCGGAGGCTGAATTAGGTCTCATCGAAGAAGAAATGGCTGCACGCGAGTTCATGCCCGTCATTGAGAAAATTACCAAAGTCTCCACTTTTGCCACCCCCAGTATTTGGGATATTGAAACTGACCGCGGACCGACCAGAATTCGGCTCAAAGGTGAGGAAGATATCCGCCGGATTGCCGGCAATACACTGCTCATTGCAGATTCCAACGGCCTGCAATTTTTGATCAAAGACTCGACTCAATTGGACAAAGTCAGTAAGAAGTTGTTGGATCGATTCCGCTAGGAATTCGCATTAACTGGCTAGGCCAAAATTTCCACTAGGGTTAGTACTTAGAGGCTAGTGTTAGCCCTAGGTGTCCATTTAGCAATTATTGATGCCAATCAAGTTTTGATTCCCCAAGTTGAATAAAAATCATTACATAACAAAGAGAAGCCAAAGTAATATTGGTATACCAAATTTTGGAGGAGCATTCATGAAGATGAAGTTAAAAGGGGCATTGATTTCCACCGCATTAGCCCTCGGTGTTGCTGGTGTTTCACCTGCCTTTGCTGCTTGGGAACCAAACAAGCCTGTAGAGTTCATCATTCCTGCTGGTCCTGGCGGCGGCGCCGACCAAATGGCGCGCATGATCCAAGGCATCATCACCAAGAATAACTTGATGAAACAGGCGATCATTCCAGTGAATAAATCTGCTGGCGCTGGCGCTGAAGGTTTCTTAGCAATGAAAGAAGCGAAGGGTGACCCAAATAAGATTGTGATTACGCTTTCTAACTTGTTCACCACTCCATTGGCAACTGGTATTCCATTTAACTGGAAGGACATCACGCCAGTAGCGATGTTGGCGCTTGACCAGTTTGTATTGTGGGATAACGCAGACAAGCCATACAAAACTGCTAAAGAATATATCGATGCCGCTAAAGCGGCGGGTCCAGGTAAGTTCAAAATGGGTGGAACTGGCTCTAAGCAGGAAGACCAAATCATTACCGTTGCCCTGGAAAAAGCGACTGGTGCGAAGTTCACTTACATCCCATTCAAAGGGGGTGGTGACGTTGCTGTTCAGCTCGTAGGCAATCACATTGACTCTTCTGTCAACAACCCAATTGAAGCCGTTGCTCAATGGCGCGCCAATAAATTACGCGCTTTATGTGTATTTGATGACACCCGCATGCCTTACAAAGAGAAGGTAACTGATACTCAATCTTGGTATGACGTTCCAACTTGTAAAGAGGTGGGCGTTCCAACTGACTACGTGATGTTGCGCGGTATTTTCATGGCTCCGGGTGTAACACAAGAGCAGGTTGATTTTTATGTCGACTTGTTCAAAAAGGTACGCGCTACGCCAGAGTGGAAAAAGTTCATGATTGACGGTGCATTCAATCAGACCTTTATGTCCGGAAAAGAATTTAGCAACTGGCTCACTCTGAATGAGGCATTACACAAGCAGTTGATGACTGAAGCAGGTTTCTTGGCTAAGTAATTAGCAAGGATTAAAAAGGGCCTCCTAATGGAGGTCCTTTTTTTGATAGCAATAAGCATCGTGATTTAACTAAAGCAGTATTTATTAACCCTTTTATTAGTGATCGAAGCACATGTCTGAACATACAAATAATTCAAATCAAGACTCAGTAATCAGTGTAAGGATGATGGATATCATCACTGCGCTCTTATTTATTGTTGTCGGCTTAGTAGTCATGATCGGAAGTCTTAAGCTTGGCGCTAGCTGGGGCAGTGATGGACCGGAGGCAGGTTATTTCCCTTTTTATATCAGCTTGATCATTTTGCTTTCCAGCTCTATTACTTTGTACCAGGCTGCGATTGTGAATAAGAAAAAGAAGACGGAATCATTTGTTGATAAAGAATCCTTCAAGCAGGTGATGGCCGTATTGTTGCCGGCAATTGTGTTTGTGTTGGGTGTGCAGTTGATCGGTATCTATGTATCTTCAGTAATCTATATTGCGATCTTCATGATCTGGCTTGGTAAGTACCCAATCTGGAAGGCTGTCGTAGTTTCTGTGGGCGTGAGTGTATCCCTCTACCTCATGTTTGAATTCTGGTTTCAGGTTCCATTGCCACACGGATCATGGATCAATCCACTCGAATTTGTTGGCGTGCAATAAAAAGAATAACGATTAAAAAAGATTAAAAAAGAAGGAGTACAAGTTGGAAGAAATTAGCGCTCTATTCAGCGGCTTTGCCGTTGCAATGACACCCTTTAACTTGCTATTAATGCTCGTTGGTGTAACTCTTGGTGTCATTATTGGTGTATTGCCAGGTTTAGGTGGTGCTAACGGAATTGCGATTCTGTTGCCATTGACCTTCACAATGCCGCCAACTTCTGCAATCATCATGCTCTCCTGTATTTATTGGGGTGCATTGTTTGGTGGTGCGATTACATCTGTTCTGTTTAATATTCCGGGCGAACCTTGGTCTGTTGCGACAACCTTTGATGGTTACCCAATGGCTCGTAACGGTAAAGCTGGCGAAGCATTGACTGCAGCGTTCACATCCTCATTTGTTGGTGCGTTCTTTGCGATCGTGATGATTACCTTCTTGGCGCCATTGGTTGCAAAATTTGCATTGCAATTCGGTCCGCCTGAGTTCTTCTCGGTGTACTTGCTAACCTTCTGTAGTTTTGTGGGGATGAACAAGGGATCACCATTTAAGACAATCTCTGCCATGATGCTGGGCTTTGCTTTAGCTACCGTTGGTATGGATACCGTGACAGGTCAATTGCGCTTAACTTTTGGTAACCCAGAATTAATGCGCGGCTTTGACTTCTTGATCGCCGTGATCGGTCTATTTGGTATTGGCGAGATCCTTCTCTCAATGGAAGAGGGTTTAGCTTTCCACGGCGCTGCTGCAAAAATTCGTCGTCAAGTGGTTCTCGAGACTTGGGCGAAGTTGCCAAAGTATTGGGCTACTTCATTGCGCAGCTGCTTGATTGGTTGCTGGATGGGTATCACCCCAGGTGGCGCAACCCCGGCTTCTTTCATGGCCTACGGCGTTGCTAAGCGTGTGTCTAAGAATGGTGAGAACTTTGGTAAAGGTGAGATGGAGGGTATTGTTGCTCCGGAAACCGCAGCTCATGCTGCTGGTACAGCCGCCTTGTTGCCAATGCTCTCATTGGGCATCCCAGGATCACCAACAGCGGCTGTATTGCTCGGCGGCTTGTTGATCTGGGGCTTACAGCCAGGACCGCTGCTCTTTGTTGAGAAGCCAGACTTCGTGTGGGGCTTGATCGCTAGTATGTACTTGGGTAACTTGGCAGGCTTGTTTGTGGTGTTAACTTGCGTTCCATTGTTTGCCTCCATCTTGAGAATTCCTTTCTCAATCATCGCTCCGGTCATTATTGTGATCTGCGCGGTTGGTGCATATACCGTTCATAACGCTACTTTTGACGTTTGGTTGATGCTGGGCTTTGGTGTCCTTGGGTATATCTTCAAGAAACTGGACTACCCCATGGCGCCAATGGTCTTGGCCTTGGTCTTGGGTGACCGCGCGGAAGACTCTTTCCGTCAGTCCATGCTGATTTCTCAAGGTAGCTTGGACGTATTCTTCTCGAACTACTTGGTAGGTGGCGTTACTGCAGTGGCGATGTTATTGCTCTTCTGGCCATTGATCGGTAAGGTCATTAGTAAAAAGAAGTCGATTGCCTAGAGATTTCTTCTAGTTTCGAATCCGAGAAAAAAAAGGGGGGCTACGGCCCCTCTTTTTTATTGTCTTAGTGTATTCCCGAGTTTGCGGGGTATAAGCGCCATCAATTTTTCGAACATTGATCCAAGTCAAGATAAATATGCCTCTGATTTTGAATAATCATGCATCGCTGAATTGGGTGAGGCTCAAGACCTAATTTAAGTGAATCACAACGAGATATTGAAATTTGGAGATGAAATGAGTAACGCAGTAGGCAGCAAGCCTTTAGGCGGTCGTTGGTTCCAGTTGTTTGTTGGCATTATTTGTATGTCAATGATTGCAAACTTGCAATATGGTTGGACTTTGTTTGTGAATCCAATTGACGAAAAATTTGGATGGGGTCGTTCCGCCATTCAGGTTGCGTTCACTATTTTCGTGTTGACTGAAACTTGGTTGGTACCAATCGAAGGTTATTTAGTTGATAAGTTTGGCCCGCGCCCAGTGGTGTTCTTCGGGGGATTATTTTGCGGACTGGGTTGGATGATGAATGCTCACGCCGATACATTGGTCATGCTTTATATCGCAGCAGCTGTGAGTGGCGTTGGTGCAGGTGCTGTATACGGTACATGCGTAGGCAATGCGCTGAAATGGTTCCCAGATCGCCGTGGTTTGGCTGCTGGTATGACAGCTGCTGGTTTTGGTGCTGGCTCTGCCTTAACCGTGATTCCAATTGCGAAGATGATTGCTGCAAATGGCTATCAAGACGCTTTCTGGTATTTCGGTATTGGTCAAGGTGCGATTGTGGTTCTGTTGAGCTTGATGTTATCGAAGCCAATTAAGAGCGCGATTACCACTGTTAAAGCGGCTGTAGCTCAAACCCGTAAAGATTTCCGTCCAATGGAAATGGTAAAGCAACCCGTTTTCTGGATCATGTACCTGATGTTCGTGATGGTTGCTGCCGGTGGTTTGATGGCTACTGCTCAGTTGGGCCCAATTGCCAAAGACTTTAAAATTGCTGGCGTTACAGTAAGTCTTCTTGGTTTGGCGCTACCTGCACTTACCTTTGCCTTAACGGTTGATCGCGTATTGAACGGTTTAACCCGCCCATTCTTCGGTTGGGTTTCAGACAAGATCGGTCGCGAACAAACAATGACACTCTGTTTCTCATTTGAGTGCCTAGGTATTCTTGGCTTGTACTACTTCGGTCAAGACCCGGTGATGTTTGTTCTGTTAACTGGCCTCGTATTCTTTGCTTGGGGTGAAATTTATAGTTTATTCCCATCAACTAATGCGGATACCTTTGGTTCAACCTATGCTGCTGGTAACGCAGGTCTGCTCTACACAGCAAAAGGAACTGCTTCATTGTTAGTTCCTCTGTCTAGCGTATTGGCTGCTGCAACTGGCGGATGGGAGTCTGTATTCTGGGTTGCCAGCATCTTGAATGGTGCAGCTGCAATCCTGGCTTGGTTTGTATTGCGTCCAATGCGTCGCAAACTCATCGAACGCTCAGCTTCAATGTAATACGGTTTTATGCCTTCTAAAAGGGGTCCTTTGGGGCCCCTTTTGCATATTGAAGTGCTCAACATTATTGAGATAAAATCTCATCAATCATGAATTTCCGCAAAAGCCGCTTTGTTCACTGGATTGCTGTTCTAGCAATCGCAATGAGTGCGCTTGCGCCAGCTGTTTCGCAGGCGGTATCGCTTGCTCAGCATGGCCAAGGTTTTGCCATGGAGATTTGTGCGGCAGACGGCACGAAGGCGCAGATTCATATTCAAGGCGACGAGTCGGCGGAATTGGCTGACTCAGCTCAGCCATGCCCATATTGCATAGCTCATAGCAGCATCCCTCCAGCTTTCAATACCAACCTGACATTTCAAGCGCCGCAAACATTTGCCTTGCTGCCCCAACTTTTCTATCAATCACCCAAGCCACTCGCTGTTTGGGTGACCCCACCTTCTGCAGCACCTCCTACACAAGTCTAAGAAATTATTGAGGACATAGCCTGGCTATGTTTTGGCAACGGCGTTGCAGTCAAATTGTGTGGAGTTGTAAATGTTATTCAGGCGGAAAAAAATTAGCGCATATGCGGGTATGTTTGTTGGGTCGGCACTACTAGGCGGCTTAGCGTACGCGCAAATTGCGCCGCCCCCTGATTATGATCAGAGCTTAAAAAGTGTGACAGTGAGCGCCACCCGATCTAGCACGCCTTTGGATGAGATTCCTCTCAATACGACTATCCTCACTAAAGAGGTGCTGGAGATTGCACCAGATCAAACTATCGATCAGGTATTAAAGAACGTTCCAGGCGTCATTTTGAATGACACGCCTTATTATCAAAAAGACCCGACTGGGCAAAGCATCAATGTTCGGGGTCTGGGTAATGCGAGAACCTTGGTAT
>CANFWB010000066.1 GCA_947450605.1 Burkholderiaceae bacterium
AATTAGGGCATTGATTGCAAAATTTCGCTTATTCTATATCCCATATGAACCCAGCCCATTCAAACGACTTACACACTGATCCCAATCAATTTCCTGGGGTAGATGTCTATGCTGTTGCTGGTAATCCCATTACACATAGCAAGTCGCCCGCTATTCATAAGCGGTTTTCTGAGCAGTCAAATCAAAAAATGCATTACGGCCGCTTGCAGCCTGCGTTGGATGAATTTGCCACTACAGCGCAATCTTTTTTTGCCGCAGGTGGTCAAGGTATGAATGTCACCGTGCCATTTAAGTTGGATGCTCAGGCATTTGCTGATGAATTAACGCCACGCGCAAAATTAGCGGGCGCAGTAAATACCTTACGTATTGAAAATGGAAAAATCTTTGGCGACAACACGGATGGCGCTGGGCTGGTGAGAGATCTGTTGGCTCAAGGGATCCAGACCCAGGGTGCGCGGATTTTGTTGTTGGGCGCAGGTGGTGCGGCGCGCGGAGTGCTTGGCCCATTGTTGGAGCAGGCTCCAAAAGAATTGATCATTGCCAATCGATCCAATGCAAAAGCGGATGAACTCGTTCAGCTATTTGCTAAGCTGGCGACTGTACATCAAGCTGTACTGCAGTCGCTTACCTTGAGTGATCTGGAGGATATCAGTAAGACTGCCTCTCATTTTGATCTCATTATTAATGCCACTGCTGCTGGATTATCTGATGTGTCTCCAATTAGTGATATTGCGGCAAGCAATATTTTTATTCCCCAATCGTTTGCCTATGACATGGTTTATGGCAAAGTGACTGCGTTTATGCAGCAGGCCTTGCATCGGGGTTCACGTGTAAGTGATGGTTTGGGTATGCTGGTGGAGCAGGCTGCGGATGCTTTCTTGATCTGGCGCGGTGAACACCTGAATGAAGTAATTGATTCTCGCGCAGTATTGGCTGAACTTCGCGCGTCATAAGTTAGGGCTGAGCTTTAATGCGCTGGCTGCGTTACTTTCTGAAGTGTGTGCTGGGTGGTTTCATTGCCATGCAAATCTATTTTGTGATTCAAATTGGTTTATGGGCAGTGCTTAATCCGGGTAGCACAGCTTTCCAGCGTGCTGAGCGTTGGCGTCTCTGTGGATTTCATTGGTCTTGTCCGGTGCAATCATCTTGGGTTCCTTACGAGAAGATATCGTCCAATTTAAAACGCGCTGTCTTGGTTAGTGAAGACGATATTTTCTTTCAGCACATGGGTGTGCGTGTTGAAGATATGCAAAAAGCTTGGGCAAAGAATCAGCAAGGCAACGGGAAATCAAAAGTGGCCCTGCGCGGTGGCTCGACGATTACGCAGCAGTTGGCCAAAAATCTCTTTCTATCTTCGGAGCAGAATTACTTTCGCAAGGCACAAGAACTCATTATTACTGGCCTTCTGGAGACGATGCTCTCTAAACAACGGCTGTATGAGATCTACTTGAACTCAGTAGAGTGGGGTGAGGGTATCTTTGGTGTTGGCGCCGCCGCTCAGCACTACTATGGCATCAGTCCTGCCTCACTCAGTCGAGAGCAGGCTGCTGCTCTAGCCTCTGCTTTACCAGCCCCGAAATGTTTTGATAAGACCAAGTATTGCCGCAAGGCCAACATCCATTTCCCAACACGCCAAGAATTTATTTTGGAAAACATGGATCGGGTGGCTTTAGCACCCATTCAGAAGCCGAAAGCGCGCTAGCTCTATTGATTGGTTGCGGCTCGCAGGGCGTCTCTGGTGGTGATGGCAACTTGTCTGGCCGCCTCAGCAAAGTCATCCCCTGAGCTGGCATACAAGATTGCCCTTGAAGAATTAATCATCATTCCCATGCCGGGCTGATTGGGAATGCTTCCGGCTTTTACGGTGGCATCGATATCTCCCCCTTGGGCGCCAATGCCAGGGATGAGCAAGGGCATCTCCCCGACGATGGCACGCACTTTAGCGATTTCCTCCGGGAAGGTTGCGCCGACAACGAGGCTAATTTGACCGGAGGCATTCCACTGTTGTGCCGCTAGTTTTGCAACATGCAGGTATAAAGGCTCACTATTTGGCGAGACATTTAAAAACTGGAGATCGGAACCTCCTGGGTTGGAGGTACGACATAAAACAATCACCCCCTTGCCAGCATGTTTGAGATAAGGCTCGATAGTGTCAAAGCCCATATAGGGGTTCACGGTGACTGCATCAGCACCATAGCGCTCAAAGGCCTCAAGGGCGTAGTGGTCGGCAGTGCTGCCGATATCTCCTCGTTTGGAATCGAGAATGACCGGAATCTGGGGGTACTTATCCTTGAGGTAGCGTACCAACTTTTCAAGTTGAGCTTCCGCCCTTTGAGAGGCGAAATAAGCGAACTGGGGTTTGAAGGCGCAGGCCGTATCCGCAGTGGCATCAGCGATCTCGCGGCAAAACTCATAAATTCCTTCAGGCTTGCCTTGGAATGTTGCGGGCAAGCGCTTGGGATCTGGATCAAAGCCCACGCACAACATACTGCCTTGGGAAGCCCATGCAGACTGGAGTTGCTGGGTAAAGGTATTTGGGCTGGAGTTCATTGGGGTTAAACTTATTTTAGTGAGACTGTCATGTTCTATAGGATAAACTAGCGCACATTCCTTAGGAGTTCTCCATGATCAACTTGTTCGTCCTGCAAAATGGCCGCCTCTCTCAAGAGCAAGTGGAAGATCGCAATGAATTGTTGCAATACTCCAATCCTATCTGGATCGACGTTGTTGATCCAGAAGAGGAAGAGCTTATATGGATTAAAGAGGCTTTTGGCGTACTTCTCCCTGAATTAGATGATTTGGGTGACTTAGAGGCTTCTGCCCGCTATTTTGAGGCCGATGACGGTCACCTCCATATTCGCACTGATTTCTTATTGGACGAAGAAGAAACTTCCCGCAACGTGCGAGTCGCTTTCGTAATGACCAAGCAAGTCTTGTTCTCGATTCATGATGAAGATCTGCCGGTATTCCGTTTGGTCCGTTTGCGCGCACGTTTGCGCCCAGGCTCAGTCAGTAATGCAAAAGATGTATTGCTCGATTTGTACTCTACGGATGCCGAGTATTCTGCCGACGCTTTGGAAGAAGTGTATGAAAATCTGGAGCAGGCCGGTAAGCGCGTTCTGCAGGATGATATTTCTGATAATGATGCAGAAGAGGTGCTCGAAACCATCGCTAAAGAAGAGGATACGAACGGCCGTATTCGCCGCAATGTGATGGATACACGCCGTGCCTTGTCTTTCTTAATGCGTAGCAAGTTACTGTCTGATGAACAACAAGAAGAAGCGCGACAGATTTTGCGCGACATTGATTCATTGGAAAACCACACCGCATTCCTGTTCGATAAGATTAACTTCTTGATGGATGCGACCGTGGGTTTTATTAACTTGAACCAAAGTAAGATCATTAAGATCTTCTCCGTGGTATCGGTTGCCTTGATGCCGCCTACTCTGCTTGCTAGTATTTGGGGAATGAACTTCCGATATATGCCGGAGTTGGAGCAAACTTGGGGCTATCCAGTGGCCATCCTCTCGATGGTGATTTCCGCGATGATTCCTTTATGGTACTTCCGTCATAAGGGCTGGCTTAGCTCTCGTTAAGCCGTAATCGTGCTTTAGCTCTGTAGCAGGCCCAGAAGTTTTGATAGCGCGAAGTCACGCGCTTGCTCTCGTACTGTTTGACGATCACCTGAAAATTGCTTTGTGATGGTGGTGGTTTTTACATCATCACCCACATCTTGTTTGATTGACCAACCAAAGCAAACAGTACCAACAGGTTTTTCTGGTGAACCACCAGTTGGGCCTGCAATGCCGGTGATAGAGATGGCCACATTGACATCTGACTTGCGCCTTGCGCCATCCGCCATGGCCTTAGCTACCTCTTCGCTAACTGCGCCAAATGATTGAATAGTTTCCGCGGGGACATCTAAACACTCTGTTTTCGCTTCATTGCTGTAAGTGATGTAACCGCGCTCAAACCAATCACTAGACCCCGTCAAGTCAGTGAGGGTGGCGCAGACTAGGCCGCCAGTGCAAGATTCTGCTAGAGCGATTTTCCAAGCGCGCTCAATGAGGATATGTGCGAGCGCTTTAACCAATTCGTGTTGCGGATCGATATTATTTTTCATGAGAAATGGCTCAATGCTATGTGTAGGAGTGCAATTGTCACAAGAGTGAAAAACGCTGCAGCCAAGTCATCCGCAATGATTCCAAAACCGCGCCACAAAATGTGTTTTAGGCTTGATGGGGAAGCATCATGATCGCCCTCTAAATGCTTAAAGTGGCGATCAATCATGCCAATGGGGCCGGGCTTGACAGCATCAAAAAATCGGAAGAGGGTGAAGGCTAGGATTTGTATCCAAAGATGAGTGGGCATAATAAAGATCAACACCAACCAGAAGGCGACGATCTCGTCCCACACAATTCCGCCAAAATCTTTTTTACCTAACTCTTCGCTGACGCTTCCGCAAATCCAGCATCCCGCGACTAACCCTATGCCAATGATCCATAGAAATTGTTCAGTGGAGAGAAAGTACTCTCCTAGCAAGAATGCGACCCAGGCCCAAAGCGTTCCAGCTGTACCGGGTGCAAATGGCGCTAATCCACTGCCAAGGCCAAATGCAATAGCGCGACTCGGTTTACTAAAGACCCATTTAAATGTTGGGTTTTTTATGGGGATGTTATTGAGCTGAGTAGTCATGCAAAGTGATCAAATGATTGAAGTAGGACGAATGACTCTTTAGGGCTTAGCGTGATACCGCTCTGATTAACAAGACTTATCTCAGGATGAGAGCTTTGCATGGGCTTAATATTACCTACCCGGGTGAGGGGGAGATTCAAGCTAGCGCTGATCTTTGTAATAGCCTCTCGCTGACTAGCAGGCGCGGTAAAACAGAGCTCGTAATCATCTCCACCACAAGCAGCATATTGGTTTTGAATGGCAACGGATTGCTTAAGTAGTGTCGCGGATTTGGGAAGCCGATCCAAAAAGACTTCGGCGTCTTTATTGGATTGATTCAAGATATGCCTTAAGTCTCCCAATAGACCATCGGAGATATCTAAAGCTGCATTGGCAATTTCCCTCAAGGCGATTCCCAATTCAATTCTAGGGGTGGGCTGATGCATACGAGCCTCAATCACCTTCAGATCTGATTTTGAAAGCTCAAGTTCATGACGCAGTGCAGCAAGAGTCAGCCTGGCATCTCCGACAGTTCCGGAAACCCAAATATCATCATCTTCCAATGCCCCTGATCTTCGAATGGCTTTTTCTTTGGGGATGCTGCCAAAAGCAGTAATACAAATATTGAGAGGGCCGGCAGTAGTATCGCCCCCAATTAATGGGCAGGCGTATTGATTGGCAATCGCAAATAAGCCTCTGCTAAAGGCCCCCAACCAGCTCGGATCAGCATTGGGTAATGCCAGCGCTAGCGTAAAGCCCAATGGCTTGGCACCCATGGCAGCAAGGTCGGAGAGGTTGACTGCTAAAGCTTTCCAGCCAAGCCACTCTGGATTGGCGTCTTCAAAAAAGTGCCGCCCTGCAACCAGCATATCGCTGGTGACTGCCATGTTTTCATGGGGCTCTGTTTTTAATAGGGCGCAATCATCACCAATTCCAAGGCTTACAGATCCAGGATTTGCGGAAAGCATGGCTTCTGACTGCGTTTTAAAGAAACGCTGAATCAGATCAAATTCGCCAAGTGGTGAGGATTGAGATTGCATGCCTCATTTTATGGCTCTTGGGAGTCTTTCATCCGAGAGGAATAGAATTAGAAGCTTGAATAAGTCTGATTGATGAGTGAACTGATGAGTAAACCAAGCAATAGCAGCAAAGAACAACAAATAGCGGATTTAAGAGCAGCCGCTCTCCACTATCACGAGTTTCCTGTTCCGGGCAAAATCGAAATTGCCCCGACCAAGCAGTTAACCAATCAGCGAGACCTCGCTTTGGCTTACACCCCAGGTGTTGCCGCAGCTTGTGAAGAGATCGCTAAAGATCCTGCCAATGCATTCCGTTACACAGCACGCGGTAATTTGGTTGGTGTCATTACCAACGGTACTGCCGTATTGGGCCTAGGCAATATTGGGCCTTTGGCTAGTAAGCCGGTGATGGAAGGTAAGGCGGTTCTCTTTAAGAAATTTGCTGGCATCGACGTATTTGACATTGAAGTCAATGAGAATGACCCAGATAAATTGGTTGAAATTATTGCAGCGCTTGAGCCAACTTTTGGCGGTATCAATTTAGAAGATATCAAAGCGCCAGACTGCTTTGTTGTTGAGCGCAAACTACAGGCGCGCATGAAGATTCCGGTCTTTCATGATGATCAGCATGGAACTGCGATTGTGGTTGCCGCTGCCATTTTGAATGGTCTAAAAGTCGTTGGTAAAGATGTTGCTAACGTGAAACTAGTCACTTCTGGCGCCGGCGCAGCTGCTTTAGCTTGTTTAGATCTATTGGTCGATCTTGGTATTCCCCGTAAAAATATTTGGGTGACTGACTTAGCTGGTGTTGCCTATAAGGGACGTAAAGAATTAATGGATCCTGAGAAGGAGCCATTCTGCCAAGAGACCGAATTACGCACACTCGATCAAGCAATTGAAGGTGCCGATATTTTCTTAGGTCTTTCCGCTGGTGGCGTTCTGAAGCAAGCCATGGTCAAGAAGATGGCGCCTAAGCCATTGGTATATGCCTTGGCAAATCCAACTCCAGAAATTCTGCCGGAAGAGGTAAAAGAAGTTCGTCCTGATGCGGTGATGGCGACTGGACGTACTGATTACCCAAATCAAGTTAACAACGTTTTGTGCTTCCCATTTATATTCCGCGGCGCTCTAGACGTTGGTGCCACTACTATTACACGTGGTATGGAAGTTGCTGCAGTCAAGGCTGTAGCAGAGTTGGCTCAAGCCGAACAGAGCGAGATTGTTACCTCTGTATATGGCATTGAGAATCTGTCTTTTGGTCCAGAGTATCTGATTCCGAAGCCATTTGATCCACGTTTAATCACCGTGATCGCTCCTGCGGTTGCTAAAGCTGCAATGGATGACGGTGTTGCACAACGTCCAATTAAAGACTTTGATGCATACCGCAATCAACTGCAGCAATTTGTATATCACTCTGGTACCTTGATGAAGCCGCTGTTTAGCATCGCTAAACGCGTACCTGCAGGTCAAAAGCGAATCGTATTTGCTGAAGGTGAAGATGAGCGCGTATTGCGCGCAGTCCAAATCATCATTGATGAGCATCTTGCTACGCCGATCCTAATTGGCCGCCCAGCAGTCATTGAGCATCGCATTGAAAAATTCGGCTTACGTATTAAGGCTGGAGATGATTTTGAGATCGTGAATCCAGAAAATGATCCTCGCTTCCGTGATTTTTGGCAGACCTATTTAGCGTTAACTGAGCGCAAGGGTGTTACCGAATCTTTTGCTAAGTTAGAAATGCGTCGTCGCAACAGCTTAATTGGTTCAATCCTGATCAGTAAGGGCATGGCTGATGGCATGATTTGTGGCACGGTTGGCAACTTAGCAACCCATCTAAAGTATGTTGACGAAGTGGTTGGTCATGAGCCTGGTGCTAATGTGTACGGTGCAATGTCCGGATTGATTTTGCCGGGTCGCCAAGTGTTTTTAGTGGATACCCATGTGAATATGGATCCAACTGCTGAGCAATTGGCTGAGCTCACATTGATGGCTGCAAGCGAAATGCGTAAATTGGGTATCGCTCCAAAAGTAGCGCTCTTGTCACACTCCAACTTTGGTTCAAGTAGCGCGCCTTCAGCTGTAAAAATGCGCGAAGTGTTGGCTTTGATTCAAAAGGCAGATCCAGCCCTTGAGGTTGATGGTGAGATGCACGGCGATAGCGCTTTAGATGAAACGATTCGCGCTGGCGCAGTGACTTCATCCCCATTAAAGGGCGATGCTAATTTGTTGGTGATGCCAAATATCGATGCTGCCAACATTTCTTATAACCTATTGAAGACTGCTGCTGGCAACGGTATTGCAATCGGGCCATTGCTATTAGGTGTTGCTAAGCCAATTCATATTCTGACTCCTGCAGCTACAGTGCGTCGTATCGTGAATGTGACTACTTTGGCAGTAGTTGAGGCAGCTAGCAATGCCAGAGGCGTAGCTTAGATTGAAATCAGGGCTTTTATTTATGTTAGTTAGCGATAACTAACATAAATAATTATTATATGAATCAATGGTTTATATAAAATGCACTGTAATTGGGCTTGATTTGATGGCGTGTTAAGGGTAACCTAGCACCCATCATGAATAATCGCTCTGAAAACGGCACTACAGTAGGCTTCGAAGAACACAGTCGAGCCGAAAGTTGGGATAGCAACGATAGACTCGAAGTGGAGTCGCCCGCAGCCAACATCTACGCCGAGGGTGGTTTATCTCGTTTACAAACCTATGCAGCAAATCAAGTTTCGGGGAAAAAAGTGACAGCTTCTTGGCGTGCCGCTTTGGCCGTTCGCGATGCCGGACCGCCGGCAATGTTGCGCAGTGTGCGCCCAAATATCGTGCAATCTATTCGTGCTTTCCGCACTCCTGACTTACAGGAAGCGGCTA
>CANFWB010000067.1 GCA_947450605.1 Burkholderiaceae bacterium
CGCTTGACTGGCCTTGAGCAAGACAAGATTGTGAATGAGTACAAAGATGTGATGGCAGAGATTTCTGACTTGCTCGACTTGCTTGCTAAGCCAGAGCGCGTTACTCAAGTGATTGAGTCTGAATTGAAGGAAGTTCAGGCAGAGTTTGGTATTGCTGGTGGAGATAGTGGCCGTCGTTCCTTTATTGAAATGAATGCTACTGAACTGTTTACGGAAGATCTGATTACACCGCAAGATATGGTGGTCACACTTTCAAATACAGGCTACATGAAGAGTCAGCCTCTGAGTGAATACCGTGCGCAAAAGCGCGGTGGTCGCGGCAAACAAGCTGCAGCTACTAAGAATGAAGATTGGATTGAGACACTCTTCGTTGCGAATACGCATGACATCATCTTGTGTTTCTCTGATCGTGGACGCATGTACTGGCTCAAAGTGTGGGAAGTTCCGCAGGGAAGCCGTAACTCACGCGGTAAGCCAATCGTCAATATGTTCCCATTGATTGAGGGTGAAAAGATCACTGTGATTCTCCCGATCAAGGGGTACCAAGATGACCAATACGTCTTCATGGCAACGAGCTTGGGTACTGTTAAGAAAACGCGTTTGTCTGATTTCTCCAACCCACGTAAAGCCGGAATTATTGCGGTTGATTTGAATGAGAGTGACTTCTTGGTTGGCGCTGCGATTACCGATGGTCAGCATGATGTGATGTTGTTCTCTGACGCTGGTAAGGCAGTACGCTTTGATGAGAATGATGTGCGTCCAATGGGCCGCACGGCGCGCGGTGTGCGTGGCATGAACTTGGGCGAAGGCCATCAAGTGATTGCGATGTTAGTTGCTCCGGCTGAAGCGGCAGAGGGTGCTGAAGCGGCAGTAGTTGACGCGAATGGCCTCGCTATTCCAAGTAGCGTATTGACAGCAACTGAAAATGGTTTTGGTAAGCGCACGCCGATTGGTGAATATACCCGTCATGGCCGTGGCACCAAAGGCATGATTGCGATTCAGACAACCGAGCGAAACGGTAAGGTGGTTGCTGCTTCATTGGTGTCTCCTGAAGATCAAATCATGTTGATTACAACTGGCGGTATCTTGGTTCGCACACGTGTTTCAGAGATTCGTGAGATGGGGCGCGCCACACAGGGCGTCACTTTGATCAATGTGGATGAAGGTACACGCTTATCTGGTTTGCAACGGATTGCTGAAAGCGATTCTGATGATGAAAATGATCTTGATGATGGCGAAGAGGGTGATGTCACAGCCGATCCAGTAGTTGATTCCAATTCTGATGAAGCTGGTGATGCCTAATTGGCATTCATACAAGGTTAATTAATTCATCATGACGTTTGACCGCCGCATTTTCAATTTCGCTGCGGGTCCTGCTACTGTGCCTGAAGAGGTCTTGAAGCAGGCTGCTGCGGAGATGTTGAATTGGCAGGGGCTCGGTACGAGTGTGATGGAGATTAGTCACCGCAGTAAAGAGTTCATGGCGGTATATGAAGAGGTATTACAGGACTTGCGCACTCTGATGAATATCCCAGAGTCTTACGAGATCTTGCTGCTTCAAGGAGGCGGTCTCGGTCAGAATGCGGCAATTCCGATGAATCTGATGGGTCTTGGCAAGAATGGCCCTAAAGCCGATTTTTTAGTCACCGGTATTTGGTCTGAAAAATCTTTTAAAGAAGCGGATAAGTATGGTGTTGCGCATTTAGCCGCATCTTCAGCGGCAGAAAAATTTAATACGATTCCAGCGAGATCAACCTGGCAGTTATCTGATGATGCTGCCTATGTGCACTACTGCGCCAATGAAACCATTGGTGGCGTAGAGTTTCCAGATGCTCCAGACGTGAATGGCAAACTCTTGGTTGCTGATATCTCTAGCAACATTCTTTCAAAAGAGATGGACGTCACAAAGTGCGGTGTTTGGTTTGGCGGCGCACAAAAAAATATTGGTCCATCAGGCGTCACGATTGTCATCGTGCGTAAAGATTTGATGGGCCACGGTATGAAGATCACACCCTCAATTTGGGATTGGTCTAAGCAAGCGGCCAATCAATCGATGTTGAATACGCCGCCGACATTTGCCATCTATATGGCTGGCCTTGGATTTAAGTGGTTGCTTAAACAGGGTGGCGTGAAGGCGATTGAGAAGATCAATCAAGAAAAGGCGGACCTACTCTACAACTTCTTGGATCAAAGTAGTTTGTATGAGAATCGCGTCACAAAAGAATATCGCTCACGAATGAATGCGACCTTCTTCTTGAAGGATGAGAATCTGAATGCAGAGTTCTTGGCGCAATCCAATGCGGCTGGTTTGGTTGCCTTGCGTGGGCATAAGGCGGCTGGCGGTATGCGTGCCAGTATTTACAACGCAATGCCACTTGAGGGCGTCAAAGCGCTAGTGGAATTTATGCGTGACTTTGAAAGGCGTGCCTAATGAGCTCCAAAGACCAGAGTACTGAAGAACAGCGCTTAGCGCCAATACGCGACAAGATCGACGCACTGGATGCGCAGATTTTAGATTTGTTATCGCAACGTGCAAAAGTAGCTCAAGAGGTAGGTCATATTAAAGGCGGTTTTTCATCACCAGTCTTTAGGCCGGAGCGTGAGCGTCAAGTCGTGTCACGTTTGCAAGAGCTCAGCAAGGGCCCATTGTTGGCTGATGGGATTGCGGCAATTTGGCGAGAGGTGATGTCTGCTTGTAGAGCCCTGGAGGCGCGTCAGACGATTGCGTATCTCGGGCCAGTGGGCACATTTTCAGAGCAGGCGGCGCAAACTTATTTTGGCCATTCCATTGCAGGCCTGCCTTGCAATAGCCTTGACGAAGTCTTTAAGGCGGTAGAAAAGGGCGCAGCGCAATTTGGCGTTGTCCCGGTTGAAAACTCCAGTGAAGGTGCGATTTCCAGAACCTTGGACTTGCTATTGGATTCATCTATGCGCATTAGTGGCGAAGTGGTCCTGCCGATTCGCCATCATCTGCTAACTAAAATCGGCACCTTGGATGGCGTCACTACCGTTTGTGCTCACGCCCAAGCCCTAGCTCAATGTCAGCAATGGTTAAGCGAGCATGCGCCGCAATTAAAACGTCAGGCTGTAAGTAGTAATGCAGAGGCTGCTCGTATGGCAGCAAACGATCCAACGATCGCAGCGATTGCGGGCGATCCAGCCCAAGAGGCTTACGGTCTGCAAGCAGTTGCTGCACAAATTCAGGATGACCCTCACAACCGAACACGTTTTGTAGTTGTCGGCACTTATGCATGTCAGCCTACGGGTAAAGATCAAACATCTTTGGTGCTTTCGGTAGATAACCAGCCGGGTGCGGTTTACCGCTTACTGGAGCCTCTCGCTAAACACGGCGTTTCAATGAACCGTTTCGAGTCTCGTCCTGCACGCAAGGGGACCTGGGAATATCACTTCTATATCGATGTAGCTGGTCATGCAGAAGATGCAAAAGTAGCCAAGGCATTGGAAGAGTTAAAAACAACTGCTGCCTTTTATAAAAACCTCGGTTCATACCCCCATTCAGCATGAGTTCTAAGATTGGTTTAAAGCATATTCACGCAATTGCTCCGTATGTGGGCGGGCGCCCTATTAGTGAAGTGGCGCGCGAATATGGTCTAGATGAAAGCAAGATTGTAAAGTTAGCCTCCAATGAAAATCCGTTGGGAATGCCCAAGTCTGCTCAAGACGCGATGCTCAAAGCAGCGTCTGATCTAGGTCGTTATCCAGACTCCAATGGATTTGAGCTCAAGAATGTCTTGTCTGCACGTTTAGGCGTTCCGGCGGATTGGATTACCTTGGGTAATGGCAGCAACGATATCTTGGAATTGGCTGCGCGAGCAGTTGCGCAATCAGGTGATGAGATTATTTTTTCTCGCCATGCATTTGCAGTCTATCCCTTGGCAACACAAGCGGTTGGTGCCAAAGCGATTGAGGTTGCACCTACCGATGATTACGGCCATGATTTATCGGCGATGCTTGAGGCGGTCAAGACTTCGGGCGATAAGGCAAAACTAGTCTTTGTTGCGAATCCAAATAACCCGACTGGTAGTTACTTGACTGCAAATGCGATTGAAGAATTTCTGATTGCATTGCCATCGCATGTGGTGGTGGTTTTGGATGAGGCCTACAACGAGTACTTGGCTCCTGAGCAGCGTTATGACGCTATTGCTTGGGTGAAGCGCTTTCCGAATATGATTTTGTCGCGCAGCTTTTCTAAGGCCTATGGCTTAGCAGGACTACGTATTGGTTACGGTGTAGCACAGCCTGCTTTGACAGATTTACTCAATCGTATTCGTCAACCGTTTAACGTCAATAGTCTTGCGCAAGCTGCAGCTATTGCTGCTTTTCAGGACTCCGCTTTTCTGCAGCAAGGTTTTGAGTTAAACCGCGCTGGTTTTGCGCAGTTGACTCAGGCTTTTGATGAGATTGGTCTGACGTATTTACCTTCTGCTGGTAACTTTGTGCTGGTGAAGGTTGGCGATGATGAAGGTGCTGGCGCTCGCATTAATTTAGAGTTACTCAAGCGCGGCATTATTGTTCGCCCAGTAGGTAATTATGGTTTGCCGCAGTGGTTGCGTATTTCTATTGGCTTGCCTGAGGAAAACGCGGCATTCATAGCTGCATTACGCGATATCTTGGCGTTGAAGTAGTTAAACAATACAAATAATAAAAATAGATATTGAATACGCCTATGGCCATCATTAATCCAACCAGTAATTTCGGGACTGTCACTATCGTTGGTGTTGGTCTGATTGGGGCTTCTTTAGGTTTGGCCCTAAAAAAAGCAGGGGCGGTTAATAAAGTGCTGGGTGTTGGCCGCAGTCCTGAAAACTTGGATCAAGCGCTCAAGATGGGTGCCATTGATGCTGTAGTTGATTTGGTCGAGGCAGCCAAACAATCCAATGTCATTGTGTTGTGCGTGCCGGTGGCGCAGATGCGTGCTGCTTTTGAAGTGATCGAGCCTCATCTGGAGTCCCGCACCATGATTACCGATGCGGGCAGTACTAAGGGTGACGTTATCTTGGCTGCCAAGGAAGTATTGGGTAAGAAAGCCTGTCAGTTTGTGCCTGCGCATCCGATTGCGGGTGGCGCACAACATGGCGCTAGTGCTGCTAAAGCTGACTTATTCCAGGGCAAGCAAACTATTCTTTGTCCTTTGCAGGAAAACTCTCCGCAAGATACCGATTTAATTGAGGGCTTTTGGCATTCTGTTGGCTCTGTTGTGAAAAAGATCTCCAACGTACAGCATGATGCTATTTATGCCGCCGTATCGCATTTGCCGCACATTCTTTCTTATGCTCTGATGGCTAGCGTAGTGAACTCGGAAGATGCTGATCAAAAATTAAGTCATGTGGGTGCGGGCTTTAAGGACTTCACGCGCATTGCTGCCTCCAGTCCTGAGATGTGGCGTGATATTTGCCTGGGTAATCGCACTGCAGTTCTGAAGGAGCTCGATCAATATTTGCTCATCGTCAATCACATGCGTAAATTGATTGCTGAGAATGACGGTGCTGGCCTTGAGAAGTTATTTAATAAGGCAAGTAAAGCACGTCAAGATTTGGACGTGCTCTGATGAGTGGGGTACCCAATATCTCAGTGGGGCCGTTCAAGCACGCACAAGGCTCCATTGTGTTGCCGGGCTCAAAGAGTATTTCTAATCGCGCACTGTTGTTGGCCGCGCTATCTACTGGCACAACAACCCTCAAAAATTTATTGGATGCTGACGATACGCAGGTCATGCGCAATGCTCTTCGTCAACTTGGCTTATCAGTCATTGATCAAGCTGACAATGTCTGTGTCATCGAAGGCAGTGGCGGTCAATTTCCTGTGCAAGATGCAGATCTGTTTATGGGTAATGCGGGCACAGCAATTCGTCCATTGACTGCAGCGCTGGCTATGCAAGGTGGTAGCTACCGCTTATCGGGTGTGCCACGCATGCATGAGCGCCCCATTCGTGATTTGGTTGACGGATTGCGTCAAGTGGGCGCAACGATTGATTACGAACTCGAAGAGGGCTATCCGCCCATCAAAATTTCTGCTTCAGATATTGCAATTCAAGATGTAGTTAAAGTGCGCGGCGATGTTTCTAGTCAATTCCTGACTGCGCTTTTAATGGCTTTGCCGTTAGTGGCAAAAGATCCGGTCAAGATTGAGGTGATTGGCGAATTGATTTCTCGTCCCTACATTGAGATCACGCTCAAGCTCATGGCGCGGTTTGGTGTCAAGGTTGCGTGCCCAGATGCGCAGACCTTTATGATTCCTGCAAAAACATCGGATGTGGTGTATCAAAGCCCGGGCACCTTATCTGTTGAAGGTGATGCATCCTCGGCATCGTATTTCTTGGCCTTGGGTGCAATTGGCGCCGGCCCAGTTCGTGTTCTTGGCGTTGGAAGCGATAGCATTCAAGGTGACGTAGCTTTTGCTGACGCTCTGGCATTGATGGGCGCTCAGATTTCTGCTGGTGAGGATTGGATTGAAGTGGCTGGTGTGAAAAATTCCAATGGCAAGCTGAATGGCATTACGTTGGATTGCACGGAGATTCCAGACGCAGCGATGACGCTAGCAGTTGCCGCTTTGTTTGCCGAAGGCCCAACCCGTTTAAATAATATTGCCAGCTGGCGTGTGAAAGAAACCGATCGCATAGCGGCAATGGCCAATGAGCTGAAAAAGATTGGCGCTATCGTTGAAGAAGGTGCCGACTATATTGTGGTTCAGGCGCCTCCATCACCTTCGGATTGGCAGTCTCCGGAAGCGGGTATTGATACCTATGATGACCATCGCATGGCAATGTGTTTCTCATTGGCGGCTTTTGGACCTCATGCGCTACAGATCAATGATCCGAACTGTGTGGCTAAAACCTTCCCAACGTACTTTGCTGAATTTGCAAAAATTGTTTCCTAGAGTCTGCTACTGATGAATTCACCTCCAGTCATCGCGATTGATGGGCCTACCGCCTCGGGAAAAGGGACGGTTGCTTCTTTGGTGGCTGAAAAGCTGGGTTTTCATTATCTGGATAGCGGGGCACTTTACCGTCTAGTTGCACTAGGGAGTCAAAAGGCATCGATCGACCCTACAAATGGCGCAGAACTGGGTCTTTTGGCCCAAAAGCTGGTGATTTCCTTCAAAAATGGCCAAATTTTGCTCAATTCTGAAGATGTTACCGAAGTCATCCGCACCGAAAGCATTGGCTTATGTGCTTCAGCGATTGCGGTTCATCCAGAGGTGAGACAAGCTTTAGTAGGGGTTCAGCATGGCTTTCGGAAAGCTCCTGGCTTGGTGGCCGATGGCCGTGACATGGCCAGTGTGATATTTCCGGATGCGACGCTGAAGGTTTTCCTGACGGCGACAGCAGACGCTAGGGCTGAGCGTCGGTATAAGCAATTGATAGCTAAGGGAATTTCTGCTAAACTTGAGGACTTGTTGCGGGATTTGCAGGAGCGTGATGCCAGAGACAGTAGTCGAGGTGCCGCACCCTTGCTGGTCGCAGACGGCGCCAAAGTGCTAGAAACATCGGATTTGTCGATAGATCAAGCAGTGAAGACGGTTTTAGATTGGTATCAAGCAAAAACAGCTTAATTTGTTGGTGGGCAGTAAAAGTAGTGGCAGTAGTTTTGGCGTCTTAAGGAACTCTACAACGCGATTATCTAATTTAGCGTGTTTCTTAGGGCTTTTTTAACCTAACCCGTCGGGCCTTCTGACGGCACAAAGTGAATATATAAATGTCTGAATCATTTGCAGAATTATTTGAAGAATCATTAACCCGATCGAATATGAAGACC
>CANFWB010000068.1 GCA_947450605.1 Burkholderiaceae bacterium
AATATAGTTAAGAGTGCAGTCAGATCATCGATCTCTAGGGTGTTAAGTAAACCACCGAGGCGAGAACTCTCAAACGCTAAACCTGCCTCGCGAAGTGCGCGCTCAAATTGCGGGAGATATTTACGGCGTTTAACCAGTAACAAGAAATCACTCTCCCTTGCCTTGCGCCAGACCTCTTTACCGTTCTCGCGGTCAGCTACAGGACGCGTCGCAATGATGCGCTGTATCAATGCGCTAATCTGTTGCCCCTCTACGTAGCGCTGAGTGACATCGGCAGTTTGACGCGCGTCCACGATCGCTTGTTCAAAAGCATTCCCTGCTCTTTGCTCTAGCTCTTCGGCTTCGTATTTAACCAGGGGCAATAAATAGGCTTCACCTTCCTTTAAATATGGGGTATCGGTATCACCCCCAGCTGGCGCCTGCCATAAAGTATTTTGCGCAGTAAATGGATATGACTCCGGCAATTGCTCAGTACCGAACATCTGATTTACCGCTTCGTTAATTTTCGGTGCATTACGACGGGTAGTATTTTGATTTAATGAAGCGGCTTGCATCTCTTTGATTAAAAAAGCCTGTGCATCATTAAATAATCTCGGGTCGGCGCGACGGAATCGATAAATCGACTGCTTGGGATCCCCTACGATAAAGACGGTTGGCTTAGATTCATCCTGGCCATAGCCTTCCAACCATGCCCGCAGAATCTGCCACTGTAAGGGATTGGTGTCCTGGAACTCATCCACCAAAATATGTTTGTACTTCGCATCTAGTCGAGACTGTAAATAGGCTGCATTAGCAGAGTCCGCCATTAATTGACTGACGCCAATCTCCAAATCATCAAAGTCACGGACGCGCATAGATTCCTTGGCGGCATTGACGTGATCCATCATCGCGGCACTCATGGCAAACCAGGCTTCATTTAGGGCGTAGGCTTCTTGCTCTCTTTTCCAAGCAACAAATTCTAGGAAGGCGGTCGCCCAAGCCTGTTTATAAGTCACGTGTTCTTGCTCACGATCTAGCTCGCCCTCTTTTTTGAGGTATTTTTTGAGATCGCCTGCGGCTTTGTCATTCGATGTGCGATTGGTGTCGTCTTGCGTCAAGAACACAGACTGCAATATCGATGCAATCTCCATTACATCGCCACCGCCAGCTTTAAGATTGATGGCCGTTTGAATAATCGGCGCGTAGGCCATTTCAGTCGCGCTGCTATTACTAAAACAGCGATGCAAAAACTCTAAATCTGCTTTGGCGTTGATGGCATTCCAAATTCCATTGAGCGGATTATCGATCTTCAGTCTGGGTAAATCGGTTTTGAGTTTCTCAATGGGGCTGGTGCCATGAACCTTGCATGCTTGGATGAAAAATGTCCAAGCCCCTCTTTGCTTAAAGAGACTGTAATTACTCATTAAGAATTTTTGGGTCTCACTTGCGCCAAGCGCCTTTAACAAAGTGTCGTAATGCGCTTGAATCCCTTGCGGCAAATTACTCCACCAGTCATCAAGGCACTCTTCCTGTAAACGCTTTGCATCTTCTCGCAAACTAAAGCCTGGCTGTATACCCGTCGAGATCGGCGCTGCACCCAAGAGTCTGCCAAACCACCCATGGAAGGTATCGATCACAATGCCTTGCGGGCTTGCTAGAACTTTGACATAGAGAGACTTGGCAATAGGCAGCAATACTTTTGCTTCATCAACACTCAGACCGCGCTCAGTTAAATGCCCAATGAGTTGCTCATCACTTGATTGCGAAAACTCTTCTAGCAAGCGATAGAGTCGATCACGCATCTCTTGGGCGGCTTTACGAGTAAAAGTGAGCGCCAGAATTTCTTGTGGTTTAGCGCCAGCCAAAAGCAGGCGCACCATTCTGGTAACTAGTAGCCAGGTCTTGCCGCTACCAGCGCAAGCGGACACAATCACCGAGCGATGGGGATCGCAAGCAATATCGACCGGGAAAGTTGAGTTACTCACCACATCCCTTTTCTACAAATGCCTCTGGCTTCGCAATATTGGCAGATGCTATCGGGTGCAAATGCTTTGAGTGCTTTACCTGACCAGAGTGATTGCACATCCTCGGTCATTTGCTCAGAAAACTCTTGCATGAGGACTGGCATTTCCTCGATAACTACCGAACGCTCAACCCCATCACCATATTTTTTCACATCGGCTTTTAAGGCAACCCACTCAGCTGAATTCACTCTGCGCCCAGGGATCTTGTTGCTCTGATTGGAAGCTCTGGCATAAATCAATAACTGTGGATCATCCAATACAACTTCTGAGCGCCGCTCGACTTTAGTGAGACTCTGATTCTTATAGTCAATGACGGATGCGCTTTTGGGATCATGAATGCTGACATCGAAACGGTCTGCATAACCTTCAATACGAATATGACGTTCATTGCCATCTACATCCGTAAATGGTAAATCAAAGCCGACCTTCACTTCAGCATCGTAGAACTGCCAACCCTGGGCCTCACGATCTAACTGCCATTGAATAAAGCTCGGGATTTGTTTTTGCCAGTCCCTTAAGACGCCTAAGACTCTGGCATCACCCTCAATCAATCGCTTGAATACTTGTTCAGAGATGAGTGTTAGCTGGTCTTGCATCCAAGCGCCGCGTAGCTCTGGATCAGTTGTAATTGGTGAGGCGGATTTTTGCGCCTCACTTTTCATGGCGTGATAAAAATTACGCAAGATCTTGTGCAAAGTTTGGCCAGCCAGCGATGCGTCAAAACCCTCTTCAAACCCCTTGAGCTTACGTAAGCCCAGTAGACTTCGAACGTAATATCGATAAGGACAATCGCGCAAAGCTTTGTAAGCACTCGGACTCATTGAGAGCGGCATTGGTAAATCAGAATCTAATTTGGCTACCGCCATGGTCGATGGCAAAGCTGTGCCGCTGCGTGGTGAAAACAAGGCGCTGGCATCACATACCTGCCAATTCGGTAAATGAATTTGGAGGCGCTGGATCCAGGCGGATGGTCTTAGGGGTTCGCCACTCTTACTCTTGCTTTGCCATAGAAGATCAACGCTGGGGAATGAGATCAGCATTTGAGATAAATCTCTTGCTTGCTGAATAAACTGCGCCTCAATGCTAGACCCACCCAGCAATCGATTTAAGGTGTCCGAGAAAAATAATGGGGGCTCGGAGAATGCGGGCAGCTGTTGCTCATCACAACCCACCATCACCACGGATTCAAACTCGCGGAAACGAGTGGAGCTCAACGGCAAGATGCTCAGGGTTGCAGCAGCGCTGCCCCCTTTTTCTTGATAAGCGGATTCCTCAATCACGGTCTTTAATAAGCTCAGCCATTCATTGAGGCGCATGACAATTTTCTGATGTTCTACATCAAAATCCAATGTTTCCAGAAGTTCGAGTAATTGCTTACCAGCAGAGTCCGCACCTAATCCCTGGGTCATACCCATGAGAGCAAGATCATCCATCAGGTATTGATGAGCAAGAGCGCAATTGATTTTGATTCCGCGCCAGCGATTTAGTCGACCACGAATAGACTGGAGCAGCTCGAGCAATAATGGATTGGGCGCTGCGGAACCATGCGTGACCGATCCCTCAATCGCCATGTGAAAAGTTTCCCAACCCGATTTAGCTTGGCTCGCAATCAAAATATCTTCGAGCTGCGCCACCAACCCATTCAATGACTCTTCATCGCGCGTGCCACTGGAATGAAGACACAGCGCTAGATCTAAGAATGGGTTCTGCAAAAATTCTAATAGGTCGGCTGCGCTGGGCCCCTCGGATGGAGCGCGCAGCAACTCGAGCCAACTATTGAGCGCTGCCGCTGCTCTGGTAGTGGACAACTTCCAACCAGTTTCATCCTGGATCTTGAGGGATGGACCTAGGCGTGCCAGCAATGCACGCGCCCTTCTAGCAACCAAACGATCTTGAGCCACTAAGGCAATATTGGTTTTTCCATCGATTAACTGTTGCTCAATTGTTTTAGCCGTTGCCCATGCTAACTCCTCAAATCGCTTGGCGGCGATTAGATGCCATTGCTCTGGATGGGCGCCGTTGATGTTGGCTTGAATTATTTGTAGCTTTTGCTCTTCCGGAATCTCGGGATGTAGCGCTTCAGACCAGAGTGCGACAGACCCCCAGCTCATTGTTACTTCGATCGCTGGGGCGTACCGCAGGTAATCAGCGAGGTATCCCTGAATGAGCTGCTTATCAATCGGTGTGGGATCTGCCGTCTCCACCCAAATTAAAGGTCTTGTAGTGGTCTGCGAGGTTTTTATAGCCGCCTCAAGATGGGCTGCCATGGCAAATTGCTTTCTGAAGGCGGGATCACCTGGACTGGTGATGTATCTCCAGAAAGTCAGCAACACTTGCGCTTCTTGATCGACTACTTTTCTAGCCAATGCTGGATAAGCTTGCGCAATAGCGCGATCCAAAAACGGCTCAAGAGTCTCTATCCAAGATTGAGTACTTTGAGTGACAACCTGCTCTTGATTGGCAATCAGCTTGTATAGCTCCTGCTGAAGGTTTGGGGCAATAGAGTTGGACAAGGTATCGCAGGCGGCAATGATGGCCTGCGCCAATCCCCAGGAGCCTGCTTCGGTTTCTGCTTTAAACCAGGCTTGTAACTCTTGATGTTTGCGTAGCGTGGCATATACAGAAAACCAACGCTCTAAATCCGTTTGCTTCTTGGGAAACTTCCATGCGCCTGGTGCTGCCTCCAGCCAGTCGTTAAAACTCATGACTTGGGGTAGGAAGGCGATCTGGCCAGATAGGTTTTTGGGTCGATACTTTTCTAGAGCAGCTCTGACCCCCACCAAAGGACCTGCCGTACTCAGCACCACTAAGGGGCGTTGATTCGTTTGCACTGCACAATTCCAAATGCCGTCCGCAAGCTCCTTAAGAGCACCCGCATTGGGCGTAATCGCCCATGTGTGCAACTGCTGTTGATCAGAAATGATGGGGAATGGCTGGGGCATTAAAGAGGTGTTTTTGAACTTATTTTGAATTTCGGGCAAAAAGTTTGGCTTATTGCTAATATAAGCGTTGTAACGCAATAACTAAATAAGACCAAATAAGGAATTTTCATGAGTGCCGGCATTAAATATGTAACTGACGCTTCATTCGAGCAAGATGTTCTCAAGTCCGATAAACCTGTATTGCTCGATTTCTGGGCTGAGTGGTGTGGCCCTTGCAAGATGATCGGCCCTATCCTCGAAGAACTCTCCGGCGAATACGGTGACAAAATCCAAATCGCCAAGATGAATGTGGATGAGAACCAAGGCGTTCCCGCCCAATTCAACATTCGTGGCATTCCGACTTTGATCCTCTTTAAGAACGGCACTGTTGCTGCTCAAAAAGTAGGCGCTTTGGCCAAATCCCAGTTGACGGCATTTATTGATAGTCATCTATAAATAGTCTTTGATCACGGGTTCACTGGGTGAGCCTGTGGTTTCTAGCTGTTTTTAGTGTAGTATCTACTTCATCAGCATTTCAACGCACTTTCAGTGCCCCTCTTTTTTAGCAAACTCCCCCCAAATTCCGCTTTCCCCAATCTGTCTGATATCCATCTAGACAGCAATACCCCAAAACACATTCATACCCTTATCTACACCCGAGAACCACATGCAATTATCTGAACTCAAAGTACTCCACGTATCCGCCCTACTTGAAATGGCAGCCAGCCTGGAGATTGAAAACACCCAGCGGATGCGCAAACAAGAACTGATGTTTGCGATTCTCAAAAAGCGCGCCAAGGAAGGTGAGTCTGTTTTCGGTGACGGGACTTTGGAAGTATTGCCAGATGGTTTTGGCTTTTTACGCTCCCCGGATGCCTCTTATATGGCTTCTCCGGACGATATCTATATCTCCCCTGCACAGATCCGTCGCTTTAACCTACACACTGGTGACAGCGTTGAAGGCGAAGTTCGCACCCCCAAAGATGGCGAGCGTTACTTTGCATTAGTTAAGGTAGACAAAATTAATGGCTTGGCTCCTGAGGCTTTGAAGAACCGCATCATGTTCGAGAACTTAACGCCTTTGCACCCAAATCGTGTAATTCAGTTAGAGCGTGACATCAAAGCCGAAGAGAACTTAACTGGCCGCATCATCGATATGATCTCCCCGATTGGCTATGGCCAGCGTGGTTTGATCGTATCTTCACCAAAATCCGGTAAGACTGTAATGATGCAGCACATTGCCCATGCAATTGCTGCAAACAATCCGGATGCGATTCTCATCGTCCTGTTAGTTGATGAGCGACCAGAGGAAGTGACTGAAATGCAGCGCTCTGTTCGCGGCGAAGTCGTTGCCTCGACCTTTGATGAGCCAGCTGTGCGTCACGTTCAAGTTGCCGAGATGGTGATTGAAAAAGCCAAGCGTTTAGTAGAGATGAAAAAAGACGTCATCATCTTGCTTGACTCGATTACTCGCCTTGCTCGCGCTTACAACACCGTGATCCCTTCATCCGGAAAAGTACTCTCTGGTGGCGTGGATGCCAACGCCTTACAGCGTCCAAAACGATTCTTTGGCGCGGCACGTAACGTGGAAGAAGGCGGCTCACTGACAATCATCGCCACCGCCTTGATTGAAACCGGTAGCCGCATGGATGACCTCATCTACGAAGAATTCAAGGGTACCGGCAACATGGAAGTTCACCTAGAACGTCGTTTAGCTGAACGCCGTGTTTACCCATCGATTAACCTGAACAAGTCTGGCACCCGCCGTGAAGAGTTGCTGGTTAAAGCGGAAAACCTCCAAAAAATCTGGGTATTACGTAAATTATTGGCCGATATGGACGATATTGAGGCGATGAACTTTATTGTTGATAAGCTCAAATCCACCAAAAATAATGGTGAATTCTTCGATTTAATGCGTAAAGGCGGCTAATTTAGCCCTTCATAGACGGTAAAAGTGCGCTTTGTTGTTGATTTCATGGCATAATTTCGCCTTTACCGCTTTAATAATTTGCATTTAACTTGGGTAAGTATTTAGGTCTTTGGACCAAAACGGCTGCCCGCTAATAGGACTCAAT
>CANFWB010000069.1 GCA_947450605.1 Burkholderiaceae bacterium
CCGAAGGCTGCTACTAAATAGAGCGAAGCCCTAGTGACTTTTCCAAATAAATTCATCTTATTCTCTGTTTATTGTCGTGAACTTCTGTGGCAATACAGCCCCAGATAGCCCAAAAATGCGGTATCAAGCCAATACATCTAGCGCTGATTATAGGGTTAATTAAGTTCAACAACAAACCAAGCTAAGCTGGCTTGCCTCAATCTTAATAAAGGTTTAAAAGATAGTAAGCGCTTACACTTAAGCAGAATCACTCCTAGTCTTGCGCCCGATTTGATTTGGATCAATATAGGCGACATGATCCTGCGCTCTAGCCAGGTGCTTACCTAAAGCCCAAGCATGGCCATAAACAACCTCTAAAGTCAGTTTTTTAGGTAATTGAGTGGGTAGAGTACTTTTTTGGGCCTCAGCAGCCAGCAAATTTAAGGCCTTGGCATCGGTCCATAACACCGCGTCAGACTCATAGTCCAAGCTAAGAAACTCCATATCCATCACTGGGTCAGAAAAACGCTCACCCAGGAGGGCATCCCCCATATCGTGCATATCCCAAGGGCTAGCCAACTTCTTCAAGGGTAGTTGTTGAGCTAAACCTTCGGAATGGAGTTCTTTTGCAGTATCGGGGCCTAAATAGCTCAATGTGAGCAAGCCCCCCTCTTTCAGAACTCGCCAACACTCCTGCAAAAAATGCTTTGGGTCGGCTAAATCCTGCATGAACATCACGCTGAAGACCAAATCAACAGAATTATCAGGAAGATTGATTCGGCCTGTTTTCTTGTACTCATCTAGGGAAATCAGGGATGAAGACTTCAGTCTTGAGCTCCAAAAACGAGTCGCCCTAAACCTCAACAAATCAAAGCCGGATAACTCAGCTTCTGGCGCGCTATGAAAACAAATTCCAGGGAATCGTTTTGTCAGAAAACGTGCATGTGCTCCAGGGAAGTCTGGAAGGACAAGTACATCCTTTGCCTCCAGCTTCACGATATCTAATTTCTGCAACATACGGTCTGCAATTTCGTCCTGAAGCCATCTGATTGATTGGGTCATTGGCTGAGTATACTCAGCGGCCGATGCGTTCAATAGAGAATATTTTCCAAGCAATGTGCGCTCACTTATTGCCAAGTGCTTGCATCATTTGTGAGAGATTTCAACAGCATATTCTTTGCGCTCATTGCACAGCCCTGTTGATCACAGAACAGCTATCAAACTATGAATGTTGTCAGCAATGCGGCCTCACTCTAATGGAAGATGAGACTGCAGTACAGCGCTGCCTCGAATGTGAAAGCAATCCCCCTTACTTTGATGAAACCCACTGCCTCGATCGCTACGACGGCAGACTGCAATCGGCTTTGCATCAACTCAAATATCAAGGTCGTCTTGCTTGTGCGCATGGGCTTGCGTCAGCATGGAATCAGCTGATGATGGGTAGCCTAAAAAATATACCGGCAAACTATTTACTGCCAGTACCGCTGAGCCAGATAAAACTGTGCACTAGGGGATTTAATCAAAGCTGGGAATTGGCTAGACGCATTCGCTACACAAACCCAATCAATAAAAATCCCCATATCTTGCTGCGGCACCATCACACGCAACATCAGGCTAATGAAAACCGAGTAAATCGCTATAAAGCCATTCAGGATATGTTCTATATCAACCCCCAATACAAAGGGCATCTGGAGTCTGCCACTGTCATTGTGTTTGACGATGTGATGACCAGCGGAGCAACCTTAAACGAGATCGCCCGCGTTCTGAAGGACAATGGTGCATCTCGTGTGATTAATTGGGTTCTACTGAGAACACTGCGCCCAACGTAACAAGGAACGCTACAAAGAGCAGAGCATGTTTAATATTGTTTTATTCGAACCAGAAATTCCGCCTAATACAGGCAATATCATTCGCCTGTGCGCAAACACGGGCGCTAAGCTGCATTTAATTGAGCCCCTGGGCTTTCCGATGGAGGATGCGAAACTTCGCAGAGCAGGCCTGGACTATCACGAGTTCGCTAAAGTGAAGGTACATCAAAATTGGATGCAATTTATTGCAAATGAACAACCTCAGCCTGAACGTATTTTTGCATTAACCACCAAAGGGACTGGCAAGTTTCATGATGGTCAATATTTACCTGATGATTACTTTGTTTTTGGCTCAGAGACCAAGGGGATTACAGAAGAGGTCAGAAGCGGTATTCCAACGCCTAATCAAATGCGCCTAGCAATGCAAGATAGCAGTCGCAGTTTGAATCTCTCGAATACAGTAGCGATTGTGGTTTATGAAGCTTGGCGCCAAAACGGACTGCTTGGCGGACGCTAGTCGAAACTTAAACTTCGACCTTGGGGTCGCGCCCCATGAGTTTTTTAACGGCATCTTGTGGTGAGAGTATTCCGGATAAAACGTCACCCATCATGGCGGTAATTGGCATCTCCACACCCAAACGTGTAGCCAGATTACCTACTGCGGAAGCGCACAAGACGCCCTCTGCAACATGGCCCAAGTTATTCAGGATTTCAGGCAAGGATTTTCCTGCTGCTAGCGCCAATCCAACTCGACGATTACGCGAGAGATCGCCAGTAGCAGTCAAAATTAAATCGCCAACACCCGTCAATCCCATACAGGTTTCGGGTCTACCACCAGCAGCCTTCACCAAGCGCATCATCTCCGCAAGGCCACGGGTTAGGACCGCAGCACGTGCATTTAGCCCAAGATCCAAACCATCACCAATGCCAGCAGCAATAGCCAAGACATTTTTAACGGCACCGCCCAATTCCACACCAACCAAATCATCACTGGCATAAATACGCATATTGCCATGATGAAATGCGCCTTGAACGATGTCACATAAAGCATTGGATTTGCTGGCAATCGTTAATGCACAGGGCATACCATTGCCCACCTCTTGTGCAAAACTAGGTCCTGATAAAGCACCATAGGAATGACGGAGACCATGACTATGAAGCTGGTCTTCACGAGCTACTACCTGATGAGGCAGCAGAGTGGTGCTGGGCTCCAAGCCCTTACATAACCAAACGATATTGAGTGGATGTTTTGCAAAGCGCAATACCTGAGCCGCTGTTTCTGATAAGCCCGACATCGGAGTAGCAATCACCAAGAGATCATTTTCCGAAAGGCGCTCAATGGCACGCTCAAAACTACTTTCAAATTGGAGGCCTGCAGGCAAGCTGACGCCAGGCAAATAGACTATGTTCTCACCTGTCTTTTGAATCTCTTCTAACTGCTCAGCACTTCGCGACCATAGACAGACATCACCCGACTGTAGATGGCGCGCAGCTTGTGCAGCCATAGCAGTACCCCAAGAACCAGCTCCAAGCAGCGTCACTTTCATGATCTGTGGGCTTTAGTCAATCAGGCTTAGTGGGGAAGAATGATTTTGCTGTCATCGGCAGAGCTGCCCTCTGTTGCGGCGGCTTGCGCAGCCTGCATGATGCGGTGCTCATACATCCCGTGGAAATTAATTTCGTTCAGATGGATTGGCTGGAAGCCAGCACGGCTAATCGTGTCGGCAATATTCGAGCGCAAGTACGGGTACAAAATGGTTGGGCAGGCAATCCCTAACATGGGATCAATTTGCTCAGCAGGGATATTGCTAAATTCAAAAATACCCGCTTGCTTTGCCTCAACCAAAAAGAGCACCTTACTATCCACTTTAGCGGTAACAGTCGCAATTAAGGCAACCTCAAAAATCTCATCACTCAAGCGAGTCACTGCAACATCCACCTCAACCTCTACTTGTGGCTCAGCAGCAATCAGCAAGATTTGCGGGGCATTTGGCTGCTCTAAAGATAAATCTTTAAGATAGATTCGCTGAATACGGAAACCCGGTTCTTTTGAGGCGCCGGCTCCGTCTGGAGCGGAAGTAGTTTGTTCAGTCATAAGAAACTTTCTGAGTAAATTTTTAAGCCAATAGCGGATCAAGTTGGCCTGCGCGATCTAGAGCAACTAAATCGTCGTAACCGCCAACATGGGTTTCACCAATATAAATTTGAGGCACCGTACGGCGCCCCGTGCGTGCCATCATGAGCTCACGCTGCGCAGGATCCCGATCAATCAGAATCTTCTCCAAATTTGCAACGCCCTTCTTTTGTAACAGCTTCTCTGCCATAACGCAGTAAGGGCAGACTTGGGTGCTATACATCGTGACTGGTGGCATAACTCTGGCTCGCTGAATTATTTGACTAATGGCAGCGCTGCAGCCTGCCAGGCTTGAACACCGCCATCTAAGGTACCCACTTCTGCAAAACCTAGCTTTTGTACTTCTGCAATCGCTTTACGAGAGCTCACACCGGTTTCGCAAACCAAAATGAGTGGGTTCTTACGGTCTAATTTCAGCTTTTCAATCCTGGCAAGGATCTCATTAGATGGGACATGCTTCGCACCTGGCAAATGCCCTGCTTTAAACGCCTCTTCTGAGCGTAAATCCAAAACAGACGCTTTACGGCGGTTCATCCAAATGGTTGCCTCAGTGGGGGATAAGCCTTTTCCGCTAATAAGCGTAGATAATGTAGGCAGGAAAAGCGCTACGCCCGAAACCAAGAGGAGGGCGATAAGCGCTAAATTATCAATTTGCGTGAGAAAGTTCATCACCGGATTATAGAATGGCTCTATGAAACAACTTGTCCTTATTCGTCATGGCGAATCCGCCTGGAACCTTGAAAACCGCTTTACTGGCTGGGCAGACGTTGACTTGACCCCAAAAGGCACTGAGCAGGCCCTTGCCGCAGGCGAAAACCTCCGCAAAGCCGGGTATGAGTTTGATGTAGCCTACACCTCAGTCTTGCGAAGAGCCATTCGAACCCTTTGGCATGTTCAAGACACCATGGATCTCATGTGGTTACCTGTGGTTCATAGCTGGAGATTGAATGAGCGTCACTATGGCGCCCTGACTGGCCTCAATAAAGCAGAAACAGCTACTCAGTACGGAGATGCGCAAGTCCACATTTGGCGTCGCTCCTACGATGTGCGCCCACCACTCTTAGAAGCAGGCGATGAGCGCAACCCGCAAAATGATCGTCGCTATGAAAAACTCAATGCCTCCGACATTCCCTTGGGTGAGTGCTTAAAGGACAACGTCGAACGCGTCCTGCCCCTGTGGAATGAATCCATTGCTCCCGCCCTTAAGGCAGGTAAGCGGGTATTACTGGTAGCGCACGGCAATAGCATTCGCTCTTTAATTAAGTATCTCGATCAGGTTTCTGACGAAGACATCATGGAAATCAATGTCCCTAATGGCATCCCGCTTGTTTACGAGCTTGATGACAATCTCAAACCAATTCAGCATTTTTATTTGGATTAAGGTAAAACAGAAGCATGCGCGTATTTTTCAAGAACTTTGCCCTAGTCGCTGTTGGCCTCATTGCCGGGGTCGCAGCCACCATCCAGCTATCAGCCACTGCCCAACAAGGTGCAACGCTGCCTTTAGATGAACTACGCACACTGTCCAATGTCTTTGCTCAAATTAAACGTGAATACGTTGAACCGATTGAAGATAAGCAACTGCTAACTGATGCTGTCAAAGGCATGGTGAGCAGTCTCGATCCTCACTCTACTTATCTTGATAAAAAAGATTTCTCAGAGATGCAAGAACAAACCAGCGGTAAGTTTGCTGGCCTTGGAATTGAAATCACATCAGAGGATGGCGTTGTCAAAGTACTCAATCCAATTGAAGATAGTCCTGCAGCGCGTGCTGGCTTGCAAGCCGGTGATCTGATTACCCGCCTGGACGATAAGCCGGTTCGCGGCATGTCTCTGGATAAGGCAGTGCGCACTATGCGTGGTACGCCAGGCACAAAAATTACTTTAACGGTCTTTCGCAAAAGTGAAGAGCGCAGCTTTCCGGTAACGATTACTCGCGCTGAGATTAAAGTGCAGTCTGTCAAAGCCAAAATTTTGGATAACGATATTGCTTGGGTTAGGGTGACCAGCTTTCAAGAGCGCACCGTTCCTGACCTCGCCAAGAAATTAACAGAACTTGCCAATCAAGACCCCAAAATGAAGGGCATCATTCTTGACCTCAGAAATAATGGTGGTGGCTTACTGCAAGGCGCAGTAGGTGTTGCAGCCGCTTTCTTGCCTACTGATGCCGTGATCGTGTCAACCAAAGGTCAGACGTCTGACTCTAAGCAGGTATTTAATGCCACGCCAGCGATGTATCGCCTGAGCGAGCCCGGTGACCCCTTGGCAGGTGTTCCAGCTATATTCAAAAAGCTACCAATGGTCGTTTTAGTAAACGCATACTCTGCATCTGCCTCTGAAATTGTTGCTGGCGCACTGCAGGATTACAAACGCGCAACCATTATTGGCAAGACTACTTTTGGCAAAGGCTCGGTTCAAACTGTGCGCCCATTGAGCAATGATTCAGCACTCAAGATCACGACTGCCTACTACTACACGCCAACCGGTAGATCTATTCAGGCATACGGCATCAAGCCAGACATCGCAGTTGATCAAAATAAAGATGGCGATCCTGATGACGTATTGATTACCCGTGAGATTGATAGCGAGAAGCATTTACGCAATAAACAATCCTCAGAAGAAAAATTGATTGCCGATCGCGAGAAGCGTCGACTTGAAGAGTTACAGCGCATTGAAGATAAAAATGCCAAGAAGACTCCTGAGGAGAAAGAAAAAGAGAAGTCTAAGAAGCCCGTTGAACTTGGCAGTGCAGATGACTTTATGCTTACTCAGGCTGTAGCGTTCATCAATGGTGAGCCTGTAAAACGCTCAGCCTCTAAGCTAGAATAAGCTCTAGCAATTAGAGGCATGCACATGAATGATGAGCAGCTACTTCGCTACTCGCGGCATTTGCTGCTAGAAGAAATTGATGTTACTGGCCAAGAAAAACTGCTTGACTCACATATCTTAGTCATTGGCGCCGGCGGCCTAGGTAGTGCCGCTGCACCCTACCTAGCAGCCGCAGGTATAGGAAAAATCACACTGGTAG
>CANFWB010000070.1 GCA_947450605.1 Burkholderiaceae bacterium
AAACTGAAGCAGCTAACCTCATGCGTTTTAAAGCATGTGAACTTTTTGATGCCAAACAGCCTTGCGGTGCAGAAGCCAATATGGCAAAGTACCTTGCCGCAAAAGCCTCTTGGGAGGCAGCTAACGTTTGCCTCCAAACTCATGGCGGTTTTGGTTTTGCCAACGAATATGATGTGGAACGCAAGTTCCGCGAAACTCGCCTCTATCAAGTGGCGCCCATTTCGACCAACTTAATTTATTCCTATATCGCTGAGCATGTCCTCGGCCTTCCACGTTCCTTCTGATAAGTATCAATATGAGTATTCGTCCACTGGATGGCATTACTGTTGTCGCACTTGAACATGTCATTGCTGCACCTTTCTGTACCCGTCAATTGGCGGACTTGGGAGCGCGCATTATCAAGATCGAACGTCCTGGAGACGGAGATTTTGCCCGGGGCTATGACACCCAAGTAGAAGGGCTTTCATCCCACTTTGTTTGGGTGAATCGATCAAAAGAAAGTCTCACGCTCGATCTCAAGCAAGAATCTGCATTAGCAATCTTGAAGAGCCTGTTAAAAACTGCCGATGTCTTTATACAAAATCTGGCTCCTGGCGCCGCAGCTCGCATGGGGCTGACTGCTGAAGCATTGCAAAAGGATAATCCTGGACTCATTCTTTGCTCCATTTCCGGTTACGGCAACGATGGCCCCTATCGCGATAAAAAAGCGTATGACCTATTGATTCAGAGCGAGGCAGGCTTCCTATCCATCACCGGCACACCAGAGACGCCAAGCAAGGCGGGCAATTCCATCGCTGATATTGCTGCTGGGATGTACGCCTATACCAATATTTTGGCTGCCCTATTGCAAAGAGGAAAGACTGGCAAGGGTACTGTCATCGACATCTCCATGCTCGAAGCCTTGAGCGAATGGATGAGCTTTCCAATGTATTACGCTTACAAAGGTGCGAATCCACCCTCCAGAAATGGCGCCTCCCATGCCACCATTTATCCGTACGGCCCGTTCAAGGCTGGCGACGGTAAAACAGTGATGCTGGGACTACAAAATGAAAGAGAATGGGCGCAGTTTTGTACACTTGTTTTAGAAAACCCTGCTCTTGCACAAGATGACCGCTTTGATAGAAATTTTAAGCGCAATGAAAAACGTGCTGAACTTCTAGAAATCATTGATGCTTGCTTTAGCCAAATGACGTCCGATCAATTAATTGCTCGACTAGAAAAAGCACAGATTGCTAATGCGCATCTGAATGACATGGAAGGTCTTTGGAAACATGAGCAGCTAAAAGCACGTGGTCGTTTTACAGAGGTGGGTACACCGAATGGCACTGTTGCCGCACTGTTACCGCCCGGACTAAATGATAGTTACGACTATCGCATGGATCCCGTTCCAGCCGTTGGAGAACACACAAATGCGATTCTTTCGGAGTTGGGAATATCCTCTACCGACATTGAGGCTCTTCGAGCCCAAGGCGCAATTTAAAGCAAGGGCGAGGTTAAGTGTGCTGCATTTTCGAGCAGTACACGCCAGCGCGGCCGCTTAGCCCAAGCACCAGGATCAACCATATCGGATTGGGCGAGATAAGACTCAATCAAAGTCTCGAGTTTGGCGCAGAACTCCAGGTTATAAACAATCAAACTAATCTCAAAATTGAGACGTAAGCTACGTTGATCAAAGTTCACTGAACCAAAAATAGCGACTCGCTTATCTATCAATAAGCTCTTCGTATGCAAAAGACCCCCATGAAATTCAGCGATATTGACGCCCGCACTCATGAGGTCGGTGTAAAAACTGCGGCTACTCCAAGCCACTAAAGTAGAGTCATTTAACTTGGGAACAATTAAAGTCACCCTCACACCACGACCTGCCGCGGCCATCAGGGCCTGAATCAAACCATCATCTGGGCCAAAGTAAGGCGTAGTGATTGTGAGCTCCTCGCGTGCATCCATGATGGCAGAGAGCAGCACTTGATACAGAATATCGTCTCGATAGACTGGGCCAGATGAAAACTCTTGCGCCAACATACGTCCCTCGACTGGGATTGGCGCTGGCGCCACATCATTGAAATGCGTAATCTTGGGGTTATCAACACTCCAGTCAAACGAGAACGTCAACTCAAACTGAGAGGCAACGGGACCTTCAATCCTGACCATGGCATCAACCCACTCACCCACGCCAGAATCCTGCTTAAATGTGCGCGGATCAACTAAATTCATACTGCCAGTCCAAACAATCGAGCTATCAATCACAAATATTTTGCGATGTAGTCTTAAATCGGCACGACGAAATTGAAAACGGCCAATTTGAATAGGTAATGCCTCAGTGACTTCAATTCCAGCGCTTCTAAAACGATTTGGCCAAGTTGATTTAAACCAGTCCTTACTGCCCAAGGAGTCGAGTAAAACTCGACAAGCCACTCCTCGATTAGCTGCAGCAATCAAGGCCTCACCAACACGATCAGCATCACCACCAAGGGCCCAAATATAGAACTCTAGATTCAGGGTGCTTTTAGCTTGGTTAATCTCATCAATCAAATCCCGCAAGATCTCTAGCGAGTTCGTGAACAATTCAATCTGATTACCAGCAATTACTGGGGAACCGTTCTTAGACTCTGCTAATAAGCTGAGTGCCCTTGCTTCTAATGGCAACTGCTGCTTATCCGCAAAATAACGCTTGCGCATATCTTCAGTAATGTCGGCGTACTCTTTGTCCATGCGGATAATTTTGCGAGTGAGCCTGCGACCGACGGGGCGCTCACCAATCAAGATATATAGGCTGACACCAACCAGTGGAAACAGCACCACAATCAAGAACCAAGCGATCGCCACTGCGACTGGCCTCCTGACTGAAATCATCCGAAATCCAAAAAGTAAAACGATGACTGCATGAGCAATCGGAACCCAAATGAGAGAGAATCCAAAAATAGAACCTAAGAGATAATTTAATACGCTCATACGATTTCCAGTTCCGCAGTAATGCCTAAGTGATCAGATAATTTCAACCATTCATACAGAATTTCTGCAGAGTGGATTTTTAGGCCCCGCACATAAATGCGATCCATCGGAAGCATTGGCTTCACACTAGGAAAGGTTTTAGCGGGGGCGCCAGTCAGCACTTCAAAGACTTCATTAAAGCCAGCGGCTAGCATCGGCGCGCTTACTCGATTGCGCCAATCATTAAAGTCACCCGCAACAATCGTTGGGCCACCCTCCGCAAGCGTGTCAATATAACGAATGATCTCATCTAATTGACGCTCTCGTCCTCTTTCAAATAAAGCCAGATGGACGCAAAAGCAATGAATGGGTATAGCTACACCCTCTAGCTGAGTGATACTGTGTAGCAAACCGCGCCTTTCAAATCGATAGGCAGAGATGTCGTAATTTTGACCTTTATGCAGCGGCCTTTTTGAAAGAATGGCATTGCCATGATGCCCATCAGGATACTCAACATTTTTCCCATAATGCCAGTCATGCCAAAAATCTTCAGATAAGAAATGGGTGAGCTCTGTCAGTGGCCATTGGCCAAATCGCCTAATACGCCCCCGATGCTCTTGCTGAAACTCTTGCAAGAACAGTAAGTCTGGGTGATGGCTACGCATTTTCTGGCGCAGCTCGTAAATAGTTGACCTGCGATGTAAGGGCGAAAGACCCTTATGTACATTCATGGTCATCACACTAAAGCGCCCCACTTTACTCTGCGTCATTAAAACTGTCCTGCAGCGCGCTGTCGACGAACACGAGCTAGATAGATCTCACCCTCAACCAAATCTTGGCATTGCATGCATTTATTGCAAATGGACGCCTGCTCCCGCAACTCATCAATCGACCCAATCGGGTGACTATCGAGATATTCACGAAGATCGATATCGAGGACCTCATTACAGAGGCAAATGACTTCAGCCATGGATCAGAATAAGGAAAAATATTTGCATTTATCCCATTTTGCCATCCCCTTGCTAGAATCGAGCCCATGTTTACGACCTTTCAGGATGCCTTTAAACTTCTCGCGCAATTAGATGCTGCTGTCATCGGCATTGTGCTCGTCTCCTTACAGGTGAGTCTGAGCGCATTGCTGCTCGGAACATTGCTAGGGCTACCGATTGGGGCCCTCTTGGCTACCGAAGAATTTAAGGGGAAAAAGGGCATTACCGTCATCCTCAATACCCTGATGGGCATCCCAACCGTGATTGTGGGTGTCGTAGTCTACTTGCTGCTCTCGCGCACAGGACCTTTAGGGGTGTGGGGCTGGCTTTTCACCCCGAAGGGGATGATCCTAGCTCAAACCCTGCTGACAACCCCCTTAATTGCCGCTCTAAGCCGCCAGATTCTGGAAGACTCCTGGAAGATTCATCGGGATTCGTTTAAGGCCTTGCGCTTGCCTAGACCCTCCACCCTCAAATGGCTCATTTGGGACTGCCGCTTCTCCCTGACGATTGCGATTTTGGCCGGGCTAGCTAGAGCAATATCTGAAGTCGGAGCAGTCATGATCGTCGGCGGCAATATAGATCACTCCACACGCACAATGACTACTGCAATTGCCCTGGAAACCAGCAAAGGTGACCTGCCCCTCGCTCTGGCTCTAGGCATTGTCCTTTTGGGAATTGTGCTGCTAGCCAACCTATTTACCTTTGCCGTTCGTCAAATTGCAGAGCGTCGCTATGGATAACTCATCCGCAGAATTTAAACGGTTCATTGAGCTCAAAGAGGTCATTGTAAAAAGCGATGGTCGAATCATCCTCAACATTCCCCATGCAGTCATTCCTGTTGATCGAATTTGCGCCTGCATTGGCCCGAATGGAGCTGGAAAAACTACTCTCCTGAAATTGCTGGATGGTTTAATCAAACCGGACTCCGGAAGCATCATCCACTCTGCCAACCCGATTAAGTCTTCATTAGTGCTACACCACACCCCAATGATCAAGGCATCAGCACGGGTCAATATTGCTATGGTGAGGGATGCAGATAGATCGATTAGCTCCGCAGAAATTGATACCGTCATAGAGCAAATCGGCTTAAGCCATCTTGCTAATAGCCCTGCACACAAACTGTCAGCCGGCGAAAGACAAAAGCTCTGCTTAGGACGAGCGATTTTGCAAAAACCCAACTTAGCTTTACTCGACGAGCCAACCGCCAACCTAGACCCCAACACAACTGAGCAGGTTGAAGAAATCATTCGACAATTTAAGCTTCAAGGCTCGGATGTCATCTTCACCTCCCACCAGCTTGCACAAGTACAAAGACTGGCCGAGTACATCATCTTTATTGATCAAGGTGAAATCAAAGAAAAAGGACCCGTAGGCCCTTTCTTTTCAAACCCCCAGACACAAGCAGCTAAACGCTACTTGCATCAAGAGTTGCTGGCAGACTAATTACTTCGCCACTGCCGGCGCTGCTGCTGCAGCTACAGGAGCAACAAACGGTGGTGGAGCTACACAAGCTGCTGGCGCAGGAGTACCAGACACCCTGTATTGATCAGCCACCCTATTTTGAGCCTGGCACAACTTAAAAGCACCGACCCTATCACCATAAGCAGCCTTTGCTTTTGCCAAAGTTGCCGCTTCCTGGGCTTCGGGGGTCAACGGTGGCAATGCAGCGAAAGCCGCAGCAGTTGTAAATGAGCAGAGTGTGAAAGCAATGAGTTTTTTCATGGCCATGTCCTTATTTATTAACCTTGTCATACCAGAGTTCATGGTGTTCTTTTGCCCAAGTGGCATCAACGTAGCCATCTTTCATGCCATCGATAGAGCCTTGCATACCAATCGTGCCGATGTAGATATGCCCCATCGCCATTGCCATCATCAAGATAGCAGCAGAGCTATGAACAATATTAGCTAATTGCATAGTGCCGCGGAGATACTGGACATCCATGAACGGTACGATCATATCGAGCACGAAGCCAGAAGCCGAAATCGTAAGCCCCAAAATAACCATACCAAACCAAAACCAGATTTTCTCACCCATATTGAAGAATCCTGCAGGAGGATGCTTCCCGGTTAATGCTCCACCAAGCGTCATCAACCAGGTGAGATCACCCTTACCCGGGATGTTACGAGTAGCAAAGAGCAAGAAGAAGATCACCACGCTCAGAGTGAATAATGGTCCAGAGTAGTTGTGAATATTCTTACAAACCATCAAGAATGAGCCATAAGCGGCGCCGCCCATCAAAGGCATTGCAAAATACTTGCCCCACAGTATCAACATGCCAGTTAAAGCAAGGCCAATAAAGCTGGCAGCCATTACCCAGTGTGTAAAGCGCTCAAAGCCATTAAAACGTTTGATCTTTACGCCAGACATGGGGGCATGCAGTTTAATTGGACCCTTAATCAGGAAAAGAGCAGCAATACCAAAGAAAGCAATTGCTAGCAACCAGGCGCCGTAAACAGTGATGATGCCATTACGGATCAAGCGCCATTGCTGACCAGCGCGTTGAATCAAAACGCTCGCCTCTTTATCAGGGATGCTGACAAAGTTGTACGGGTCGCTATTGGCCGTATCCCAAATTGCACCTTCTTTAGGCGCAGTATTTGCTGGCTGAGATTGGGCTTGAGTGCCATTGGGAATGGTATTGAGATTTTTTGGGAAATCAATACCACTTGGGGATGGCAGAGGCTGCATAGGAGCGCGCTCCGCCAAACAGACACCGCTAAGCAAACTTAGCGATACGCCCAGGGCTAAAACCCAAGAGCGACTAACACTAGAGAATGATCGATTCATACAAATATCCTTAAACGTTTTCGTTTTATTTATTGTTGTTTAACTGATCACTTGACGCGTGAATAT
>CANFWB010000071.1 GCA_947450605.1 Burkholderiaceae bacterium
ATTTGAGCGCGCACTTCGCGAGGCAGGTTTAGCGTTTGAGAGTTCTCGCCTCGGTGGTTTACTTAACACCCTAGAGATCGATGATCTGACTGCACTCTTAACTATATTGGTAACGCCGCGCCACGATTTACCACTCGCCCAGGTGTTGAGAAGCCCCATCTTTGCATTTACCGAAGGCCAAATGCAGGCTCTGGCCAAGTCGATGGCATCAAATCAATATCGATCCTGGTGGGATGCTTTGCAAGATAGTCCAGATGCAAGCTTGATGCAGGCAGCCCGTTATCTAGAGCATTGGCGGATGCTGGGTGAGCGCCTGCCAGTGCATGACTTGCTTGACCGTATTTATCAAGAGAGTGATTTGCGCATTAAATATGCGGGCACCTCTCAAGAGATTGCTCGAGCCCAGGTCTTGGCAAACCTCGATGCCTTCCTCGAGTTAGCACTCAATCAAGATGGCGGTCGTTACCCGAGTCTGGGCCGCTTTATTGATGAGATCAATACCATTCGCCGTGGCGATGATGATGAAACCCCAGATGAGGGCGATGTAGAGGCGGAGGCTGATCTCGTAGAGCTCGACGAGGAGAGTGAATTGTCTGATGAAGATAAACAGCAGCGCGTACGCATGATGACTATTCACGGGGCAAAGGGCTTGGAGTCACCATTTGTGATCATGCTCGACTCTAACCATACTGAAGGCAAGGCAGATCATCGCGGTGTCTTATTAGACTGGCCTCCAGAGAGCGAGAGTCCCAGTCATTTGTCGATGTATACCTCTGCCACCTTAACCAACCCTCGCAGTGAGGTACGTGAACGCGAATTGCTGATTGGTAAGAACGAGAACTGGAATCTGCTCTATGTTGCAATGACCAGAGCAAAGCAGGGCCTCTGGATTAGCGGTGTGGCCAAGGCACCCACCACAAAAAACCCTATAGGTTTGGATGAGAAGTCTTGGTATGGCAAAGCAATGCTAGGGCAGTTGCCCATCCTGGAGGACCAGCCTACGCAAGTGGAGGCTAAAGCGAAGCAAGTAATGGGCCAGAAGGCAAATCATCCAAGTGATTTCATGATGGATGACTTTGAGGTGTCTTGGGGTGCAGCTAAGGTGAGTCACACACAACAGCTTAAAGATATCGAAAGTGGTCTGACCTTGGAGGTCTTCCAGGATGAGCTTGATGCACCAGATAACTCCAAAATATTGGAGGAGGGCGTGCATTTCCATCGCCTACTAGAGCATCTCACTATTCAAACTGGGGCAGCCAACCCAGAATCGATGAGCGCCGATCAAATAGCTCGCTGGCTTGGCATTGCTGAAGAATTGGCAAGTAAGGCGCTAGACCAGGCGACTACTGTTCTCAATACCCAAGAGCTCCAGCATTACCTCACAGCAAATCGGTGGGTTCAGGCCTGGAACGAGATCGATATTGTTAGCCTGGATGGCAAGAGTTTCCGCCTAGATCGCTTGGTAGAGTTTGAGGATCACTTGGCTATCTTGGATTACAAGCTCTCAATCCCAGAAGCGGGCAGTGAGGCTCACAATAAATACCGCGCACAACTGAATAACTACAAACAAGAGTTGGCCAGAATACGTCCGGATAAGCCGGCTATGGCGTATTTAATCTCTGCCAAGGGTGAGATCGCCGAGGTAATCTAAGTCCCAGACCCCTTGAAATTTATCCTAAAGACCCTATATAAGTAGGGAATAGCAAAAATCCCCAAACTGGGGATAATGAAATTCGCACGAAACATCCTACAAGGAGTCATGATGACAATTCGTAAAGTAATTCATTTATTCGTTGGCGTATTCGCAGCAGCGGTACTGTTAACTAGCAACGCAGCATTTGCTGAGGCAACTTTGCCAGAGGTCTATCAAGCGGTGCAATCTGGGCAGATGGCTAAAGCTGATGTCATGATGAAGGAAGTGCTCCAAAACCATCCTAACAGTGCAAAGGCGCACTATGTGGCGGCTGAGCTTTACCTCAAAGAAGGTAAGTTAGAGGTAGCGCGCAATCATTTCCTTAAAGCAGAAAATCTTGCCCCAGGCCTACCATTTGCTCAGCCTGAATCTGTGCAAAAACTCCAGATGCAATTGGCCAGCACTCAAGTTGCACCAGTTGCTAGTTCATCATCCATCTTTAGCAATCCACTCTTCTGGGGTTTAATTGCCATCTTGGTAGTTGGAATCATGATTGTGATGAGACGTCGCAAGGCCGAAGCGGTGCAGGTCTATAACGCACCAAGCGCTGGTTACCCTGGTGCTCCAGGTGCTCCTGCCGGTTACCCGGGAGGCCCTGGCTATCCTGGTGCACCTGCAGGCGGTATGGGTGGCGGCTTGATGGGTAGCTTAGCTACTGGCGCTGCATTAGGTGCTGGTATGTATGCTGGCCAAGCATTGGCAAGCAACCTCATGGGTGGTCACGATAATGGCCATTCAAGTCCCAATACCAATCCGAACTTAAATCAAGTTGGTGGTCCAGCATCTTTAGACCCAAATTTTGGTGTGCAGGATGCCAGCTCTTGGGATGATGGTGGATCAAGCTCATGGGATGACAGCGGTGGCGGCGATTTCATGAGCGATGTTTAATTCACTCTCAATACGGTAATTTATATAAGAAAGTATTTATGGCAATTTCCATGTACCAAGCATCGGTTCCCCAGCTAAAGAAAATGCTGGTCAACTTGACTACCATTTTGACGAAGGCTGAAGAGCATGCAGCCGCAAAAGGAATCGATAGCAAGGTCTTGGTAGAGGCTCGCTTATTTCCGGATATGTTTCCTCTAGCTAAGCAGGTACAAATTGCTTGTGATCAAGTGAAGTTTGGCTTGGCACGTTTGGCTAGTGTTGAAGCTCCTAAGTTTGACGATGCTGAAAGCACGCTTGCTCAATTAAAAGAGCGCATCGCTAAAACGGTGGCCTTTGTGGACAGTATTAAGCCTGAGCAGATTGACGGCACGGAAGCCAAGGAGATCAAATTCTCCATTAAAGAATGGAACTTTGAGTTTGCGGGCGAGCAATATGTATTCACTTGGATCATTCCTAATTTCTACTTTCATGTCACCACTGCCTACAATATCCTGCGCCATAACGGAGTGGAAATTGGTAAAGCGGACTATCTCGGCTAATGGATCATTTGGCGGAGATCATTGAAGTGGGGCATGTCTGGTTTTACCGGGCAAGTATTTATGCCGCAAATACATTCTTAGATGATCCTGCCATCTTGGCATTCGCATTTTGCTAGCAAGAACCCGGTCCATCTAGCCACATCAACCACCTTCGGGTGGTTTTTTATTGCCTCATATTTAAGCAAATAGCTCAAAAGCAACAAAAATTGAGTCATTTTTAAGGTTTTTACATATACTGTATAAACATACAGTATATTAACAACTATGACGACTTACATGACCCCCCCAAAAGCGACCTTAAGTCAGGCTCCACAAGCCTTAGCGGCCAATGGCGCCTATGAGTTCAAACTCCTGAGTCACCGTATTTCAGCGGGATTTCCAAGTCCAGCAGCCGATTATGCCGAGGAAGGGCTCGATCTCAACAGCTATCTCATTCAAAACAAGCCGGCTACCTTCATGTTCACCGTGAAGGGGGATTCCATGATGGGCGCGGGCATTTGTGACGGCGACAAGGTGGTGGTTGATAAAGCCCTCAAGCCAAAACATAAAGACATCGTTGTTGCCGTGGTGGACGACGAGTACACCATCAAGCGCCTGTATCAATTGCGCGGCAAAACCGAGCTCCAGCCAGAGAACCTCAATTACGAGCCCATTACCTTTAACGAGAACAGCGAACTCCAAATCTGGGGTGTAGTGGTTGGGGTGGTGCGCAGATACAGCCACGCTAGTAGCAGAAATGGTAAATCCATATGAGCGCTATCAATCAATCCGGTCAAACCAATCAACTCTTCGCACTCGTAGATGTGAACAACTTCTACGTTTCTTGCGAGCGGGTATTTGCACCCAAGTTAGAAGGTGTGCCCATGGTGGTCTTATCTAATAACGATGGTTGCGCAGTAGCGCGTAGTGCTGAAGTTAAAGCGCTGGGCGTGAAGATGGCTACCCCATGGTTTCAGATGAAGGACTTGGCTAGGCAGCATGGCATTCAAGCGTATTCCTCTAACTACACCTTGTACGGCGATATGAGTAGCAGGGTGGTCGAAATCTTAAAAACCTTTACCCCCAATTTAGAGGTTTACAGCATTGATGAGAGTTTTCTCAGAATCGAGACTGTACTCAAGCAATACGCTGACCCTGCGAGCATGGGTCAAATCATCAAAGACAAGGTCAAAGACACTACAGGTTTGCCAGTGTGTGTTGGTATTGGCGCCAGCAAGACTTTAGCCAAGCTGGCAAATCACCTTGCTAAAAAGCACAAACAGTTTGCGGGCGTATGCGATATCAATGCAATGCCTAAAGAAGCACTCTATCAATGGATGACTGAAACGCCGGTAGGTGAGGTGTGGGGCATTGGCAGGCAGCTCAGCAAGAAACTTAAAGCGCTTCATATCAATAGCGTGTTTGATCTTTTACAAGCGTCACCACAATCAATGCGCCAACAGTTTGGTGTAGTGGTAGAGCGGATTTCTTATGAGTTGCGCGGTGTCTCTTGCTTAGAACTTGAAGAAGTGGCGCCAGCTAAACAGCAGATCGTTTCCTCACGCAGCTTTGGTAAACCTGTCACTACCATGGAGCAATTAGCAGAATCGGTTGCGACGCATGTAGCGAGAGGTGCAGAAAAACTGAGAGGCCAACAATCCGTTACGGGCGCGCTCACTATCTTTATACAAACCAATCCGCACAAGCCGTTTGAGCCGCAGCATCATCAAAGCGTCACGATTCCACTATCAGATCCCAGTGATAACACCTTAAGACTCACAACGGCTGCGCTAAAGGGCTTAAAGCAAATTTACCAGGCTGGCTTTAAGTACAAAAAAGCAGGGGTGATGTTTAGCCTCCTGGCGGATAAGCCAACAGTTCAGCAATCTCTCTTTGATGACATGGAAGTCAAGGGCAAATCAGCCCATCTCATGAAAGCAATGGACTCCATTAACAGTCGTTTTGGGAATGCCGTTATCAGAACAGCGGTATCTGGAACCAAGCAAGACTGGCAAATGAGATCAGGCAACAGATCACCGAACTACACCACACAGTGGGATGAATTACCTGTAGCACGATAAATAACACATCAACCAACTAAGTAAAAAGCAAATAAAAAGTAAATAAGGAGAAATACATGGACCTATTAAATAATTTCAACGGCATCTCACTTGCAGTGATCATAGCTTTGTCTTACTGCGCAGTATTGAAAAATACTAAGCGTCATGATGGCGCCACAAAACAAGTATTTACTCGCAAGTATCAGTAAGAGCGGCACAAGAAATATGCAGCAGGCCTAGAGGGGGAATAAGGAAATCACGGATTCCTTATTCCCTAGTAAAGGCTGTTATTTGGCCTCTAAAGCCTTGCGCAAATACGGGGACACATTATCCTGACGTAGCATCCACTGTTTGTAGTCAGATGGAACCTGGCTAATTAATTCGCCCTTATGTTTACCAAAAGGCATGGTGGTGGGGATGCGAGCCTTCTCAGACATTTCCCATAAGGCATCCAAAGAAGAAGGCTTAAGCTTCTCAATAATTTGTCCAAGTATTTTGGAGCAAATCCAGACATCCGCTAATGCACTATGAGCATCACGCAATTGTTCTCTAGCTGTAGATCTTTCAAAGTAATAGAGCAAGGCGCTTTGAGTATGACTATCCAACTCGGGCCACAGGCTGCGAGCAAGAGCCAGCGTGCAAATTCGTTTGACTTCAGGGCTGCCAATGGCTTCCCAGTCAAAATCTACGCTATGACCAATGATGTACTTGGTGCCGGCAGGTAATTGAAATGAGCTGCTAGCGGGGCAGTTCACCAGTTCCTCATCGAGGATGTGGTGAGTTGCTAAGGCGCCAAGGCTAATAGGTTTGCCAGGGTTGTAGCGTTGCACCCAAGGATTGCCTACTGAAAGTGGATTAACGGACGTGACGTCTAAAGAGGCCGCTTCAATAATGACAGCATCGTTTTTATCGGTTGCTTCTACATCAAAAATAATGGCTTGGGGCATCAGGGCTTCTTTGCTTAAGTAGGGTTGTTTGCAAAGCTATTTTGCCTTGAAGTGCCTAGGTGAATATGTATTCCTGTGACTACCGCTATTCCTACGGCTGAATCAATGAATCCATGTGAATTTAATGTCTCGCAAGCTCTACGCTGAAGCCTTCTAATAAAAAGGGGGTTCAATTTGAGGGTTTATGTAGAGTGCGCCCATCAGCATTTGCAGTTATTCAGAATCTCATTAGATGCAAGAACCATCCTCGTTTTGCTGATTATTTGGATGATTTGGGGAATTTTCAGGGCCTTAAAGATCCTGTAATGGGGTTAAATCTAGTGTTGGGGAGGGTGGATGAGCCTGACCCCCGGCACTGACAGAATTGGGTTTGGCTGCTTCGTTCCCGACCTGACCAGGTTATCCAAACCGCCATGCGGGGAGGCCCATCCAATTCCATTTTAGCTTGTTAGAATGTAATACATGACAGCATTGGCTTTAGCCCGTTCGTGGCGCCCTAAAACTTTCTCCCAATTGGTAGGACAAGACCATGTGGTTAAGGCATTAACCCATGCCTTAGATCAGGGTCGACTACACCACGCATGGC
>CANFWB010000072.1 GCA_947450605.1 Burkholderiaceae bacterium
GCTAAACGTGATTTCCTCGGAGCTGCCGATGCGGCAGCTCTTGAGGACGCGAAAGCCAAGTATCTCGGTAAGTCAGGTGTTCTCACTGAGCGTTTAAAAGCGCTGGGTGGGATGTCGCCTGATGAACGCAAGAGTGCTGGCGCCCAAATTAATCAAATCAAGACCCAAGTAGAGGCTGCCTTACAAGAGCGTCGCCAAGCATTGGCTGATGCGGTTTTGTTGCAACGCCTTGCCGCGGAATCGATTGACGTTTCTTTGCCTGGCCGTGGCCAAGCGGTAGGTAGCTTGCATCCCGTGATGCGCACCTGGGAGCGTGTTGAAGAGATCTTCCGTTCAATTGGTTTTGATGTAGCAGATGGCCCTGAAATTGAAACCGATTGGTTTAATTTCACTGCCTTAAATAGCCCCGAGAATCATCCTGCGCGTTCGATGCAGGACACTTTTTATATTGATGGCAAAGATTCCAATGGGAAGCCTTTGTTATTGCGTACACATACCAGCCCAATTCAGGTTCGTTATGCGAGCGAGCATGTCAAGAAATATGCCAATGCTGATGTGATGCCGCCGATCAAGGTGATTGCTCCAGGTAGAACCTATCGCGTAGATAGTGATGCAACCCATTCACCGATGTTTCATCAGGTTGAAGGTCTCTGGATTGCCGAGAATGTTTCCTTTGCAGATCTAAAGGGTGTGTATACCGATTTCTTAAGAACTTTTTTCGAGACGAATGAATTGCAAGTTCGTTTCCGCCCATCGTATTTCCCATTCACAGAACCTTCCGCTGAAATTGACATGGCCTTTGGTAGCGGTAAGTTAGCCGGCCGTTGGTTGGAGATTTCTGGGGCAGGGCAAGTGCATCCAAATGTCTTACGCAACATGGGTATTGATCCTGAGCGTTATACCGGCTTTGCTTTTGGCTCTGGCTTAGAGCGCCTGACAATGTTGCGTTATGGTATTGACGATCTACGCCTTTTCTTTGAGAACGACCTCCGTTTCTTAGCGCAATTCCCAGCTTAATTAGCTAACCTCCTCATAGTAGATAGCGCATATGCAATTTTCTGAATCTTGGTTACGCCAATATGTAAAACCTTCTCTTGATAGCAATGCTTTAGGTCATGCAATGACCATGGCAGGTCTTGAGGTGGAAGAGCAACATTCAGTAGCGCCTGCTTTTACGAAGATTGTGATTGCGCAAATTCTGTCGGCCGAGCAACATCCTGATGCCGATCGTTTGCGAGTATGCAAAGTAGACGCTGGAACTGGTCAGGAATTACAAATTGTGTGTGGCGCACCGAATGCACGTGCGGGTATCAAGATCCCTTGCGCTATGGTTGGCGCCGAATTGCCTCCAGCAGAAGTGGGTGGCAAACCTTTTATGATTAAAGTGGGTAAGCTACGTGGTGTTGAAAGCCAAGGCATGTTGTGTTCTGGTCGAGAGCTTGGTCTAGGTGATGATCATGAAGGCATTTTGGAGTTGCCTGTTGATGCGCCGGTAGGTCAAGATATTCGTCAGTATTTAGATTTGGATGATCAAATCTTTGTAATTAAATTAACACCGAATAAAGCAGATTGTTTATCCCTGATGGGCATGGCGCGTGAAGTGTCCGCAATTACTGGGGCCACATTGTGTATCCCGAAGTGGACCCCTGTAAATATTGCTATTCAAGACAGACTCAAGGTTACAGTTGAAAGCGCTGATCTCTGTGGACGCTTTGCAGGTCGCGTCATTCGGGGGGTTAATCCTCAAGCGAAGACGCCGGACTGGATCGTGCAACGTTTGTCACGCGCTGGTCAAAGAAGTATTTCCGCATTGGTAGATCTATCTAACTATGTGATGTTAGAAATGGGTCAGCCTACCCATGTATTTGATATTGATAAATTGTCTGGCGACTTATCTATTCGTTGGGCAAAATCAGGAGAAAGTCTTGAATTGCTCAATGGTCAGACAGTAACCCTGCAGGGCCCTGATTCTTCAGGCAAGATCCAAGACGCTGGTGTAGTTGCAGATCAGAATGGTCCAGTTGCCTTAGCGGGAATCATGGGTGGTAATCACTGCGCCGTGACTGACGACACTAAAAATATTTATGTAGAGGCGGCCTATTGGCAGCCCTCAGCAATACAAGGTCGCGCCCGTCGTTTCAACTTTAGTACTGATGCTGCTCATCGCTTCGAGCGTGGCGTTGATCCACAAAATACGGTGAACTGCCTAGAGTATTTAACTGCTTTGATTGTCGAAGTATGCGGCGGCCAAGTTGGCCCAATCGATGATCAAGTATTGGCAGTTCCACAGCGTAAGCCTGTGAGTATGCGTTTGGTTCGCGCTATGAAAGTGATTGGCATTCCGCTTACCACTGAGATTGTTGCCGATGTATTTCAGCGTCTTGGATTTGAGTTTAAAGAAGAGGCTGGTGTTTTTGTTGTAACACCACCCAGTTATCGCTTTGATATTGAAATCGAAGAGGATTTAATTGAAGAAGTCGCGCGCATGTACGGCTTTGAAAATATCCCAGATATACCGCCAGTAGCCTCATTGAAGATGAGTGCCAAGGCAGAAGCAAAGCGTGGGGTACATTTATTACGCCAACGTTTAGCGCTTCAAGGTTATCAAGAGGCGGTTAACTTTGGGTTTACTGATCTAGAGAGCGAACGGCGTTTGGCTACTGCTACTGAACAAGATCTGATTGCTGTACTCAATCCGATCGCTAGCCAGTATGGTGTCATGCGCAGCAACCTCTGGGGTGGCTTATTGGGTAACCTTAAGGCAAACCTCAATCGTGGTGCTGGTCGCGTACGTTTATTTGAAACAGGTCGCGTATTTAAGCGTGATGATCGCGTTCAAGAAGAGGTTGGCAAAGTAGCTGGCTTTTATCAGCCACAGCATGTTGGTGGCCTGGCTTACGGCTCTTTTGTGCCGGAGCAGTGGGCAAGCGATAACCGTCCAGTAGATTTCTTTGATGTGAAGGGTGATCTCGAGCGCGCTCTAGACCCATTGCATTTCACAACTGAAGCTGCAGTGCATCCAGCACTGCATCCTGGGCGTAGCGCCCAAATTCAGTTATTGACACCAAAAGGTAAGCTGAATATTGGCTGGGTTGGTGAGTTGCATCCAGGATTACAGCAGGCCTATGAGTTACCACAAGCACCAGTCCTATTCGAATTGGATTTAGAGGCCATTCGCAATCTGGGCATTCCGCAGCCGGAAGAGTTAAGTAAGTTTCCTGCAGTGCAGCGTGATCTGGCGGTGGTGGTCAAGCAATCTATTTCTGCCCAATCATTATTGGATGCAATGAATAAAGGTAAGCAGAATTTCGTTCGACATATTGAGCTCTTCGATGAATTCAAGCCAAAAGCCGGTTCTAGCAGCATGGCTGATGACGAAAAGAGCTTGGCTTTCCGTGTCACCCTATTGAATCCACAAGAAACATTGCAGGATGTGCAAATTGAAGCGGTTATGACGGCCTTATTGGCGGCGCTTGAGAAAAATTGCGCAGCCCGTCTGCGCTAGGTTTAATATGAGCCTTAAATATAGTACGAAGAGACTTCAGCCATGAATGAATTAGTTAGCAACGATACTGTTACGAAGAACGAGCTCTCTGAAGCGCTCTTCGATCAAGTGGGTCTCAATAAACGTGAGGCCAAAGACATGATTGATGCATTCTTTGATCGTATTGGTGAGTCGCTTGAGGCGGGTGTGGAAGTCAAGATCTCTGGATTCGGCAATTTTCAGCTACGTAATAAGTCTGCACGTCCGGGTCGAAACCCAAAAACGGGTGAAATGATTCCAATTGCAGCCCGCCGCGTTGTTACTTTCCACGCAAGTCAAAAACTCAAGGACGTAGTTGAGTCGCATGCTCGAGAAAACAGCATTTGATGCTGGGTCGGTGCTGCTTAGTTCGCAGCTCCCCCCAATACCCGCTAAGCGTTATTTCACTATTGGTGAGGTTGCAGATCTTTGTGGAGTTCGCTCTCATGTCTTGCGCTATTGGGAGCAAGAGTTCTCACAGTTAAGCCCACAAAAGCGCCGTGGCAACCGCCGCTACTATCAACATCATGAAGTAGTCTTAATTCGTAAGATTAGGGCGCTGTTATATGAAGAGGGCTTCACCATCAGTGGCGCTCGAAATCGTCTGGATGAGGCTCGCGGTGAGCTTCGCTTACGCGATGAGTTGCAAGCTGTTCTGCAAATTCTCTCAAAATAGTTACTGATACAATTTCGTTTCTCGTCGGGGCGTAGCGCAGCCTGGTAGCGTACATGCATGGGGTGCATGTGGTCGGAGGTTCAAATCCTCTCGCCCCGACCAATTATTCCTGAATTTATCTATATCGCAATACCCACCCTCTCAATACTTCTTTTCCATGACATCAAACTCAAACGACACTACCTATTTCGGATTAAGCATTCCTTTTTTGGCTCACTTAGGTGTGGTCCCCGAGTACGCCGAAGGGGGTAAATCGCGGATTAGCTTGGTGATTAAGCCCGAATTTGAGAATAGCTTTCAGATTGCCCATGGTGGCGTAGTGATGACGTTGTTGGATTTTGCGATGGGTGCCGCAGCACGCAGTACCAATAATCAACCGCTTGGTGCGATGACAATCGATATGAGTGTCAGCTTCTTGCGTCCTAGTATCGGCAAAATCGTAGTGGAAGGCACGGTCCTGAAAACTGGCAAGACGATTAACTATTGTGAGGCTGTGGTCTTAAATGAGGCCGGCGAGGTCACCGCTAAATCAAGCGGTACGTTCATGCTGAGAAGGTAAGTGCACTTTACCGATTATAAATATAGTATTTATAATGATTATATTAATTAATCAATTATCAATGCAGTAATGCACTTGTTTCTTTAGGGTTATAGTTAATATTAATACATGATTATTCATTAATATTGGGATATAATATCTACACATAAATAACCAAGTCTTGGTTATTTAAGATAATTACTATACGGAGAAATTAATCTATGTCCTCTTATAAAGAACTTTTAGCCCAGCGCGAACAGTTAGATAAGCAAATTAAAGAAGCAGTTCTGCGCGAGAAGGCTGATGGCATCGCGAAAGCAAAGCTGATTATTGAGCAATATGATTTAACTGCTGCTGATTTATTCAGTCGTAAAGCGGGTGCTCGTAGCTCCAGTGGCAAGGTTGCCCCTAAGTATCGTAATCCGTCTACTGGCGATACTTGGACTGGTCGCGGAAAAGCACCAAAATGGATCGAGGGTAGAGATCGTAGTAACTTCTTAATCTAAGCTACTGATTTAAATAGTATTTAGATATAAAAAAGCCGCTCAATGTGAATTGAGCGGCTTTTGTGTTTATTGCGCTCAATATCTCCTAGGCGCACTTTCTATTGAGGGCTTGGACAAAAATGGGCTCTAAGAGCTCATGTCGATTCTTAGTGCCCAGTACAGTTTCCAGCTCTGGATTGGTGGCAGGGTAGCCAATAATTAAGGGATTTTGATCAATTAAGCCATTTTCTAGCTCTTCTTGAAGGATTTCTGGGTACTGAGACCTAACCCCTACAGTATTTTCATCGGCTAGGCCCATTACCCCAGGATGAAGCCTGATGAATCCTTCATCTACCAAAATAGGAATTCGCTGGGTGTCCTTGTTTTTGCTTAGGTAATGAATCAGGTGGACTTGCTCAACCGGCGGAATCAGCGCATCGAGGAATATTAAATCCGGGGCAATAGATACTGCCTTCATGAGGCCTTCAAGACTATCGACAGATATTTCTAGATCAACCTTTAATTGCCAGCACTGAATGGATTCTACTAACTCGTGGCTATTCTCCGCTCTTCTAAATATCCCCATGGCAATGCAATTCTGGGTTGTTTTTTGACGCATCGCTCGTTTACGTCTGGCAAGCTGCTGATCCAATGAGCTGGCTAGTATGCGGCGGTGCCCCCCTCGAGTCTTCCAGGCTATTAATTCGCCTAATTCAACCATTTTTTGAACAGTTCCAAGGGACACTTGCAATACCTTTGCGCTTTGCCGAGTACTTAAATATTCCATTTCTGGGGTAATTGCTTTCATATATCCTTAATCTCATTAATTCATTTGAAGATTTAGAGAATACGAATCAAATCTAGGGGAATCTGTCGGCAGGGGTTTAAACCTGAGTAGGAAAATTCTTATTCAAGGTCTAATTAACGAAATGGCCGTGTAATCGACAAAATCAGGGAAAGCCCTTTATGTATCAATGGGTAATCGTGTTAAATTAGCAAGGTTGTAACAGTATTCGCACAGATCAATTCGTGAAGCGGTTTAGCCGCAGATCGAGTGGTTTTAACCACAGTTTTTATTCGGGAAACCCGATGAAAGGTGAGCATCATGATGCAGGATCAAAGAGATAATTCCTATCTCTTCGGCGGAAACGCCCCCTACGTAGAGGAACTCTACGAATCCTACTTGCACGATCCAGCTTCCGTA
>CANFWB010000073.1 GCA_947450605.1 Burkholderiaceae bacterium
AAGGGATGTCTCCGTGTATACACTCTTTGTTTTTTATCGAGTGTGATGGTCAAAGGCATCGACCATCAGACAGGCGGCAGCGTTGTTGTGTTTATGACTTCTAAACTAATCGCTGAAATATAGCTGGGGGGCGATGAATCAAATTGCTTTAAAAAGCCTCCCATTATGGCACTTTAATACTAGGATTACAAGGGTTTTCCCGAATTAATTGTAGTCAACGCAATTAGCGTAGCCAACGCAATAAGCGCTCAACGCCTTTCCCGTAAGGTGGCCTTGCCAACTTAGTGCCACGCAGGAAATTGAGCCCCAAGAAGCCTCGAACTTCTAAAACAGATTTGCGATGACTAAATGCTTCAAAGCCAGCTTTGCCATGGTACGCACCCATCCCACTGGCACCGATGCCGCCGAAAGGTAATTCTTCTACAGCGGCATGTAGAAGGGTGTCATTGATCGTCGCACCACCAGAGCGTGTTTCATTCAGAATGCGCTTCATTGCCTCTTTATCCTTGCCAAACCAATATAGCGCGAGCGGCGTTGGGCGGTCATTGATATAGCGGATGGTAGAGGAAATATCGTTGATTGCTAGGATCGGAAGAATGGGGCCAAAGATCTCCTCTTGCATGATCAGGGCATCTTCAGAAACGTTGAGAAGTGCGATGGGCGTAAAGGAGGCCTGGGCGGAAATGAGGGGGATTGCCTGCGCTCCGCGATCTACTGCATCTTGAATAAGATGATGCCAGCGTGCCAATTGCTGTTCATCAATTGCACCAGTCAATTCTTCAGGATTCGCAAATTGCTTTTGGGCTGCGTTCTGTAGCTCCTGAACAAACTCATTGCAATCGCTGGCGTGAACTATTGCGTAATCAGGGGCAATGCAGGTTTGACCACCGTTGACTAGCTTGCCGTAAATAATGCTGGCTGCAGCATCTTGGAGTTTGGCTGATGGGTCGACAATCGCGGGGGACTTGCCGCCCAGCTCTAGGGTAATTGGTGTCAGGTGATCTGCAGCGGCACGCATTACCTTCTTGCCAATGTCTCCCGAGCCTGTAAAAAATAGATGATCAAAAGGGAGTGCCGCAAAGGATTCTGCGAGTTCGGCACCGCCAATGCTGACGCAAAATTCGCTGGGGTGAAAGTACTCTTGAATCAATGTTGCCAAGAATCCAGAAGTGCGAGAACTTCTTTCTGATGGCTTGAGCCAAACCCGGTTTCCGGCTGCAAAGGCAGCAATTGCAGGAACAAGTGCTAGTTGCACTGGGTAATTCCAGGGACTCATGATGCCTACGACGCCCATCGATTGCATTTCGGTCCACCCATGAGATGAGCCCAAAAATCCTGGGGTCGGTACTAGCTGAGGTTTCATCCACTCTTTGAGGTGCTTGCGAACATGCTTGCATGCCTGATAAATCATCTGAAATTCAAGTAGTCGACTCTCGATCGGGTGGCGAGTGCCAAAGTCCGCAGCTAAGACTTTGCAGATTTTCTCTTCATTAGCGGCAATCATTCGCTCAATGCGCCCGATGCGCTCAAGGCGAACCTCTAGTGTCGGGTTTGGTTCGGCAGCATAAGCTGCTTTGATTTCATCTAATTGGAGCGTAAAGCGATTTATGGACATTGGGTTTTGTATGGCAAGCAAGCGATTGAATAAGGCATTAGGATAAAGCCATGAACGAAATCATCGATAAAAACCACCCATCCTTAGAACGCGCCACTTTAGGTGGTGGTTGTTTTTGGTGTCTAGAGGCTGTTTACCAGCAAATTTTGGGCGTGAGTGCAGTGGTGTCGGGGTATGCGGGGGGAGCAATGCTCAATCCGGACTATGAATCAGTTTGCTCCGGCCAAACAGGTCATGCAGAAATTGTCGATATCTATTTCAACCCGCAGGTCGTGTCTTTTCGGGATTTATTAGAAATCTTTTTTGTTATTCATGATCCGACGACTTTGAACTATCAAGGCAATGATCATGGCACGCAATATCGCTCAGTCATCTTTACCCACAGCGAGAGTCAAAGCGCTACAGCGCATGAATTAGTTAAAGAGTTGGAGGGGGCAAGGATTTATTCCAATCCCGTAGTGACGCAAATTGATGGGGCGCCTGTTATTTATCCAGCCGAGGATTATCACCAGAATTATTTTCGTCAACACCCTGGACAGGGTTACTGCATGGCGGTCGTAGCGCCAAAGTTGGCAAAATTCAGGGCAAAGTTTCAATCACTAATTGCACCAGAGTTTCGCTAGGGAAATTAGATCCAGCTCAGCCTAATCTTTTAGGGCGCTAGGCGGGCAATACGCCAGTGGCCAGCTTCGAGTTGATAGTGAATGCGGTCATGCAGGCGTGAAGGACGGCCTTGCCAAAATTCAATCTCAGTAGGGTGTAGGCGATATCCACCCCAATGCTCTGGTCTTGGTGCTTGGTCGCCAAAGTCTGCTGCGAAACGTTTTTCAGCTTCCTCAAGAAATTCTCGATTGGGAATCTCAGCGCTTTGAGGTGAAGCCCAGGCCCCAATGCGGGAGGCAGCTGGGCGAGAATGAAAGTATTGATCACTCTCAGCGGCGCTCACTCGCTCAACTGTTCCCTTGATTCGGACCTGGCGCTCAAGTTCATGCCAATGAAATAACAAGGCAGCGTGGGGGCGAATCGCCAAATCTTTACCTTTTTGGCTTTCGTAATTGGTAAAAAAGGTAAAGCCCGCTTCATCCGCCCCTTTTAGTAAGACAATACGGGCTGATGGATTGCCGGCTAGATCTGCGGTAGCCAAAGTCATGGAATTGGGTTCTGGGCACTCCGCTTTGATTGCCTGATTAAACCAGACCTGAAACAAGGCCAATGGATTGTGTGGAACTTCAGTTTCTGAAAGCTGGCCGAAGGTATAGTTTTTGCGGAGTTGAGCGATGGAGTCCATTTTTTCAGTATAAAGAGAAGCTATGGCAGAAGACAAGATAGAGGGCAGTTTGGATGATCGTCGTTTCGGAGGTGTAGCCCGCCTATACGGCCCAGAGCTGCGTGAACGTTTTCGTCATGCCACAGTCGTGGTTGCGGGCTTGGGTGGGGTGGGCTCCTGGGCTGCCGAGGCTTTGGCACGTACCGCTATTGGCCATCTGGTCCTAATCGATTTTGACCACATTGCCGAAAGCAATACCAACCGCCAACTTCATGCACTGGATGGTGAGTATGGCAAAGCAAAAGTGCAGGCCATGACAGATCGCATTCGACAAATTAATCCTGAAATTACGCTGACTACTTACGATGCATTTTTAGAGCCAGAGAATTTGGATGAATTGATTCCATTCGATGCGATCGTGTTGGATGCGACAGATTCGGTGCAAACCAAAATTGCTTTAGCAGTTTGGGCAGACAAAAATCAGCGCGCTCTAGTGATGTGTGGTGCAGCGGGCGGAAAGTCGGATCCCACTTCTGTGCGTTGCGATGATCTTTCTCGAACCGAGCAAGATGCTTTGCTAGCAAAGGTGCGTCAAGGTCTGAGACAGGATCATGGCTTTTCTAGAAATCTCAAGAAAAAAATAGGCATTCGCGCCATTTATTCTCATGAGCCTCGTGCAGGCGTTGCCAGCGGCGGACTTGCTTGCTCTGGCTATGGATCTACGGTGATGGTGACTGCAGCGTGTGGTTTGGCTGCTGCCGCAGAAGTTTTAAATCTTATCGCTACTCAAGGTGCAGTTTCTTAAAAAACACCCATGAATCCTTAAGGGGAATCCCTGTAGGAAATTACGTATTCTGATGTCATCCCCAATTTATTAATTTTCCTTTAGGCCTGCATTCATCAGGCTAACCCTTTTTTCGATCATCACATTTATTTGTTTAAGTACTTTATGCATTTCTATCCCCTAGTGTAGAAGTGCAGTCCTCCCTAGACTTTGCCTCGTTGGTGACTTACCAACGACCAATCGAAAGGAGGTCTCTTTTGCAGACTGAACAAACGGGTTTACAGCGCCACCTCAAAGTCCGGCACATTCGCCTCATGGCTTTGGGATCCACCATTGGTGTCGGTTTATTTCTGGGCTCGGCAAGCGCGATCCAAATTGCAGGACCTTCCATCTTGCTGGGATATTTGCTCGCCGGCATCGTTGCCTTCATTGTGCTTCGCGCCTTAGGGGAGATGGCCGTTCATGAGCCGGTAGCGGGCTCATTTGCAGCTTATGCCAATACCTATGTTGGCCCGCTGGCGGGTTATATGGTGGGCTGGGGGTATTGGACCTACTGGATCGTAGTTGGCATTGCTGAAGTGACTGCGGTGGGTATTTACATGGGCATCTGGTTTCCTGAAACGCCTCAGTGGATATGGGCGCTGTCATCTATCTTGATGATGGGTCTGATCAATCTCATCGCCGTCAAAGTATTCGGTGAGTTTGAGTTTTGGTTTGCCTTAATCAAGGTAGTCGCTATTGTTGCCATGATTGCATTAGGTGGCTCAGTCATTTTCTTTGGCTTTACTAATGATTGGAATCCAATCGGCTTAGGAAACTTATGGCAGCACGGCGGCTTCTTTCCGAACGGCATTAGTGGAATGCTGCTTTCCTTGCAGATGGTCTTATTTGCTTATGTTGGTATTGAGATGATTGGTTTGTCTGCTGGTGAAGCGGAGAGCCCACGCAAAACGATTCCAATGGCAATTGATTCATTAGCGTGGCGCATCTTGATTTTTTACATGGGTGCCATTCTTGTCATCTTGGCGATCTTTCCTTGGAATGAAGTGGGTCAGCAGGGTAGCCCCTTCGTGGTGATGTTTGAGCGCATTGGATTGCGTGAGGCAGCCGGCATCATTAACTTTGTCGTGATTACTGCTGCCCTGTCATCTTGTAATGCCGGCATCTTTAGTGGTGGCCGACTCTTGTATGCACTTTCAGTGAATGGTTATGCACCTGCTCCATTCGCCAAGCTATCAAAGTATGGTGTTCCACATCGTGCGGTGATGGCAACGGTAGCGGTTTGTATGACTGGGGTGGTGTTGAACTACTTTGTTCCAGACAAGGCATTTCAATACATCATGGCCGCAGTGACTTTCGTTGGTTTGATGGTGTGGATTGCCATCTTGATCACGCAAATTCAATTTCGCCGTTCTCTTACCAAGGTCCAGGCTGCCGAGTTGGCCTATCGCACACCTTGGTGGCCTTATTCCTCGTGGTTCGCATTGGCATTTATTGCCTTGGTAGTGGTGTTGATGGGCTTTCATGAGGATGCACGGATCGCTTTGATTTTGGGTCCGTGTTTATTAGGTGTGTATCTCGTCATGTTTTACATCGTTGGCTTGCATCGCAAAACAAAACTGAGTCGTGAATTCAAATAAGGAGACATAAATGATTGTTGGCGTACCTCAAGAAGTAAAAAATAATGAATTTCGTGTTGGCTTAACTCCTGGCAATGTGAGGGGTTTGTGCAAACAAGGCCACTCTGTTTTAGTGCAGCGTGGGGCAGGAGAGTTAATTGGCTTGAGTGATGAGTCTTATCGATTGGCTGGCGCCACTTTAATTAATAGCGCTGCTGAAGTCTATGCCAAGGCCGAGATGGTGGTTAAGGTAAAAGAGCCTCAGCCACAAGAATGCGCCATGTTGCGCGAAGATCAAATCCTCTTTACCTACTTACACCTAGCGCCAGATCCACAGCAGACTAAAGCACTGATTGCTTCGGGGGCAACATGCATTGCCTATGAGACGGTCACCTCAAATACGGGCTCTTTGCCACTCTTGGCGCCGATGAGTGAGGTGGCAGGCAGGATGTCTATTCAGGCAGCTGCCACCCATCTTGAGAAGACACATGGCGGTCTCGGAATATTGATAGCGGGTGTCCCAGGGGTGGCGCCTGCAAAGGTAGTCATATTGGGCGCTGGTGTCGTAGGGCGAAACGCTTTGCAAATGGCGGTTGGTATGGGTGCTGATGTGTGCATCTTTGATCGCAATATTGACTGCTTAAGGCAAATTGATATGTTGTATGGCAATCGCGTGAGAACATTTTATGCAGACCCATTATTGGTTGAGTTGGAAGTGTGCGAAGCGGATGTGGTCATTGGTGCGGTGTTGTTGCCAGGTGCAGCAGCACCAAAGCTCGTAACTAGAGAAATGGTGCGCAAGATGAAGGCTGGAGCAGTTGTAGTAGATGTGGCGATTGACCAGGGCGGTTGCTTTGAAACTTCCAAACCAACAACCCATACAGACCCCACCTTTATGGTGGATGGCGTGCTGCACTACTGCGTAGCCAATATGCCTGGTGCTGTAGCTCGCACCTCTACCTTTGCTCTGACGAATGCCACTTATCCCTTCGTTGAGGCCTTGGCAAGCCGAGGGGTCATGACGGCTTTATCTCGTGATCATCACTTGCGCAGCGGCTTAAGC
>CANFWB010000074.1 GCA_947450605.1 Burkholderiaceae bacterium
ACTCATCGTCGTCAATTAGATAGATGTGACCAACTTTAGTCATTGAATTTAAAAGAAAAAGTAATAGATAAAGCAATGTACTGCAGCTTTTTTAGGAAGGATATTAGCCTTCAAGCTAATAATAGGAGTCAATCAGCAAATACAATAGAAAAATCTGCTTGTTGCGGTGCATCAGTGAATTGCAGAAAAGGTGGCATAAACCCCTGCATTCCCTGTTGTCTCACGGCACAATAGAGCTTTTCGACAAATTCTTTTCTGGAGTCAATATCAGTATGAAACGCCTCAATGAACGCTCACGCAATGTCACCGAAGGGGTTGCTCGCGCACCCAATCGCTCCATGTATTACGCGATGGGCTACGAAGAGAAGGATTTCGTCAAGCCAATGGTCGGCGTGGCAAATGGCCACTCCACGATTACCCCCTGTAACAGTGGCTTACAAAAGCTAGCCGATGCAGCAGTAACAGCTCTAGAAGAAGCAGGTGCAAAAGCGCAAATGTTTGGTACGCCTACCGTTTCAGATGGCATTGGCATGGGTACCGAAGGCATGAAATACTCCCTCATCTCCCGCGAAGTGATTGCCGACAGTATTGAAACTTGCGTCAACGGTTTATGGCAAGACGGTGTTGTTGTCATCGGCGGTTGCGACAAAAACATGCCAGGTGGCATGATGGCGATGGCACGCACGAATGTGCCCAGCATTTATGTTTATGGTGGAACGATTAAACCAGGCCACTACAAAGGCAAGGACCTCAACATTGTTTCTGCTTTTGAAGCCGTCGGTGAATTTACTTCAGGACGCATGACGGAAGTAGACCTTAAAGGCGTTGAGCAGCATGCTTGTCCAGGCAGCGGCTCTTGCGGTGGCATGTATACCGCCAATACCATGAGCTCCTCGTTTGAAGCGCTTGGCATGAGCTTGCCCTACTCCTCCACTATGGCCAATGAAGATGCTGAGAAAGTCGCTAGCGCGCATGAATCAGCTATTGTTTTGGTTGAAGCCATCAAGAAGAATTTGCGTCCACGTGACATCATCACCAAAAAATCCATTGAGAACGCTGTGAGCGTCATCATGGCAGTTGGCGGATCCACCAATGCTGTACTCCATTACCTAGCGATTACCAGCGCTGCTGAGATCGACTGGACCATTGATGACTTTGAGCGAATTCGTAAGCGCGTTCCTGTCATCGTGGATATGAAACCCTCAGGGCAATATTTAGCCACCGACCTTCATCAAGCTGGCGGTATCCCACAAGTCATGAAGGTATTGCTTGATGGTGGACTCTTACATGGTGATTGCATGACCATTACCGGCAAAACCATCGCAGAAACATTGCAAGATGTGCCCTCAGTGCCGCGCGCTGATCAAAAGGTCATTCGCACCTTAGACAATCCACTGTACAAACAAGGTCACCTGGCCATTCTCAAGGGCAATATCTCCCCCGAGGGTTGCGTAGCCAAAATTACTGGCCTCAAGAACCCATCGATTACTGGCCCTGCTCGTGTATTTGATTCAGAAGATGATGCGATGGCTGCGATCATGGCGCAAAAGATCAAAGATGGTGACGTGATGGTTATTCGCTATGAAGGCCCTAAAGGCGGTCCCGGTATGCGTGAGATGCTTGCCCCTACCTCAGCTCTAGTAGGCCAAGGCTTAGGTGAGACGGTAGGCCTGATTACTGACGGACGCTTCTCTGGTGGCACCTGGGGCATGGTAGTAGGTCACGTTGCTCCTGAGGCCTTTGTAGGCGGCGTGATTGCCCTCATTCATGAAGGCGATTCTGTCACGATCGATGCGCATACACTCCTTATTCAACTCAATGTGAGCGATGAAGAGATTGCCAAGCGTCGTGCAGCCTGGGTTCAGCCTAAACCACGCTATACCCGCGGCTTGCTGGCTAAGTATGCCTATCTGGCAAGTAGCGCAAGCAAAGGCGCTGTAACCGATCTGAACTTAGATTAGAGCGTAAAGTAATAAAAGTAAAAGCCCCTAAGTGCAGACCTAGGGGCTTTTTTAATACCGAAAACTAGTGAAGTTCAAATAAGCACTCAGTGCTTCATCGCACCACCATGAGCACCCATTGCATTCACTGGCATCCTCACCTCAACTTCGCCAGCTTTGGCAAACTTGAGTTTGACTGGGACAGTTTCACCAGCGGCTAGCGGGGTCTTGATATTCATAAACATTAAATGTAGGCCGCCTGGCTTTAATTCAACAGCGCCACCTGCAGGCACGGGAATATCTTTGACTTGTCGCATTTTCATGACCTGCCCATCCATCGACATTTCATGTAACTGCACTTCGGCAGCCACTGGTGAGCTTGCTGATAACAACTGATCGACAGCGCCCTTGTTTTCAATCTTCATAAAACCACCAGCGGCCATTTGGCCTGGAACCGTGGCGCGAGTGTAGGCACCTTCAATTTGCAAGCTACCCAGTTTGGCAGTTTGCGCATTTGCAATACCAACCATACTAAAACTCACCGCTGAAATTAATAGGGCTTTTACAAGAATATTGCTTTTCATGAGTACATCCTCCTGGTTAACTTTAAATTTCGAGATTTCTCTCGAGATCTCTTTCAAATTGTCGCTACTCTTCAACGCCGATCCATTGAACATCGGCCCACTCTAAGCAGATTAGACTTACGAACGAAACCAACTCTGTAGCTGAGAAAAGTTCATGGGGCCAGTCTTTCTCGTTGCCTTGCCATTCTGATCAATCAAAATAGTAATGGGTGTCTCCCCCCGCCATTTGGGATCTATCTCATGGCGTAGCTGCTCATCAAAAGCAAAATTGACATAGTAATTTTTGGCTTGACCAAGATTTGCTTTAGTCAGCATCTGCTGAATCATCTCAGGAGATACATCATCTACTTGAATAAAGATGAGGTTGGCATTTTTATTCGCAGCCACGAACTTACCCCATTGCGGCATCTCCTTTGCGCAAGGCGCACAGGTCACCCCCCAAAAATGAATCGCCATTGGAGAGCCCTTGGCAGAGCTTAGTAGTGAAGCCCAATCGCCCTGTTGATATGACTTCAGATTGATGGATTCAGCATATGCTGAATGACATACCATCAGAACAATAGCAATTAGCAATATGATTCGTTTCATTACTGTGGACCTATTTTGATAAATTGATAGCCATCAATACGCGTTAACCAAGACAGAAAAACCGCGTCACCATGGCTAATTAATAAAGGGTGATCAGAGTAGCCACTCGTTTCAGATATAGCCTTAGGTGCTGACCATGTACTGCCGTCATCTATGGATTGCTTTAAATACACAGCGGAAGACTTGCCATTAAATTCTTTCCATACAAGGTAAACCACCTTCCCTATAGCCAAAAGATATGGCCTAGATACATTGGCGCCATCTGCGCCAATCCTGGCGGGCTTAGAATAACTACGGCCCCGATTACTGGAGTTGGCATAAAAAACACCAGAACGGGTTTCACCCTGAGTGAACCAAGCCACATGTATTTTCCCCGATTGAGAAACGGCAATAGTGGGTCCATGGTGTGGACAGGCATCCGTCCTCCACTGATCATCGGAAACCCTTCTAATGGAGCCAGGCCCCTTAGGGGTGATGATCTGTGTTGCATGATCCCTAATGCCGCCTGGAAAGATTGCCCTATAGATAATCACAGGGTTATAGGCTGCATCCACAGCGGCACCTATACGACAGCACTCACAACTACTGTCATTGGCAATACGCTCCACCTTAAAAGTCTTACCCATATCATTGGAAAATGAGTAGGCAATCGAACCTCCTAGTTTATTTGCACCGCCCTGCTTGGCAGCCGAAACTAAGCGCTTATCAACCCAAGCTATAAAAATGGAACCATCTGGCCTAATTAAGGCGGAGGGAAAGCGCTGACTAGACACATCTTGGATGAGTGATTCTGGGGAAGTAAAAGTAACCCCTCCATCAACTGAACGAGCTGTATTGATCTGTGCATTCCAATTGGAATCCTTGAAAAAGGCGTAGGCTAAAAAAATATCCCCTTTTGAATCAGAAACAATTTGAGGGCGGGCATCACTCCCAGCATCAAGCGCTTTACCGTGCTCTCCAACTTTTACAGTCGAAGAAAAAGTTTTTCCGAAATCATGGGATTGCGCTACTGAAACCACTCCGCCCCCCGTCCAGGCGAGCAATAATTTTCCATCACCCGTTAAGAATGGAGTAGCCGCATTGGCGCAATCTAAGCCTGAGCCCTGGCATGCGACAGTCGACTTCACAACCGCACTCATCCCAGAATCTGAGGAGTGATCCATCTGAGCCGACGAATAACCAACAACTCCCAAGGAGCACATCAAGAGCGCCTTAGTCAACACTCTGGCAAGGGGGGATTTATATATAGCCGACATTAGAAGATGATACGTGTACCAACATTAATTGACTGGGGCATACCAACGGTATAGCTCGAACTACTGCTTCCTGTTCCAAAAGTAATGTATTGGCGGTTAAATAAGTTCACAGCAGAAGCATAAACAGAGGCATTTTTAGTCACCTCATAATTGGCACGCAATCCAACTACTGCATAAGAAGCCACTGGCAAAGTATTGCTGTTATCCAACCAAGAGCTCCCCACATATCGAATGGTCGTAGTCAAGCTGGCCTGAGGCACTGGATAATAGCTTAAGCCTCCGCTTAAAATGTTTTGAGGCACGCCAGCCACTTGTTTACCTACCGGGTCGGTAGTGGCGGTCCAGGTCAATTTGGTGCTGGTGAATGCATAATTTGCATCTGCCGCCCAATGAGAATTCATATCATGATGAAATTGAAATTCTATTCCCTGACTTAATAAACTTTGGTTATTCGTGTAGTAACTAGAGTTTGTAGCGCATCCCGCTGGATTTCCAACGGTAGCGCAAAGAGTATTAGCCAATGCCTGCTGGCTAGACCCAATTTTGTAACTCACAATCGCATTTTGAATATAGTTATTAAATCCCGTTAGCTGGGCAAAGCCACCTTTCCAGCGATAGTCTGTTCCCACTTCATAGCCCGTCATAGTTTCAGGGGTGAGATTGGGGTTTGCAAAAGAATAGCCCGTACCTGATCCATAACTTCTGAGAGTGTTATTCATGCCTGGCGCATGAAAGGCCTGATAAGCAGCCGAACGTAAATCCCAGTTACCACTCAACTTATACAGCAATCCCAATGTTGGACTCACTTGCGCTTTACTTTGGTTTGATATGTTTTGATAACTCGGAATTCCATTAGAGCCCGCATTGTATGCAGTGGGAGTTTGACTATTCCATTGATCCACTCGTGCCGCCAATGTTGCCTCCAGGGGAATTAGATTGGCCTTCGACTTGATTTGACCCAATAAACCGTAAAAGGTTTGCTGTCCTTGACCATAATTCACTGCAGTCACGGCTCCGCCAGTATTGAGATTATTAGTCTGATTTGAGCCCCCGACGTTACGCGCATCAACACCCATGACATACTGATCAATTAAGCCCGTTAACTCTTGCGTGTATTGGGCTGACGCGCCGACCGTACTATAGGGATCCTTGTAATTCGCATTAATGTACGGATAATTTTTTGGGCTTGATCCCGAGGCTGATGAGGTAGAGCCATTCTGTTTATTAAACCCAGTATTTTCATAAAAGAAATTGACGTCTACTTTTGCCTTGTCATCCAGCCGCGCAGTGACACCGCCCGCGACATCTGTCTCTTGCATGATATTGGTTGCGAATGAATAACCGGATGATAAATCGGACATCGTATGATAGCCAACACGGAAAAATCCATTGGTATCTGGGCTAGCTTTAAAGTATCCCTGCAACCTCATATTGGAATTATGCGAACTGGAGTTGCCTTGACCATTTTTAATATTCGCAGGAGATCCAGGAGAGATCGTGGCAATATTTTGATATCCATCAGTAGCAAAATAATCGGCCGAGAATCTCAACTGCAAAGCTTCAGAAGCTATTAAATCTTTCGATGCCGCTACATTGCTCGTACCATATGACCCAATAGTCGCCGAAACCTCTTGCTGACTATTGGCGGGGGTTTTGGTCTTAATATTGATCACACCACCCATGCCATAGTTACCCCATAAACTAGATACC
>CANFWB010000075.1 GCA_947450605.1 Burkholderiaceae bacterium
AAGTAGCCAACTTCTTTGGGAGCAAAAGGATCTCGCATATCTACTGCGCGAACACCCGCATTGAAATAAGAGAAGAACATCAGCTTGTTGTAGAAAATGTCTGTCATATTTTCATTGGAGGAGTGAGTACCAAAGCGTCCGCCCTTGCTACAGTAATTACCTGACTTCTCCGGAATACCCCAGTTCGCCACACCAAAAGCCCGCTTTTCATTGGTGGCATCAACAACCCAAACCATTTGACGCCCCTCCAAACATTCCTTCTGAATAGCCTCATTGGTCACCACAATAAAGTCACGAGATGCGCCAAGTAAGTTTTTTGAAAACTCTGGAACCTTAACCCCCATCATTGGAAAGGTGGTGTGGGCGCCATGCATAGTTGGCATATCAATGCGAGACACTTGCGGATACAGTAAATTTTCAGGCGTTGGATCTTTGGGGCCATTAATTAATTTCTCGCGATCCACAATTTGAATGACACCATTTGTATTGGTGCCATAACCGAAATACACGCGATTTCCCTGAGGGCCTGTAGACATTACGCCATGGAGTTGCACGGGAACATCTCCAGAGGCACCAGGCTGCTGACCCACTAAACCGAAGTCCCTGATAAAGACTGGTTTCGCAGGATCCGATAAGTCATAAACCTGAGTCATGCGAGTGGTACGCCATTGAGGATTTCCAGATACTAGATAGGCAATTCCAGTGTCACATTCCCAGAAATTTTTATGCGTGCCCTTGAGGCCTTTAGTGATCGTGGTAAGTAAGACTGGATTTTCTGGGGTGCTGACATCCCAAATTTCATGGGCCTGATTTCCAAAAACACGCAGCATATAGAACTTACTCTTATCCGCCTTTGGTAAAGTGGCTCCACTACATACCCGCACCATTTGGCTGCCGCCCTGCTCTGCCTTGCCCTCTTCACCTGGGACGTGATAAAGATACTTTGGTTTTTTTACATCAGTCACATCAATAATTGAAGTACCGTTGTCCTCCATCTTTCCCGTTAAGGGATTGATCTTGTTATCCCCGTGATGGCCAACATAAGCAATCCACCGATTACCTTGCTTTTGTATAGTTGGCTGATAAGCGGTGCGCCCTTGTAAGTCGTTATAGCCTTCAAGCGACATATTTTTAGAGGAATCGACTCCTTGCGCCCACGCTGATGCTGTGACGCAAATAGTTGCTATTCCAACCCATCTCACTACAGATTTACTGGTAACCATGCTGACTCCAATTTTTAATATTTATTTATCCATATTGCATTGCGCAAAATAGACTGTCTCTACATCTGGAAATCTAGATTTATCTCGGAATTAACTTTACACAATTCTGATGGGTTATTGCGAACACATGATTTCGGGTTTGCCCTTAATTTTCATCTCATCTTGTTCGCATGCATACGAATAAGTCGGGATGGGTCAGCATGTAAATACCCTCATCCCAAAACCGAAGGTGTGGGTCCAAATCTTCCGGACTATTCGCGAAATGGCGCAAATCTCAGCGGTCAGCGCTGCAATAAATATAATGGGGCATGACATTTACTATTGTTTTTCTAATCGCTTTCATCGCCAGCTTTGGCCTACGCCACTGGTTATCCCAACGCCAAATTCGTCACGTCGCCATTCACCGTGATGCCGTGCCTACAGAATTCGCTTCTCAGGTGTCTTTAGCAGAACATCAAAAGGCGGCCGACTACACCATTGCCAAACTCCGCTTGGGTATTTTAGAGAATGGTGTCAGCGCTATTATTTTGATCACCTTCACCCTCTTGGGTGGATTGCAGATTTTGAATATGGGCCTGCTGCAACTTCTGGGGGAAGGCATTGCCCAGCAAATCGCCTTACTCGTTTCGATTGTGCTCATCTCCGGAATCATTGATCTACCTTTTTCTTGGTACAAGCAGTTTTATTTAGAAGAGCGTTTTGGCTTTAACCGGATGAATGCCCGATTATTCTTTAGTGATATGTTTAAAGGCTTGGGTATTGGCGGCGCTATTGGCGTTCCACTCCTCTGGGTTATCCTCAGCCTCATGGCTCAAGCAGGTGATTTTTGGTGGCTCTGGGCTTGGGGGGTTCTTACTGCCTTCGGCCTCTTAATGCAGTGGATCTTTCCTACATTTATTGCGCCCATTTTTAATAAATTCCAAGCCCTAGAAGAAGGCCCGCTCAAAACACAAATTGAAGCCCTGTTACACCGCTGTGATTTTGCAAGCCAAGGTCTCTTCGTCATGGATGGCAGTAAACGTAGTGCGCACGGCAATGCATTTTTTGCTGGAATGGGTAAAGCAAAGCGGATTGTCTTTTTTGACACCCTGATTGAAAAGCTTAACCCCGGTGAAGTGGAGGCAGTGCTCGCACATGAGCTCGGTCATTACAAATGCAACCATATCCGCAAGCGCTTATTTGTATCCTTTGCCTTGAGTTTCGTAACGCTGGCACTTTTAGGCTGGGTTAGCACGCAGCCTTGGTTCTATAGCGATCTTGGTGTGATGCCCAACCCTAATGGCTACAACGGCGGATTAGCCTTGGCACTCTTCATGCTGGTATCGCCAGTATTTAGCTTCTTCTTGACTCCGCTATCCAGCCTGGCATCACGCAAACATGAATATGAGGCAGATGGTTTTGCTGCAGATAAATCCTCTGCGAATGACTTGATCTCAGCATTAGTCAAGCTGTACCAAGACAATGCATCTACTTTGACGCCCGATCCGATCTATACCGCCTTTTATAGCTCGCATCCACCGGCACCATTGCGTATTGCCAATCTCAAACGTTTTAGCTAAGTCTTGTCAGGATCAATGGAACAATTTCACGCGCTACTAACCGCCTCCTACGGAAGGCATTACTTGGCGCAGCGCTTGATTAAAGATGAGCGCGGAAATGAATCGCCTGTTGGCGAATTAATTCAAGTCAGCACGCCAGCAAAGCAGCATATTGGCGCAGTTGGCGATCGCATGTTATTGGAAATGACCTCAGTAGATCAGGCACGCATTATTCGCATTGAGCCCAGAGAAAACTTGCTCTATAGATCCGATGCCTTCAAAAGCAAATTGATTGCCTCGAATGTTGATCAAATATTGGTCGTGCTGGCGACGCAACCCGCTTTCTCACCAGACCTTTTGGGTAGAGCAGTGGTTGCCGCTGAAACCAACCAAATTGGTTTACATATTTTGCTCAACAAATGCGATCTCAAAGATAACCTAGAGCATGCTCGCAAAATCATTGCGCCCTATGCACGAATGGGATACCCGGTCACCGAGGTATCCGCTAAGTTTGATGCGGCTTCTATAGAGGCGCTGCGCCCTGCCATCCAAGGAAAAGTCTCGGTGTTTGTTGGTCAATCCGGCATGGGTAAATCAAGCCTCCTCAACGCCTGGGTTCCTAACGCAGCAGCGATTACGCAAGAGTATTCAGTACGCCTGGATACCGGCAAACACACCACTACCGCGTGTCGCTACTTTGAGTTACCGGAGACGTGGGGCCGCGATGCCAGCGGCAAATTGGGTGCATTAATTGATTCTCCAGGCTTTCAGGAGTTTGGCCTGGCCCATATGTCAGTTAGCGAACTAGAGCATGCCTTTAGGGAGTTTCATGATCTACTGGGTAAGTGTCGCTTTCATAACTGTGCACACCAATCAGAGCCTGATTGCGCAATACGAGAAGCGGTAGACAGAAATGAGATAGCGCCAGAAAGACTAGCGCTATTCAGGCAATTACGTTCCGACTCAAAGACAGCCGATACACAGATTCAGGGAATCAGCCAAGCCAAAGAGCGATGGTCAGCATTAGCAATAAAGTCATCCAAGCGATAACCAGGCGCCACACCAAACCAATCGCAGAGCGCATCGTGCGCTCATTCGGCTCAAGACCAACTTCGTAAATAACGGGCTCACCAGCTTCGGCCATACGTAAAGCTTCATCACTATCAGGCTCACTCATTGGCTCGCCTAAGCGCACACCTAAAGCGCCACTACCAGATGCCAAGATCACTGCCGATAAAGAGTCAGACCATTTGCCAGTGAGGTAACGCCATGCATATACAGCGCCCTCAAAATTGCCCACAATGGCAAAACCCATCGCAGTAATGCGCGCTGGAACCCAATCCAATACGTAAAAGAAATGGCGTGCTGATTCACTTAAATTGAAGTCGCCTTTTTCTGACCAGCGCTGAGCAGCGGTATCGGCCAAGCGATAGAGCACTACGCCCGCAGGACCCATAGGCATTAAGAACCAGAACAACACACCAAATACGTGGTGATGCGAGCCAATGATGGCGCGCTCCAAAGCCAAAGAAATTACCTCGGTCTCAGTAAGATTGGTGGCGTCTAATTCTGGGCCATACCATTCGGCTAACGCCAAGCGTGCTGATTGCAAATCATGATTTGCAATCGCTTCATGCACCAACGTAAATGAGTGGCTAAATTGACGAAATCCAAAAAATAAATAGGCGATTAATACGTTCCAAACAAAGCCCAAAATTGGATAGGTCACCATGAAGACAACATAAATAGCAAACACTAAGAATGTGGGCAGAATGAAAGCAATTAAACACGCCATACGTGCACCGACAGGACTTGCGCCTTGTTCAGTTTTTCCGCCAAACTCGCCAGCGACCCAATCCAACCAGCGAGCGCTAATACGCGCAATCCAATGACTGGAAGTGACTGGGCGATATTGCTCAGCGATCAGGGCGAAGAGAATAGAAAAGAAAGTCATACTTTTAATAAATGATATAGGTTACGCAACATTCCGGCAGTAGCACCCCAGATAAAACGATTTTCATAGGGCATTGAATAAAAACGACGACTCCCTTGATTACTCTCCCAGACCCGAACTTGATGGTTTGCTGGATCCATCAAAAAATGTAAGGGCACCTCAAACACATCCGCCACTTCAAAAGCGTCTAAGACATATTCTGCCTGAGGTTTTACCAATCCCACAACTGGCGTCACACTATAGCCTGAAACAGTTAAATACTGGGGCAAATGGCCTATGATCTCAACGCACTGCCGCCCTAAACCAATCTCCTCTTCACTCTCTCGCAAAGCGGTCTCATTCGGATTGGAATCGCCTGGATCCATACGCCCACCCGGAAAGCTAATTTGACCGGCATGGTCATGCAGGTGGTCGGTTCTCTGGGTAAGCAACACCGAAAGACCATCACTATTCAATAGGAGGGGGATTAGTACTGCAGCTCGAGTCACTTTGCCAGCAGCCTGCCGTTTGGAAATGATGTCCGCAGCGATGACATGTCGACTCTCATCCGTTATCTCCGGCTGCCAAACCGGGGGGCTCTGAAAACGAGCTCTTAAATTCAAAGGATCCAAAGTATGGGTCGCCACTTTGGACTGGCCGGCACACACCTCATGAATCGGCACTGCTTGGGCATCAAAACCTGGAGGCGCGGCAATGTTCAATGCCTGATCTTGAGGATTTAATTTCTGTGTCATGGAGTTATTTTAGGGCAATAAAAAAGGCAGCCTAGGCCGCCTTCTTTTTGCATTAAATCAAACCTTATTACGCCACAGTCTCAGCAACTGCTTTAACTTTACGCGCAGGAAGTTTCTCTTTAATACGTGCAGACTTACCTGAACGATCGCGCAAGTAATACAACTTCGCACGACGTACATCACCGCGACGCTTCACTTCAATACTAGCGATTAATGGTGAGTAGGTTTGGAATGTACGCTCTACACCTTCGCCAGATGAAATCTTGCGAACGATAAAGCTAGAATTCAGTCCACGATTGCGTTTAGCAATCACAACGCCTTCAAAGGCCTGGGTACGCTTACGTGTACCTTCAACTACGTTTACACCAACAATCACTGTGTCACCAGGAGCAAAACTTGGAAGTGTTTTGTTGGCCATTAAGCGAGCAATTTCTTCTTGCTCAATTTTTTCGATCAAATTCATTATTAATCCTTAAACATCTTGTCAGCGTTTAATCCCGAGACTTTCATCAACGGACCAGACAGAGGATGCAGTTAAAACCATTTCACT
>CANFWB010000076.1 GCA_947450605.1 Burkholderiaceae bacterium
GAAGGTACTGGCTGGTTATGGCGCATCGTCCATCGTATTGAGCATGGCGAAGGTCGTCCAGAAGATTTGGATCTATTGAACGATGTAGCGGCAAACATTCAGGGTCGAACGATTTGTGCTTTGGGTGATGCGGCTGCAATGCCAGTTCGGGGCATGTTGAAGCATTACATGGATGAATTTGCGTATCACGTAGAACATAAGCGCTGCTTAGATTCTGCGAAACCTTTATAAGACATTGAGCACGGGACATCTTAAAGTGAGCATGGTTGAAATCGAATTAGATGGTAAGGCAGTAGAAGTTCCGCAAGGTTCGATGGTGATGCACGCCGCGAATAAGATCGGCACCTATATCCCTCACTTTTGCTATCACAAGAAATTATCTATCGCCGCTAACTGCCGTATGTGTTTGGTGGAAGTAGAAAAAGCACCAAAACCATTGCCTGCTTGCGCAACTCCAGTGACACAGGGCATGAAGGTATTTACGCATTCCGCTAAAGCAGTGGAAGCGCAGCGCTCCGTCATGGAGTTTCTCCTCATCAACCATCCTTTAGATTGCCCAATTTGCGATCAAGGTGGCGAGTGTCAGTTACAAGATTTAGCGGTGGGTTACGGTAAATCGAATTCACGCTATGAAGAAGAGAAGCGTGTTGTATTTCATAAGAATGTAGGCCCATTGATCTCCATGCAGGAGATGACCCGTTGTATTCATTGCACGCGTTGTGTTCGTTTTGGTCAAGAGGTGGCTGGCGTGATGGAGTTGGGTATGGTTAATCGTGGCGAGCATTCTGAAATCACCACTTTCACCGGTCAAACAATTGATTCAGAGTTGTCTGGAAACATGATTGATTTGTGCCCGGTCGGCGCACTGACCAGCAAGCCATTCCGTTACGCTGCGCGAACTTGGGAATTGGGTCGCAAGCGTTCAGTCAGCCCGCATGACAGCTTGGGCGCCAATACTACGGTACAAACAAAAGCAAACAAGGTGATGCGGGTCGTTGCCTTGGAAAATGACGCTATTAATGAATGTTGGATTAGCGACCGTGATCGTTTTGCTTACGAAGGTCTGAATAGTGCCGAGCGCATCACTACACCAATGGTGAAGCAGGGTGGTCAGTGGCTTGAGACTGATTGGCAATCCGCAATGGATTACGTAGCCCATTCACTCAAAACCATTGCTTCTGAAAGTGGCCCAGAAGCAGTAGCGGCATTGGCGCATCCAATTTCTAGCACTGAAGAGTTGCATCTCCTTCAGAAGATGATTCGCGGTTTAGGCTCCAATCAGGTCGAGACGCGTTTGCGTCAAACTGATGTGCAAGGTGCCGCGTCTGCCCCATGGTTGGGTATGCCGATTGCTAAAGTGAGCGAGTTAGATCGCGTCCTGGTAATTGGAAGCTTCTTGCGTAAGGACCAGCCATTGGTTGCTGTTCGCTTGCGTGCCGCTGCTAAACGTGGCTTACAAGTACTTCGCATTGATGCGGGTGGTGATGACTGGCTTATTCCGCATACCGGCATTGCTGCAGCGCCGAGCGCATGGCTGAATGCTTTAAGTGAAGTCACATTGGCCGTGGCTAAAGCAAAATCGGTTTCTGCTCCTGCTGGCACGTTCAATCTGCCGGTTTCTGCTACTGCACAAAAAATTGCCGATAGCTTGCTTTCAGGTGCGACAACATCCGTGTTGTTGGGTTCGGCTGCGATCGCGCATCCCCATGCATCCGATTTGCATGTGCTGGCGCAATTCATTGCAGAACAAACGGGCGCTACTTTAGGTTTCTTGCCGGTGGGCGGTAACGCTGTTGGTGCTAGCTTGGTAAACGCCAACGGTGCTGGTGTTGAATCGATACTTTCTGGTGATCGCCGTGCCGTGCTTCTGATGAATATCGAGCCAGATGCGGACTTGCCAAATCCAGCGCAAGCACGTGCTGCTCTGGCTAAAGCGAATACCGTGATTGCTTTAAGCGCTTATAAGAGTGCAGACATCTTAGAGGTGGCCGATGTCATTCTGCCAATTTCCACTTTCACAGAAACAGTTTCCACTTTTGTTAATGCAGAGGGCCGCGCTCAAACTATTCAGCCTGCTGTGAAACCTCTGGGCGACTCACGTCCAGCATGGAAAGTCTTGCGCGTACTCGGTGGCTTGTTAGGTTTAGATGGCTTCCTTTTTAATATGCCTGAAGAAGTATTGGGTGAAGCGCTCGGTGAAAATGATTGCACTAAGTTGTCGAATCAATCTACTGCCAGTGCATTGGTAAGCGGTAACTTGGCGCCATTGACTGGTCTAGAGCGCCTGTCTGATGTTGGCATTTATGCTGGCGATCAAATTGTGCGTCGTTCATCAGCTTTGCAGTTAACGCGTGATGCTAAGCGTGGCAATCAGGCTGGTTTAGGTCAAGCGCTCTTTACAGAGTTGGGCTTGAAAGAGGGTGATGCTGTGCGAGTAACTCAAGGCGGTTTGTCCGTCGATTTACCGGCAACATTGGAAGCAAATTTAGCTCAGGGTGCCGTGAGAATCTCTGCGGGCAGCATGGCTAGCGCTCAATTGGGATCGATGTTTGGTCCTGTAACAGTTAGCAAGGCATAGGGGGCGAGATGGATAATTTCTTGAATCTCGTTACCACCCAAGGTGAGGCCATCTTTGGCTCGCTATGGCCACTCGTTTGGGCGTTGGTGCGTATCGTCATCATCGTGTTGCCGATGTTTGGCGCTGTTGCTTACATGACCCTCTGGGAGCGTAAGCTCATTGGCTGGATGCATATCCGTCTTGGACCAAACCGCGTTGGCCCTTTAGGTTTGCTACAGCCTATTGCTGATGCCTTGAAGTTATTGATGAAGGAGATTATTTCTCCAACTCAGGCCAGCAAAGTCCTGTATTTCATTGCACCAGTAATGGTGATCATGCCCGCTTTTGCCGCTTGGGCTGTAATCCCTTTCCAGGCCAAAATGGTCTTGGCTGATGTCAACGCTGGCTTGCTGTATGTGATGGCAATCTCCTCCATTGGTGTTTATGGCGTGATCTTGGCGGGTTGGTCATCTAACTCTAAGTACCCATTCCTGGGTGCTATGCGTGCTTCAGCGCAAATGATTTCTTATGAAATCGCGATGGGTTTCGCGTTGGTAACGGTATTACTGACTTCCGGTTCTTTGAACCTGAGCACGATTGTTGCCTCACAAGAGCAGGGCTACTTTGCCGATATCGGTCTGAACTTCCTCTCTTGGAATTGGTTGCCATTACTCCCCATGTTTGTGATTTACTTCATCTCCGGTGTTGCCGAAACGAACCGTCACCCATTTGACGTGGTTGAAGGCGAGTCAGAGATTGTTGCTGGTCACATGGTTGAGTACTCTGGCATGGCGTTTGCGATGTTCTTCTTGGCTGAATACGCCAATATGATCTTGATCGCCGCCTTGGCCTCCACCATGTTCTTAGGTGGTTGGTTGCCGATTGTAGATTTACCGATCTTGCGCGATATTCCAGGTTTCTTCTGGCTATTTGCTAAGACATTCTTCCTCTTGTCTTGTGTGATTTGGTTGCGCGCCACATTGCCGCGCTACCGCTATGACCAAATTATGCGTTTGGGTTGGAAGATCTTTATCCCCATCTCTGTTTTCTGGGTGGTTGTCGTTGGCGCATGGGTTGTATCCCCATGGAATATTTGGAAATAAGTGATTAATCATGTTTAAGAAAATTTCCCAATTCCTCGATAGCTTGATGCTCAAAGATATTTTGGTCGGTATGTCGATTACCGGTCGCTATCTCTTTAAGCCAAAAATCACTATTCAATATCCAGAAGAGAAAACACCTCAATCCGTACGCTTCCGCGGTTTACATGCTTTGCGCCGTTACGAGAATGGTGAAGAGCGTTGTATTGGTTGCAAATTGTGTGAGGCGGTTTGTCCTGCCTACGCAATCACGATTGAAACAGCTGAGCGTGATGACGGTACCCGTCGTACCAGCCGCTATGACATTGATTTAACCAAGTGTATTTTTTGCGGCTTCTGTGAAGAGGCTTGCCCAGTAGATGCTATTGTTGAAACGAATATTTTTGAGTATTTCGGTGACAAGCGTGGTGATCTTTACTTCACCAAAGAAATGCTTTTGGCTGTAGGCGATAAGTATGAAAAAGATATTGCCGCTAACCGCGCAGCTGATGCGCCTTATCGTTAATCGAATAGAGCACAACGACATATGACATTCGATACTTCTACACTCTTTGCAGCATTCTTTTATGCCTTTGCTGGCCTTTTGGTACTTTCAGCATTGCGCGTGATTACTGCACGCAATCCTGTGCATGCTGCACTCTTCTTGGTTCTGGCATTCTTCTGCGCCTCTGGTTTATGGATGCTTCTGAAGGCGGAGTTCTTAAGCTTGGCTTTGATTCTCGTTTATGTTGGCGCGGTAATGGTGCTCTTCTTATTCGTGGTGATGATGCTTGATCTTGATCTGGAGCATTTACGACGTGACTTTAAGAAATTTCTACCTGTAGCTTTCTTGATGGGTGCAGTCATCGTATTGGAACTCTCCATCGTCTTAATTCGTAGCTTCATTGGTACCAATTCACCAGTGCAGCCGATGTTGGAAGAGATGGCAAGTAGTAATACCCATGCCTTAGGCATGTTGATTTTCGTAGACTATGTATACGCCTTCGAGGTTGCCGGTGTCATTTTATTGGTGGCCATCATTGCTGCTGTTGCCTTGACCTTGCGCAATCGTAAGGATTCCAAATCCCAAAATATTCACGAGCAAGTGAATGTCAATTCAGCGGATCGGATGCGCATCGTCAAGATGGGTTCTGATATGGCCGCAAAGCAAGATGCACGCGGGGAGAAGAAATGACTATTACCCTAGCTCACTACTTAGTGCTTGGTGCAATCTTATTTGCGACTAGCGTGATTGGTATTTTCTTGAACCGCAAGAACATCATCGTGCTCTTAATGGCAATTGAGTTAATGCTGCTTTCTGTGAACATGAACTTTGTGGCCTTCTCCCATTATTTGGGCGATATGGCTGGTCAAGTATTCGTATTCTTTATTTTGACTGTGGCTGCTGCTGAGGCGGCAATCGGTCTGGCAATTTTGGTTGTTCTCTTCCGTAAGGTAGACACCATCAATGCTGAAGACCTTGACCACCTAAAAGGCTAGTCATGCAATTGACCTTAACTCTCCCCGTTCTCTGTGCCATTCCGTTGGCGCCATTATTTGGCTCAGCAATTGCTGGATTTCTTGGAACCAAATTGGGCGGCAACCGCATTGGTAATGGTGCTTGCCAGTTCGTTACCATTCTTGGTGTGATGATCGCGTTTGTCTTGTCTTGCTTTGTACTTGTGCAAGTGATGGATGGCTTTTACTTCAACGGTACTGTTTATCGCTGGATGCAGCTCGGCGAGCTCAATCTGGATATCGGTTTCTTAATCGACCCACTAACAGCCACCATGATGTGTGTGGTGACTTTTGTATCTTTGATGGTTCATATCTATACCATCGGTTACATGCAGGGTGAAGAAGGGTACAACCGCTTTTTCTCCTATATTTCACTCTTTACCTTTGCGATGTTGATGCTGGTCATGAGTAATAACCTCTTGCAACTCTTCTTCGGATGGGAGGCGGTTGGTGTTGTTTCTTACCTATTGATTGGCTTCTACTTTGAGCGTCAATCCGCCGTATTCGCCAACATGAAAGCTTTCTTAGTTAATCGTGTTGGTGACTTTGGCTTCATTCTCGGAATTGGTTTGTTGCTTGCCAGTACTGGCTCCATGAACTACGACGTGATTTTTGCCCAAAACACGGCATTGGCTGCGCAAACATTGCCTGGCACTAGTTGGAATTTAGTTACCGTTGCTTGTATCTGCCTCTTTATTGGTGCGATGGGTAAGTCAGC
>CANFWB010000077.1 GCA_947450605.1 Burkholderiaceae bacterium
AAAAATCACACTGGTAGACCACGACACCGTTGATCTTACCAATCTGCAGCGACAAATCATGCATACCCAACACTCGATTGGCAAGAGTAAGGCGGCATCAGGCAAGGAGTTTCTGCAAGGCATTAACCCAAACCTCATCATTGATGCGCTCGAAGAGAAAGCATCAAAATCCCTACTAGATAGCTTGCTACCCAGCGTTGGTATTGTTTTAGATTGCACTGATAACTTTGCTACTCGCCATCTGATTAACGCCGCCTGTTATCAACATCAAGTACCGCTAGTCTCGGGATCGGCGCTCAAGTTTGATGGTCAACTCAGTACTTTTGATTTTCGGAGCGCAGCTTCGCCCTGCTATGCCTGCCTCTTTTCTCCAGAAGAGCATCCCGAGGAAGTCAGTTGCGCCAGCATGGGAATCTTTTCTCCACTAGTCGGCATTATTGGCGCCATGCAAGCAGCGCAAGCCTTGCAAGTGCTGATTGGATTTGGACAACCTTTAGTGGGAAGAATGTTGCTTTGGAATGCGCTTAATACTCAGATTGATGAGATCCGCATTGCTAGAAATCCCGAGTGCGTGGTTTGCGGTAAAGCTCACTAAACCCAATAGGTTAGCTCACTCTCAATAATTTAAGAGAGCAGTATTTCAAGTGCAGCCGCTTGCTCCTCGGGCTCAATTGCCCGCAATACAGCCCCAATGCGAGATTTAAGCAGTCCAACATCTGCCTTCAAAATCTCGCGCTTGACTAACAATAGCTGACTGAAGTGCATCGAGAAATCCGTCAGGCCTAGACCCAGCAGTAACTTCGTCATCGAGGGATCGCCCGCCATCTCACCACAAACAGCCACAGGGATATTGGAGCGCTTAGCTTGATCAATGATGCTGAAAAGCAAATTGAGAATAGCGGGATGGAAAGGATCATAGAGGTGGGCAACCGCATGGTCTGCCCGATCGATTGCCAAGGTGTACTGAATCAAATCATTGGTACCAATGGATAAGAAATCAAAGCGATTAATAAACAAAGGTAATACCAAAGCAGCCGCCGGAATTTCAATCATGGCGCCCACCTGGATATTAGGATTAAACGCCTGGCCACGTTGATGTAACTGCTGTTTGGCTTTTTCAATCAAACGCAATGTCTCGTCAATTTCTTTAACGTGCGCCAGCATAGGAATCATGATGCGTGCTTGGCCGTGCGCCGAAGCCCTTAAGATGGCTCGCAATTGCGTCAAGAAAATTTCAGGCTCAGTTAAAGACCAGCGTATGGCACGCAAACCCAATGGTGAAGTGCCAGTTTCAGATAAGTCGGAACCAGAACCCAGCGCCTTATCCGCACCTACGTCGATAGTGCGAATATTCACTGGCAAGCCATGCATCAAATCGACTACACGGCGGTACTCTTGGTATTGCTGCTCCTCATCTGGAAGCGCTTGCTTGCGGTCCATGAATAAAAATTCTGAGCGGAATAAACCAACGCCAATCGCGCCTAAATCTACCGCCTGAGTAGCATCTTCTGGTAATTCAATATTAGCCAACAATTCAATAGCAACGTGATCGACCGTAGTGGTGCGTGAATGCTTGAGCTCCTGCAACTTACTAGTCGCCTGAATAGCCTTCTCTTGTAAGACACGGTATTCGGAGAGCAATTGCTCGTCAGGGGCTACAACAACGACACCATGCTCGCCATCAATCACCAACCAATCACCATGACGAATCATTTCGCTGGCATGGCGCACGCCTACTACTGCCGGTATCTCCATACTGCGCGCAACAATGGCCGTATGAGATGTTTTTCCACCCAAGTCTGTAACAAATCCCGTAAAGGCATGCTCTTTGAAGCGCAGCATGTCATGCGGGGCAATATCGTGCGCCACAATAATGGCGTCGGCTCCAACATCGCTGGGCGACAATACATCCGAATCACTTAAAGTCTCTTTTTGCTGAGCATTGAGCGCCTTAAGTACTCGCTCTGCAACCTGCCGAATATCATTCGCCCGCTCTTTAAGATAAGCATCCTCAATCTCTGCAAATTGCTCTAAGAGATCATTTAACTCAGTAGTCAAAGCCCAAGCAGCATTTAGGCGTTGTGTGCGAATGAGCTTAAGTGGTTTTTCTGCCAAAGCAGGATCAGCCAAAATCATGCCGTGCACATCTAAAAAAGCCGCCATTTCTTGCGGCGCATCCTTTGGCAAACCTTGTCGTAGCTGCGCCAGTTCGAGACGGACTTGCTCAAAAGCATCTAATAACTTTTTAGCCTCTGCCTCTTCTTTGCCGACCTCAATTAAGTAATGACTTACTTCTAATGCTGCACGAGAAATCAGTACGGCCTTGCCAATGGCAATACCATTTGATACTGGAATTCCGTGCAGAGCAAAAGTCATCTTTATTCGCCCTCGCCAAACCGATTATGAATCAGCTCCGTTAAGGCGATCATTGCTTCGTCAGCTTGTTCGCCCACCGTCTCCAATGTCACCGTACTACCGATTCCGGCAGCTAGCATCATTACGCCCATAATACTTTTGGCGTTAATTTGACGGCCGTTTCGGGACAGGAGGATTTCACAGGGAAACTCGGCTGCAAGTTGAGAGAGCTTCGCTGAAGCGCGAGCATGTAAACCCAACTTATTAATAATTTCTATTTCAGCAACCGGCATAGCTCACCTTATTTCTCAATAATTTCTTGCGGGGTTTTAGAGCCTAAACGCAAAATTCCATTTTGGCCGCCTTGAAGTGCTTTATGGGCCAACTCTTCCAAACCCTCGCCACGATGGGAAATGCAACGCATGAGCATTGGCAGATTCAATCCAGCCAATACGATGATTGGCCCATTCAAACCGGATAATGGCCCTAGGGCCTCCAACTTGGATGCCACATTGGCTGGGGTTGCGCCCATGACATCAGTAAGTATTAAGACGCCATTACCAGCACCCACACCATAAGCCGCCTTGAGGACGCGATCAAAGCTCGCCTTGGTATCCTCATAAGGCGGAATATCCACCGCTCTCACGCCCTCAGGCAGCACACCAAAAGCATGCTCCGCAAAACCGAGCATTGCGCTTGCCACTGGAGTGTGGGCAACAATTACAATTCCTACCATCTTTATACCAATGCCTTTTCGAGCGCTGTTAACCAAAATTGTGGAACATCAAATCCACTCTGCTCAGTAATCTCTACAAAGCATGTCGGGCTAGTCACATTAATCTCTGTGACATAAGCCCCAATTAAGTCTAATCCTACCAAGAACAAACCACGCGCATTCAAAATGGGGGCGAGGCGCTCTGCTACCTTCTTCTCAGCATCAGTCAGAGGCATTGCTACGCCTTTGCCGCCAGCAGCCAGATTGCCACGGATTTCATTGCCCTGTGGAATGCGGGCCAATGCAAATGGCACTACCTCACCGCCAATCAGTAGGACGCGCTTATCGCCTTGCGCGATCTCTGGCAGAAATCGTTGCACCATCAAAGTACGGCCACCATTCTCACCCAGGGTTTCAACGATGCTAGCTAGATTCAGGCCATCTGGCCCAACACGGAATACACCCATGCCGCCCATACCGTCCAAGGGCTTAATCACAATATCCCGGTGCTCTTGATGAAACACTTCAATCGCACTCAGCTCGCGGGTAACCAAGGTTGGTGGGATGAGCTCAGGAAATTCTGTGATCGATAACTTTTCAGAGTGCTCCCGAATAGCCGTTGGATTATTCAATACTTTCGCACCCTGACGAGTCGCAGCGGATAGCAGCCAAGTGGTATTGAGATATTCAATATCAAATGGTGGGTCAGTGCGCATCAAGACTGCGTTGAATGTATTGAGTGGGCGACTCTCTATAGTGTCTAACTCAAACCATGTTGTGCTGCTGGGTTTAATTGTGAGCGCTTGGCAATCAGCCACCACAAAGTTATCCCTCCAGAGCACATTACGGCTTTGGCAAAACCAGAGCCGATGGCCAGCCTCTTGAGCAACACGCATCATTGCCAAAGTGGAATCTTTACTAATCTTGAAAGATTCCAAGGGATCGGCAATGAAAAGGAGGTCCATTTTTATGCCCAAATAGAAGAAATTAAATTAAGCTGCTTCAGCATTAGGGTCAGAACGCTCTAACTCTAAAGAGGCTGCGAGCAACGCCAAGCGTGCCACAACACCATAAAGATAGAAACGATTCGGCGGTGCGCTACCGGGCTTAGCTGCCAGATCTGGCATCGAGTTTTGTTCAAACGCTAAAGGTACAAAATGCATGCCTGGTGCATTGAGATTCTCATCGGGGCCGCGGTCAGTATGGACGCGATAGAAGCCGCCAATGACATAACGATCAATCATGTACACCACTGGCTCAGCAACCGCCTCATTGACCTTCTCAAAGGTATAGACACCCTCTTGGATCAATACATCACTCACTTCAAGACCTTCTTTGACCACACTCATCTTGTTACGGTCTTTACGATTTAAGCCTTTGAGCTGAGCTGGGTCATTCACCACCATCACGCCCATGCCATAAGTACCTGCATCTGCTTTCACGACGACATAGGGCTTTTCTTTAATACCGTATTCACGGTATTTCTTAGCAGTCTTCTTGAGCACTTTTTCGACAGCCGCTTGTAACTCTTCTTCGCCTTTACGCTCATGGAAATTCACATTAGAGCAACTCGCAAAATAGGGATTGATCATCCAAGGATCAATATCAACCACCTTCGCAAATTTCTTCGCCACCTCATCGTAAGCTGCAAAGTGATTGGATTTACGACGGACATGCCAGCCAGCATGTAGGCCTGGCAAGAGATATTGCTCGTGTAAGTTTTCCAAGATCGGCGGAATACCTGCCGATAAATCATTGTTCAACAAAATTGAGCAGGGATCAAAATCTTTCAACCCTAAGCGTTGCTTCTTCAAGCCAAGGCGCGACAAAGGCTCCATCAATAGACGATTGCCATCTGGTAAATCAATCCAAGTAGGCTTTTTAATCTCGTCAGATAAAGTGCCCAAGCGGACATTCAGTCCCGCTTGACGCAAGATCGAGGACAAGCGCGCAATATTCTGAAGGTAGAAAGTATTGCGAGTGTGTCGCTCTGGTATCAACAGTAAATTTTTGGCTTCTGGGCAAATCTTCTCAATCGCTGCCATTGCGGCCTGAACCGCCAGTGGCAACATTTGGGGCGAGAGGTTATTAAAGCCGCCCGGAAAGAGATTGGTATCAACCGGAGCCAGCTTAAAGCCGGCATTACGCAAGTCCACTGAGCAGTAGAACGGCGGAGTGTGCTCCTGCCATTCAAGCCTAAACCAGCGCTCAATCGTGGGGGTTGCTTCCAATACCTTCGACTCGAGATCGAGAAGGGGGCCGCTAAGGGCAGTGATGAGATGTGGGACCATTTCACCATTGTAAGATTTTTAAAAGAAAGACGCGGAATCCGAGGATCCCGCGCTTAAAAACCGGGCAGCTAACCAAAGCCGCCCAGTGAGGGGTAAATACGCTAATTAAGACTCGTAAGCAGACTCACCGTGGGAAGTGATGTCCAAACCTTCGCGCTCTTCATCTTCTTTAACGCGGAGGCCAATCACCATATCGACCAATTTGTAGGCGATATAGGAAACTACGCCAGACCAAATTAAGGTAACGATGACGCCTTGGCTCTGAATCCACAGTTGGCTAGCGATTGAGTAGTCAGGGGCAGCAGCATTAGCCACATAATCCCAAATACCTGTTCCGCCTAAAACTGGATCTGCGAATACACCAGTTAACAAAGCGCCCAAGATACCGCCAACGCCATGCACACCGAATACATCCAAGCTGTCGTCTGAACCCAAAATCTTCTTGAGACCAGTAACACCCCA
>CANFWB010000078.1 GCA_947450605.1 Burkholderiaceae bacterium
CGAAGATGGTGATGTCATATAGCTCTGAATCGAGCTTCAATAACTCTTCGATGGTCCGAACGCCGGCCATCCCATTGCCAATCATGACGAGTTTCTGTTTTTTCATGCTTTGATCTTGAAGCTATCTGCATAGGCTGCAGGGTTAGAGCCATTCCATACAACACCATCAAACAATTTGCTAGAGCGCATATCGCTTTTTGGTAATGGGGTTTTTGAAGCTGTTGCAGCATCTTTGTAAATGGCAATGTTGTTCACTTTTTTCGCGACTGCTAAATAATCCGGATGCTCTTTCAACAAGCCCCAGCGTTTATGTTGAGTCATAAACCACATGCCATCTGATAGGTATGGATAGCTTGCCAATCCATCGTTATAGAACTTCATGGCGTGAGGATCATCCCAAGTTTTACCAATACCATTGTTGTAGCGACCCATCATGCGATCCTGAATCACATTGACATCGGTATTTACAAAAGAGGGCGCTGACACTACTTCCGCGGTAGTGTGTTTGTTCGAGGTTGATGCATCGATGTATTTACCGGCCTCTAAGATTGCTGCAGTCACTGCACGGCAAGTATTGGGATACTTCTTAGCAAAGTCTGAAGTGGTTCCCAAGGCTTTTTCTGGATGATCTTGCCAGATGGCTTGAGTCGTGGTGGCTGTAAAGCCAATGCCATCAATGATGGCGCGGGCGTTCCAAGGCTCACCTACGCAATAGCCATCCATATTGCCGCTGCGCATATTGGCAACCATTTGCGGCGGAGGAACGGTAATAATTTTTGCATCTTTAAATGGGTTGATGCCGTAATTGGCGAGCCAGTAGTAGAGCCACATTGCATGCGTCCCCGTTGGGAAAGTCTGGGCAAAAGTGTAGTCACGTTTCTCTTTATCCATCAACGCTTTAAGACTGGCGCCATCGGTGACGCCTTTTTGATAGAGCGCCTTAGAGAGGGTAATGGCTTGACCGTTATTGTTCAGAGACATCAGCAGTGACATGTCTTTTTGCTGGCCACCAATACCCATCTGCAGGCCGTACATCATGCCGTAAAGAATATGGGAGATATCGTTTTCGCCATTCACGAGCTTGTCACGTATGGCTGCCCAGGATGCTTCTTTGGTGGGGATGATCTTGACACCATATTTTTTATCTAGACCCAAGTGATTTGCCATGATGACTGATGAGCAGTCTGTCAGGGCAATGAAGCTCACTTTGACATCCGTTTTTTCAGGGGCATCAGAACCAGCAGCCCAAGCACCTGCCTTCACCATGGGATCTATTAAGGACAAAATGCTGGCTGAGCCAATCGATTTAATCAGCGTTCTTCTTGCTGGATTGGTGTCGGCTGTAGTAGAAATAGCAGCCTTGGGGGTTGTCCCGTGAGATTTAATTTTTTCTTTCATGCTGAGCTCCTTTGATCGATAAGTAACGATAAGGAAAGTTTCGTTGGGGTAATTTGCGGAAAGCTCTCTATTGGTGCATCAATTAAATGCATGACCAGATTTGGTTCACGTTAGAAATTTAGGGCCATTACCGACTGTTACAAATGATGCATGGACTCCACCAAACAAAATACCGTTAGCGCATCAAGATCAAATAAGCTCATGCCGGGCGTCTACCTCATTGGTGCTGGCCCTGGAGCGGCTGATCTCATCACGGTTCGTGGCGCCAGAATCTTAGAGCAAGCTGATGTAATTTTTTATGATGCGTTGATAGATATGTCTATGTTGGCGTGGTGTACAAGCACCAAACTAGTGCCTGTGGGTAAAAGATGCGGTGCCCACTCTAGCTCCCAACGCTTTATTAACAAGCAATTAGTGGATGCCGCTAGTAAGAATTTGGTGGTGGCGAGATTAAAAGGGGGTGATCCCTTAATCTTCGGTCGCGCGCAAGAAGAGATTGATGCGCTTGAACAAGCCGGAGTTCATTATGAGATTGTCCCGGGCATTACTACCGCCTTGGCTGCTTCAGCCCAATTGAAGCAGCCCCCAACCACTCGAGACTTGAGTCGAACTCTAACGCTGACTACTTTGCCTGGGCGCTGTGCTCATCCAGATCATAAAACTGCTATCTATTACATGGCTCGCGACCAGTTGACTGAAGTCGCCTCCACCTTGCTTGCTCAGGGTTATTCGGGTGATACCCCAGTCTGCTTAATGGAGTCCGTCAGCCTGCCATCTGAGCGCAGTTTTGCTTGCACATTAGATGAATTGCACTTTGGTGATGTTCATCATCATTTTTTAGATAGGCAGCCTGTAGTTGTCATGGTGGGAGAGGTTTACCGAAAGCAACTGCAATTATTGCGCCCATTAATTCAGCCTCAATTTGATTTTGAAGTATTGCAAGCAGCATCTTAATTACTCACTAGGAGATAAATATGAACTCATATCGCCCGTTTGATCCAGATAGACCTTTATTTAGCAATCGCTGTAGTTGTGGGCAGCATGCATCTGAGTTAGATCATGCGAACTCGCTTTCATTAAAAATGGATGCTGAAGAGCAAAGTGCCGATTTTGTTGAGGCTAGTTTAGTGAAGGCCTTGTTTCCCCAGGAGGATCGTAGGCGTGCTTTTCTGAAGGCGGTCGGCGCGGGCGGTGCCATGAGTGCGCTCTCTGGCTTCTTGCCAGTCGGCGCTTTGCAGGCCATGGCTCAAGAAAAAGCCCCGCTTGAAAAGCCAGATTTGAAGATTGGATTTATTGCTATTACTTGCGCAACACCACTCATCATGGCTGACCCGCTCGGTTTTTATAAGAAACAAGGTCTCAATGTCACCTTGAATAAAACTGCGGGATGGGCTTTGATTCGGGACAAGATGCTTAGTAAAGAGCATGATGCTTCACACTTTTTGTCACCCATGCCAATCTCTATGTCCATGGGGTTGGGCTCTGACCCAACTCAGATGCGTGTAGCCACCATTCAGAACGTGAATGGACAGGCTATTACTTTGGCTAACAAGCATAAAGACAATCGCGATCCTAAAAATTGGAAGGGCATGAAGTTTGCCGTTCCTTTTGAGTATTCAATGCATAACTTCTTATTGCGTTATTACGTCGCGCAAGCAGGCTTAGATCCAGATAAAGATATTCAGATTCGCGTGACTCCACCACCAGAGATGGTTGCAAACTTACGAGCCGGCAATATTGATGGCTTCCTAGGGCCTGATCCCTTTAATCAGCGTGCAGTGTATGACGAGGTTGGCTTTATCCATATCCTGACTAAACAAATCTGGGATGGCCACCCCTGTTGTGCCTTTGGTACTTCAGAAGAATTCATTAAGAAGAATCCAAATACCTTCGCAGCCTTGTATCGCGCGGTATTGAATGCTTCTACGATGGCGCGCGATCCAGCGAACAGACCGTTGATTGCAAAAGTCATTTCTACGCCGAACTACCTCAACCAGCCAGAGACAGTAGTGATGCAAGTGTTGACTGGTAAGTTTGCTGATGGCTTGGGAAATGTTCAAAACGTACCAGATCGTATCGACTTCAATCCAATCCCATGGTATTCGATGGCAACTTGGATGTTGACCCAAATGCAGCGCTGGGGATATGTCAAGGGTGATGTGAATTACAAAGACATCTCTGAAAAAGTATTTCTACTAACAGATGCTAAGAAGTACATGGGTGAGACTGGCATTGCCATACCTGAGCAAGCCAAGTCAGGCTACAAAAAGGTCAAGATTATGGGTAAAGAATTTGATCCAAGTCAGCCGGCAGCCTATCTGAAATCTTTTCCAACTACTAAAGCGTGAACCCAAGGTTAATGAATGAAAATGTTATCAATTAAGATCAGAGGCGCAATTCTGTCAGTTGTGATTTTGCTCATGTGTCTATTTATATGGCATATGGCAACGACACAAAAGGTTGCGCCGCCCGCTGGAATATCGACCAACTCTAGCGAGTACAACAGCCTGATGGGTCAAGGGGGTGGGGAGTCTGTGCAAAAAACCGGATTCCCAACGCTGACACAAATGGGGGAGACGATTTATAAGCAGTTATCACACCCTTTTTATGACAATGGCCCAAACGATAAAGGCATCGGTATCCAACTCGCTTATTCCTTAGGGCGCGTTGCTTTAGGTTTTTTATTGGCGATGATAGTAGCCATTCCATTTGGATTTTGGATCGGAATGTCGCCATTGGCTTATGAGGCATTCAATCCATTTATTCAGATTCTCAAGCCAATCTCCCCCTTGGCCTGGATGCCGATTGCGCTTTACACCATTAAGGACTCTGCGATTTCTGGAATCTTTGTAATCTTTATTTGTTCTGTGTGGCCAATGCTGCTTAATACTGCTTTCGGTGTTGCCAATGTCCGTAAGGAATTATTGAACGTGGCTAAGACGCTAGAGGTCTCTCCTTTACGTAAGGCATTTTTGGTTATTCTGCCTGCTGCTGCTCCAACCATCTTGACAGGTATGCGGATCTCAATGGGTATTGCATGGCTAGTTATTGTTGCTGCTGAAATGTTGGTTGGCGGCACTGGTATTGGTTACTTCTTATGGAACGAGTGGAATAATTTGTCACTCTCCAGCGTGATTTTTGCAATTCTTTTAATTGGTATCGTTGGAATGCTGCTAGATACCGCATTCGGCAAGTTACAAAAGGCGGTTTCGTATGCAGATTGAAAATACTTTCCTGAAGGTCTCAAACCTCAGTAAGTCTTATAAAGCAGATGCTCCTCCCGTATTTGAGGGTATTGATTTTGAAATCGAAAAAGGGGAATTCGTCTGCATTATTGGCCACTCTGGCTGCGGTAAGACCACTATTCTCAATGTCTTGGCTGGCCTTGAAGAAGCAACTGGTGGCGATGCCATCATGTTGGGTAAGCGTATTCAGGGGCCTGGTTTAGAGCGTGGCGTGGTGTTTCAGGGGCATGCATTGATGCCTTGGATGACCGTTCTTCAAAACGTCGCGTTTGCTGTGAAATCCAAGTATCCCGATTGGTCAAAAGAGCAGATCACCGAGCATTCCAAAAAATACCTGGCGATGGTAGGTTTGGTAAATGCGGAGGGCAAAAAGCCTTCAGAGCTATCCGGTGGTATGAAGCAACGGGTGGGTATTGCAAGAGCATTCGCAATTGAACCAAAAATGCTATTACTAGATGAGCCCTTTGGCGCCTTAGATGCATTAACTCGTGGCGTCATTCAGGATGAGCTCTTAAAGATCTGCAAAGAGACCAATCAAACGGTATTCATGATCACGCATGATGTTGATGAAGCTATATTGCTTTCTGACAAAATCATGTTGATGAGCAATGGACCCAATGCTCGGATTGCTGAGATTGTAGTGAACACGCTGCCGAAAGGCAGAAAGCGTGCCAACTTGCATCATGATGCAATGTACTATCCGATGCGCAATCATTTGGTCGATTTTTTAGTGAACCGCTCAAAAGATTTGCAGGTAAAGGGTGCTAACGGCGAGTTAGCAGGATACAAGCCTTTGATAGTACTTCCGGGGGTTGATACGCCCGTTACTCAATAAACAAAATCTAAATCAAGGAGAAAAAGATGGATCGTTCAGTAGTTACACAGAAAATTATCGAAGCTAAAGTGCGTAATGGCATGAAGTGGAGTGATATCGCCAAGGCTATTGGTGAATCAAAGGAGTGGGTTACTGCGGGCTGCCTAGGTCAAATGACCTTTACCAAGGCTCAGGCAGAAGCTGCAGGCAAGTTATTTAATTTGACTGATGAAGAAATGGCGTGGCTTCAAATCGTTCCTTATAAAGGTTCATTGCCAACAGCAGTGCCAACAGATCCGTTGATCTACCGTTGGTATGAAATCGTTAGCGTCTACGGCACCACAATCAAAGAGCTC
>CANFWB010000079.1 GCA_947450605.1 Burkholderiaceae bacterium
AGAACTAATCGCAGCAATTGCTGACGACGCTGAGATCTCAAAAGCCAAAGCTGAATTTGCATTGAATTCTGCTATTGAGCAAATCATTAAAGCTGTTACTAAAGGCGACTCAGTACAACTGATCGGTTTCGGTACTTTTGCTTCTGGTAAGCGCGCTGCACGTATGGGTCGTAACCCAAAAACTGGCGAGCCACTCAAAATTGCTGCTGCTAAAACTGTTAAGTTTTCTGCTGGTAAAGCATTTAAAGATTCAGTTAACAAGCGTAAGAAGTAATTCTTGCTTTGTTGATGAAAAAGCCCGGCATGCCGGGCTTTTTTGTTTCTGCAGAAGGCGCAAGAATCTTGTGCCAATCCTTACACTTGTTTGCTAGCTCTGCACTAGTCGTCGATGACGATGGATGCTCATCAAAATCCCAGCACCAAAACCCAACGTAACTAGAGCGGTGCCTCCATAGCTAATGAAGGGCAGAGGAACCCCTACGACTGGCAGTAGCCCGCTGACCATACCAATATTGACAAAGGCGTAGGTAAAGAAAATGAGCGTCACTGATGCTCCGAGCAGGCGAGTGAAAAGATTGGGTGCGCTTACAGAAATGGCCAAACCTCTTTTAATGAGCGCAAAGAAAAGTGCCAGTAATACCAGGTTGCCCAATAGACCAAACTCTTCAGAGAAAACAGCAAAGACAAAGTCAGTGTGTTTTTCTGGAATAAATTCCAGATGTGCTTGCGTGCCCTGAAACCAGCCCTTGCCAAAAAAACCACCAGAGCCGATAGCAATCATCGATTGAATCGTATGGAAGCCTTTTCCAAGAGGGTCACTGCTCGGGTCAAGCAATGTGCAAACCCGATGTTTTTGATAGTCATGCACGAAGGGCCACACAACATCATGTGCGCAAATAGTATTGCCAAAAACAATAATAAGAATGATTCCAAAGGCACCAAGACCTACAAAAGGCAATATCCATTTCCAGGGTAGACCGGCGAGAATAATGACGTACATGCCCGCCGCAAAAACTAGTAGTGCGGTGCCCAGGTCGGGTTGACGTGCGATCAGCAATACTGGAATGCCGAGAATGATGGCGGCGATTCCATAGTCCCAAGATTTTTGTATGCCCTCACGTTTTTGAAAATACCAAGCCAACATCAATGGCATGGCAATCTTCATAATCTCGGAGGGCTGAATTACTACTCCGATATTGAGCCAACGTCTTGCACCTTTTTTAATTAAACCAAATGCAGCGACTGCAATGAGTAGGGCAACTCCGATTGCGTAAATCCAAACTGCCGCTGTCTCCAGCCACTTTGGTGGAATACGAGAGACTATCCACATCACAACAAAAGAGAGTGCCAGGTTACGCAATTCATCTTCAAAGCGAACGGGCGTGTTTTGACTGGCGGATAAAAAGGTAACAAACCCAACTGCCGCCAAGCCAAGAAGAATAAGGCCTAGCTGGCGATCAAGTCCACTAAAAATACTGAAAAATAGTTTCTTAGCTTGCTTTACGGCGCTCTTTTCCATTCGGGAACCTCCTTAGGCCATTTACCCTCAAGATAAAAATCAAGCGCCTTGCGTGCAATAGGCGCAGCGTACTGCGCCCCAAAGCCGGCATTCTCTACAACCATGGCAATCACGATGGTAGGCTTCTCTGCGGGAGCAAAGGCAATATATAAGGCATGATCTCGCAAGAATTCTGCGGTAGCTCCGTGTTTGTAATCTTTTGAATTCAAACTAAAGACTTGGGCCGTTCCGGTTTTGCCACCGACTTGATATCCAGTGCCCTTAAATACAGAAGCAGAGGTCCCTGAATTATTTACTTCAACCATTGCCTTTTTCACTACTTCAATGTTCTCTGGAACGAGATCAATACGGTAGCTTTCCTTGGGCGTGGTTAGGGTTCGGTGTCTCGTAAAGGGATCTTCAATTGCTTTTACTAAGTGCGGCTTCATCACAATGCCGTTGTTCGCCATATTCGCCATGGCATGGGCCAGCTGCAAAATAGTAAATGCGTTGTAGCCCTGACCAATTCCTAGGGAGATCGTTTCACCTTCGTACCATTTTTGCTGCTCTGGTTTCTTGAAAGTATTTTTCTTCCACTCGGTCGAGGGCAGTACGCCTTTGGATTCGCCTTGTAAATCAATCCCCGTAATTTGCCCAAAACCAAATGGCTTCATAAAGTCATACATCATGTTGACGCCCATATCGCGTGCCAACATGTAGTAGTAAGTGTCACAAGATTCAACGATAGACTTTTGCATATCGACAATGCCGTGCCCACCTTTTTTGTCATCGCGAAAGGTGTGATTGCCGAAATCAAAATAACCTGGATCAGAAATGGTTTGTGATGGTGTGCGCTTTTTGGTTTCTAAAGCGGCCAGTGCCATAAATGGTTTATAGGTTGATCCAGGCGGGTAGATGCCTTTGAGTGGTCGGTTATAGAGTGGCTTTTGCGGCGAGTCATTCAACTCTTTCCAGGTCACCGAATCAATGCCCTCAACAAAGTCATTGGGATTGAAGTTTGGCTTAGAGACAAAGGCCAAAATATCACCGGTCTCTGGTTCGATCGCAACAAATGCGCCGCGGAAATTACCGTAGAGTTGCTCTACTAAATATTGCAGTTTGATATCCACTGACAACACCACATTTTTTCCCGGCACAGACGGTGAGCTTGAAAGTGTGCGCACAGGTTTTCCGCCTGCAGTGATTTCTACTTGATCGTATCCTGGCACGCCGCGTAGAACCGTTTCATAACTTTGCTCTAGGCCAATCTTGCCAACATACTGAATGCCTGGCAAAAATGAGGCCTGCAATGCATCGGGATCATCTACTTTGGAGCCCTCAATTTCCGCCTGCATTTTCTCCTTGTCACGTTGAGAAACACGTCCGATATAGCCAATTAAATGTGACGCTAGCTCGTTGTAGGGGTACTCGCGAAAGCTCCGAGCGCGAATCTCTACCCCAGGGAACCGATAGCGATTGGCCATAAATCGGGCTGTTTCAGCCTCAGTGAGCATTGATCTGAGGGGGAATGTCCCCATTTTTCGAGAATCTTCGAGGGAGCGCTTGAAATTGCGACGATCTCTTGGGGAAATTAAGACAATCTGGGACAGCTCATCGATAAGCTCATCGACATTGCCCTTCACCTCCTCCGCATTCACATCCAAGGTCAATGCGGAGTAGTTTCTGCCAATCACAATGCCGTTGCGGTCTATCAGGAGGCCTCGGTTTGCCGGTGCTGGCACTAGGGCAATGCGATTATTTTCAGCAAGGAGTGCATATTTGCCATGGCTCACCAGTTGTAGCCATACCAAGCGCGTTACCAACAATAGGAAGCAGAAGGTGACAAACAAAGTCGCAATATGAACACGCTCTTGAAATGAGTCGAGATCTGGTTTTTTAAATGAAACCATACTGCTCTTTAAATGGGGCGGTTGTGATCAACGTCAATTGGGCGACGTTGGGGGGACAGCAAGATGCTTGTTGCCAAGGGCCACAATAATGCTTCGATCAGCGCTTGAATGGCGCCAGTCAATGCCCACCAATAAATTTCGCCACTTAATAGCCAATGTGCCAACAGCGGGAATAGCGAAACTAACAAGAAGATTGGTAAAAGATGGAGGGCCTGCGTCAGAACCGATAAAGCAATAATTCGGCGGTGCCAAGAAATGGCAAGAAACGCAACCAATGAGTAGCTAAAGGCATGTAGACCCAATAAGTCTGAGTTGTGAACATCCATTAACAAGCCCAGAGTAAATGCGATGATCACGCCCACATAGCGATGCTGATGGATATTCCAAAACACAATGCAAATAATTAACCAGTCTGGTACCCAGCCGTAATTACCAATAGGCAAGAGATTTAACAGCAGCGCACAAAATAAGCTGAAATAAATAAAGATCGGATTGACTGGGCGAAGGATATAGCCGCTTTGAAAATCAATCATTGCATACCTCGCGCACGAGTTTGGCGACGGCCTGGAGTATTGGTTGGTGGCGCACCAACCTTGCTGGTTGCGGTAGACGCCTTTGCGTCCCATTGCGGGTCGTATAGCAAGGCCAAAGCTTGGCGATAGCGGTTCACTGGCGCAACCGGCACGCAAAATACATTCGAGGAGTTTTTATCGGCGTTGCGTTCAATGCGACTAATCACCGCAACCGCAAAGCCTGGAGGATAAACACCATCAATGCCAGAGGTAATGAGCACATCACCTACTTCTAAGTCGCTGGCTACGGGAAGGTAGCGAAGCTCTAAAGGGTTACCGCGCCCCGCACCGAACACCGCCGCCCTCAAGCCGTTGCGTGCCACTTGGACGGGCACCGCAAAGTCACGATCTTCTAGTAACGATACTTCTGCAGAATGATCGTAGATGCGCACTACTTGACCCAAGATGCCGGAGTCGTTTGCAATCGGATTGCCTAGCTTGAGCCCATCATCGCTTCCGCGATTGATCACAATGCGCTGAGAAATCGGGTTGGGCGGATTAAATAAAATCTCTACCGGCAATGTTTTAAATGGCACGTGCTTTTGCAAGTCCATGAGCTGACGCAGGTTTTGATTTTCTACAAGAAGAAACTCAGATTGATTGGCAAGCAAAGAAAGTTCCGCTTGGCGCACTTTCATTTCTTGATTTTCTTTATCGAGTGTTCCGCGTGTTGTGAAATATTCTGATGTTGCTTCATACGCATTACGCGGCATCATCACCACGTACTCCAATGGACGCAATAGCCAGTTGACGTTGTTGCGAATCGGATCCAGTGCCTTATAGCGAAAATCGATCAACATCAATGCGATGCTGATCGAGAGGCAGACAATCAGTTTGACTAAAGCCGGAACGCCTTGTCTGAAAAGTGGAGGAGCGCTATGTTGCAAGGCCCTGGTCGATACGTGAGTTTCTTATTCGTGCGAGAACACGCCGCCCAACTTGTCCATGCGCTCTAAGGCAATGCCGCAACCACGAGCGACGCAAGTGAGGGGATCCTCTGCAACATGAATAGGTAGGCCGGTTTCTTCGAGCAGCAAGCGATCGAGGTCACGCAACAATGCGCCACCACCGGTCAACATCATGCCGCGCTCAGCGATATCGGATGCGAGCTCAGGAGGAATTTGCTCCAAAGCAGCTTTTACTGCAGTCACGATTTGATTTAATGGATCAGTCAAGGCTTCCAGTACTTCATTGCTTGTCACAGTGAAGCTACGTGGGATACCTTCGGAAAGATTGCGACCCTTTACTTCCATCTCGCGCACTTCTTGGCCTGGGAATGCAGAGCCAATGGTTTTCTTGATCAACTCAGCAGTTTGTTCGCCGATCAACATGCCGTAGTTGCGACGGATGTAATTCGTGATCGCTTCATCAAACTTATCGCCACCAACACGAACGGAGCCTTTGTAAACCATGCCGCCCAATGACATCACGCCAACTTCAGTTGTGCCGCCGCCGATGTCAACGACCATAGAACCGGCTGCTTCAGAAACTGGCAGGCCAGCACCAATTGCTGCGGCCATGGGCTCTTCAATCAAAAATACCTGTGATGCGCCTGCACCTAATGCGGATTCCCGAATGGCGCGGCGCTCAACTTGGGTAGAGCCACAAGGCACGCAAATGATGATCCGCGGGCTTGGCTTCAATAGCTTGCTCTCGTGAACCATTTTGATAAATTGCTTGAGCATTTGCTCGGTAATCGTGAAATCGGCAATGACGCCGTCTTTCATGGGGCGAATGGCCTCAATATTTCCAGGAACACGACCCAACATCGCTTTTGCTTCTTTTCCAACTGCCAAAATGGTTTTTTTGCCATTTGGGCCGCCTTCAGTGCGA
>CANFWB010000080.1 GCA_947450605.1 Burkholderiaceae bacterium
CAACTAGCCAAAATATCTGGCGTCCCCAGGGGGATTCGAACCCCCGTACTCACCGTGAAAGGGTGATGTCCTAGGCCTCTAGACGATGGGGACCTGGACTACTACTAAAAAACTAATACTGCTATTTTAAATGCTTGGTGGAGATAAGCGGGATCGAACCGCTGACCTCTTGCATGCCATGCAAGCGCTCTCCCAGCTGAGCTATACCCCCGTAATCTCGCAATGCAACTACAAGACACTCAAAACAATCCAAGATTTTATCCTATTTTTGTATCAGAGCGCAACTACTTGTTTAGACGACCTTGGAAAGCCGTTTAATAGCCTCATCCTTACCTAAAACAACTAAGACAGAATCAATCGCTGGGGTCTGGGTGGTGGAAAATAAAGCGTAACGAACAGGCATGGCTAAGGCAGGCATTTTGATCTGATGCTTAGTTAATACTTCTTTAAAAGCTGCGCCATAAGCCGCTTTCGTATGCTCAGCATTTTTTATGGCCCCAATCAAATCTTGCAAGGCTGGAACAATTTCCCGGGGAATGTTTGCTGCAATTTGTTCTGCACTATGGCTGGGGGCCGGCAAATAAAACAGCTTCGCCCCTTCTGCGATTTCAATTAAGGTATTGGCACGATCTTTTAGAAGAGAAACTACCTCAACAAAGCTAGGGCCCCTCTCTGTATCAATCCCCAACTCGTGTGCAAATGGTTTAGTTGCTTCAGCAAGCAGTACAGAATCCGTATTCTGAATATATTGATGATTCAACCAAAGTAATTTTTCAGGATTGTGTTGTGCTGGAGACCTTCCGAGACTATCTAAGTCAAACCAGTTTACAAATTGCTCTTTAGTAAATATCTCGGCGTCGCCATGAGACCAACCTAGTCTTGCTAAGTAATTCAATATTGCCTCAGGTAGGTACCCTGCTTTTTGGTAATCGCGCACACTCATTGCGCCATTACGTTTACTCATCTTTTCACCAGAATCATTGAGGACAGTTGGTAGATGGGCATATACCGGCATTGTTCCACCAAGCGCCTTCATGATGTTGATTTGCCTTGGCGTATTGTTTACATGGTCATCACCACGAATGACATGACTGATATTCATGTCGTGATCATCAACCACAACGCAAAAGTTATATGTTGGGGTGCCATCAGGACGAGCAATTACCAAGTCATCTAACTCATCATTGCTAATTTCAATTTTGCCTTTGACTGCATCCTCCCAAATGACAGACCCGCCAATTGGGTTCTTAAAGCGAATTACCGGCAAAACACCTTCAGGTATGGCTGGAAGTGTTTTTCCTGGCTCGGGTCGCCATAAGCCGTTGTAGCGAGGCTTTTCTTTATTGGCCATCTGTTGATCGCGTAGCTTATTTAGCTCCTCCTCGCTCATGTAGCAGGGGTAAGCTAACCCGGAATCTAACATTTGCTTTACGACTTCACGATAACGATCAATCCGCTGCATTTGGTAGATTGGCCCTTCATCTAAATCCAGGCCAAGCCAAGCCATACCTTCAATAATGACGTCTACCGCTTCCTGGGTGGAGCGTTCCAGATCCGTATCTTCAATTCTTAAAATGAAGTCGCCTTTGTTATGACGGGCAAATGCCCATGGATACAAAGCGCTGCGGAGGTTGCCCAAATGAATAAAGCCCGTGGGACTAGGGGCGAAACGTGTACGTATATGCATAAATGACATTATCTCAGGTTGGCCTGGAATTTTGCCAAATAGCACCCTAATGCTCAAAAAAGTGGATACTTTCACATATGAACGAATTACTTGTATTTATGTGTGATGGCGCCCCAGTCCGCGGGGAAATTGTCTCGATTAGCAGCGCCTGGCAGGCTGTTTTGGAACGTCGCAACGATCCGCCCGTAGTCAGGCGAATACTGGGTGACTTTGTTGGGGCAGCCACCCTTTTAAGTGCCAACCTGAAGTTTGATGGAACCTTGATTATTCAGGCCCAAAGCAAGGGCCCTATTCAACTTTTGGTGGTTGAATGCAAATCCGATCTCACGATGCGGGCAACTGTGAAGTTATCAGTGGATGCATCCACGATCAACCCAGATGCAACGTTAGGCGAGTTATTGGACGCAGACAATACAGGCCGTCTCGTCATTACTCTTGACCCATCTGACCGTCAGCCAGGGCAACCTCCTTATCAAGGGATTGTGGCCCTCCAAGAGCATCGTGGCACGGTGATCAAGCCCGTTACCAGCGCCGCTGAGGCCATCGCTCTTTATATGCAAAACTCCGAACAACTGGACACCCGTATTTGGTTGGCATCAAGCGACACCCACGTAGGTGGGTTACTTTTGCAACGTTTGCCGGATTCTGGAGGGCATGCCCATCTTGACCCTCAACTTGCGGCCGAAGGCTGGTCAAGAATTCAGACTCTTGGTGAAACCATCACCAATGAGGAATTGCTAACCCTTCCCCCACAAACCATCTTGCGCCGCCTCTTCCTGGAGGAATCTACTGAAAATGGTGTACGCAGTTTTCCACCGCGCCCCGTTCATTTTTCATGCCGTTGCTCACGCGCTAAGGTTGCCGATGTTCTCAGAATGCTCGGCGAGCAAGAGGTTGAAAGTATTCTTGCTGAGCAAGGCGCCGTTGAGACAGAATGCGACTTTTGTTTAAAAGCCTACCGTTTTGATGCGGTGGATTGCAGGCAGGTTTTTAAAACGGATCTATTGGCAGATGCTACAAGGCCACCATCAAGCGGGCATTGATTACTGCTTTGTGATTACTGGCTTTACGCCATCAGCGGTAATGGCTGCTGATTTTTCGGCTGGCAAAATCTGGACAAAGAATTCGCCTTCTTTGAGCATGCCATGCTCAACCCGGGCACGCTCTTCAATTGCGCGGGTACCCTCTTTTAAATCTTTTACATCACCAGTTAACTTGGCATTACGTAAGTTGAGCAGGCTATTTTTAGCCTGCTGCAACTCAACTTGCTTTTCCATCTCATAGACCTTTAGCCAGCCACCCTTGCCCAACCAGAGCGGGTACTGTATCGCTATTAGCAATAACAGCATGGAATAGATGACCAGACGCATAGGCTATGAGCTTGCTGTCTATTAACGCTTTAAGTTATAGAAAACAGACTTGCCGGGATAAGTGGCAACATCACCTAAGTCTTCTTCAATGCGTAGTAATTGGTTGTACTTCGCAATGCGATCAGATCGTGACAATGATCCTGTTTTAATTTGACCTGCGTTAGTCCCAACCGCAATGTCTGCAATAGTGCTGTCTTCAGTTTCGCCTGAGCGATGAGAAATCACGGCCGTATAGTTGGCGCGCTTAGCCATTTCAATAGCAGCGAAGGTTTCTGTCAGTGTACCGATTTGATTAATCTTAATCAGAATGGAGTTAGCGATGCCCTTCTCGATTCCTTCTTTGAGTATGCGGGTGTTGGTCACAAACAGATCATCACCAACGAGTTGTATTTTCTTGCCTAATTTCTGGGTGATATCAGCCCATCCATCCCAGTCACTCTCATGCATACCATCTTCAATCGATACGATTGGGAACTGGTCAGCCAAATTGCCAAGGTAGTCTGAGAACTCACTTGAAGTCAGCTGCAAACCTTCGCCGGACAAATGATATTTACCATCTTGATAGAATTCACTAGCGGCGCAATCCAAGGCCAATAAGACATCTTCGCCAGCCTGGTATCCAGCGCCCTCAATTGCCTTCATGATGGTCTGCAAGCACTCTTGGTTGCTCTTGAAATTAGGGGCAAAGCCACCTTCATCACCCACAGTTGTTGGCATTCCTTGGGCGCCTAAAATTTTCTTCAGCTCATGAAAGATCTCGGCACCACAACGCAATGCTTCGCGGAAGCTTTGCGCCCCTACTGGCATCACCATGAACTCTTGAATATCCAAACTGTTATTAGCGTGTGCACCACCGTTCACGATATTCATCATTGGAACTGGTAACTGCATGCCACCAGATCCACCAAAGTAGCGATACAAAGGAAGACCCGCTTCTTCAGCAGCAGCGCGTGCTACAGCCATAGAAACAGCAAGGGTTGCATTAGCGCCTAAACGCGCTTTGTTATGTGTGCCGTCTAATTCGATTAAGGTATGGTCCAGGAAGGCTTGTTCGCTTGCGTCGAGACCCAAGATAGATTCTGCAATTTCGATATTGATGTTCTGTACTGCCTTAAGAACGCCTTTACCTAGGTAACGGGCTTTATCACCGTCACGAAGCTCAATCGCTTCACGTGAGCCGGTTGATGCGCCAGACGGCACAGCAGCTCGCCCCATTACGCCGGACTCCAATAGGACATCGCACTCAACCGTCGGGTTGCCGCGTGAATCCAAAACTTCTCTACCGATGATGTCAACAATGGCGCTCATGCACCTTCTCCTAAATAAAATGAATTTGGGGTACTACTTAAAACTATCTTCTAAAAATAAACCTGGTTTTTTAACAACAGAATCAATTGCCACCAAAGACTCAAGCAATTCTTTCATGCGGTTGAGTGGTACCGCATTAGGCCCATCAGATAGCGCTTTAGCGGGATCTGGGTGTGTTTCCATAAATAAGCCGCTGATACCTACAGCAACCGCAGCGCGAGCTAGTACAGGAACAAATTCGCGTTGTCCACCACTTGCATTACCTTGGCCACCAGGAAGTTGTACAGAATGGGTTGCATCGAAAACAACCGGGGCATTGGCTTCGCGCAAGATTGCCAAGCTACGCATATCTGAAACTAAATTGTTGTAACCAAATGAAGCCCCACGCTCGCAAACCATAAACTGATCTGGGAGCTTGGCCTCTAAGGCTGCAGCACGAGCCTTCTCAATCACATTAAGCATTTCATGGGGGGATAAAAATTGCCCCTTCTTGAAATTGACCGGTTTGCCACTTTGTGCGCAAGCTCTAATAAAATCCGTTTGCCTGCACAAAAAGGCTGGTGTCTGAAGTACATCGACCACTTTTGAGACGGGCTCAATTTCACTGATGTCGTGGATATCCGTCAAGATCGGCACCCCAATTTCACGTTTCACACGAGCCAGAATCTCAAGACCCCTCTCCATTCCTAAGCCCCTAAAGGATGTTCCTGAAGAGCGATTGGCTTTATCGAAGGAGGACTTGTAGATAAATGGAATGCCCAGTGAACC
>CANFWB010000081.1 GCA_947450605.1 Burkholderiaceae bacterium
ACAGCGCAAAACAATCTCTTGTAGCCAACGAGGAATTTCTTTACGGATGGCGCGAGGGGGAAATGCTTGTGCCCACATCCTTTTGCGCAAGCCGCTCATGGTCTGTGGATTGCCAAATGGCAGTTCCCCTGTCAGCAATTCATACAGGATGACGCCGATAGAGAAAATATCACTACGATAGTCTGAACGAATGCCGGTGATTTGCTCTGGTGAGATATAGGGCGCAGAACCAATGCCTTTACGCATTTCTTCTGCCAGTAAATCAGGAAAGCGTGCATGATGTGACAGGCCAAAATCAATCAAGGTGAGCTTGCCTTGATCATCAATCAGAATATTTTCTGGCTTGATATCTAAATGAATTGCATCTTGTGCATGTAGTGATTGCACCGCCTGTGCTAAGTCAGCGCCAATCCGCACTACTTCATCAATTGTAAAAACTTTGCCCTCTTTGATGAAGTCTTCAAGTGGTCGCCCTGCAACACGTTCCATTGCAATATAGGGGCGCGTAGCCATATTGCCGGAGCCAAGATATTTTGGAACATAAGGGCTCTTAAGGGAGCGCAGAATAGTCAGTTCAGTTTCAAATCCAATCAGACTTTCAACGGGCTGATCGCGGCCGACCCTCGGAATCTTGAGGAGAATAGGCACATCAATGCCTTCTTTGGTCGCGGAGTATAGGCTGGCCATGCCGCCACGATGAACCTCTGTGCCCAAAATAAATCCATCCACTACTTTGCCATCTTGAAAAATATCATCAACTGCTTCGATGTCATTATTAATCGGCATAGGGAAATTATTTGCCCGTGATGAGGCGGTTGGCAAGCTCTTCTGGTAGCCCAGCGCGACGCACTTTATCTGCCGCGGTGAATTGATCGTAGGCAGTGCGGTGAAAGGTCAGCACTTCTAACTCTGGCTCAAATACTGCGAAGCAGGCTTCAGGATTCCCATCTCGCGGCTGACCAAGGGAGCCCACCACCCCCACCCATTGGCGATGTCGCATCACCGGAACTTCATCGCCAGGATGTGGGGCAAAACGAATCAGCTTGCCGACTGCACTTTGATAAAAGAGTGCTTGTTCATGGGCATGGCCAACAAAATTGTATGTCTTGCCTGAGCTCTGAACGCAATGCCAGGCGCTCATACTGTCAGTGATGTAATTCCAGTCGGCAGGGTTGTGGGCTGAGGCATGAACAAAGCACATCATCTCTTCTTGGATCATGAGTGGCAAATCTTTTAGAAACTGTACTTGGGTAGAGTTCAACTGACTTTTGGTCCACTCGATTGCTGCGTTTGCATTCGCATTCAGTTGCTTGCTATGGTCTTCAAATACAGCTTGATCATGATTGCCTAGTACTGCAATTGCTTTCTTGTTGGCAACCATTTCGCCAATGCGATCAATCACTGCACCAGGGTCAGCGTTATAGCCAACAATGTCTCCCAAAAAAACCATACGGGTGACACCAAGCTCTTTAGCATGCTCCATGCAGGCATCAAAAGCTTCTAAATTACTATGTAGATCGGCAAATAGCCCAATACGCTCAGTCATCCTTTAATGATAGGACAAAAGTCTCTCTAGCAGAAGGGCTAATAAGGGCTTGCTTCGTTAAAGGGCCTGTTTTTAAAGCGCTTGTGCACCCAATAGTATTCGGCAGGCCTGAGACGTATTTCTTGTTCAAAAATCTGATTTAGCCGTGCGGTATCTGCCTCAGGATTCTCGGTCGGAAAATTCTCTAGGGGCTTACTAATGGAGCAGATATACCCTGCCTCATTTTTTTTGAGTGTCGTGATCATCATGCAGACTTGCGCACCCGTGATTTTGGCAAGTCGCGATACGGCCGTGATCGTGTTGGTTGGAATATTGAAGAAGGGAACAAAGGTGGAGTCCTTCAGGCCCAAATCAATATCGGGCGCAATGATGATGAAGCTGCCCTTACGGATTTCTCGAATGAGCGCAATCGAATTGCCTTGTCGATCAATCGAGTTTCCGCCAAAGCGATTACGCCACTCAACAATTTTTTGGTTGAAGAAGGGACTTTTCATTCTTTGAAAAAATCCAGAGGTGCGGGGCCAACCCTTATCTTTTGCCAGTGCACTCAAAATAATGCTGCCTTCAATGCCGATGAAGTGCATGTTTACTAAAATACGAGGCTTTCTGTCAGCTAGGTCAACTTCAGAGTGAACTTCGATCATGCTGCTGAGCTGTTTTTTGCTGCCAAGCCAAATAATACTTTTCTCCACAAGACTACGACCTAGTAGTCGCCAATGTTGTTTTCTGAGTTGATCAATTTCTTGTGGGCTCAGCTCCGGAAAGCAGAGCTCTAGATTTTTCTGAACTACGCGATTGCGATCATTGGGGATGTGTGACGCCAGGTAGCCCAAGCCATATCCCAGCGACACTAAAGTTTTGTAAGGAAGTGCTGCCAGAAATCTGAGGAGAGCAACCCCAGAGTAGTTCGAAAAGTTTTTAAACAAGGCTAAATTTATTCGGCGTCGTAGCGAGATAGGGATTTGGCATAACGAAGATGCATTTCATCGGAGGAGCTGGTAGACATACCCAAATCATTTACCAGGCCGGTCTCAAGGCGATAGGCCCAGCCATGAACAGTCAGATCCTGGCCTCTCGCCCAAGCATCTTGCACGATAGTGGTTTCACAAACGTTGACAACTTGCTCAATGACGTTGAGTTCGCATAAGCGATCTTGGCGCTTTGGGGTAGGAATCACTTCGCCAAGATAGCGTTCATGTTTTTGATGGACATCTTTGACGTGGCGCAACCAATTATCAGCAAGGCCTATGCGTCTGTCTGTGAGGGCTGCATGCACACCAGAACAACCGTAGTGACCGACCACCAAAATATGCTTTACCTTTAATAGGTCAATCGCAAACTGAATAACAGACAAACAATTTAAGTCAGTATGAACAACAACGTTGGCTACGTTGCGATGAACAAATAGTTCGCCTGGAAGCAAGTTCACAATTTCGTTTGCGGGCACGCGACTATCTGAGCAGCCAATCCAAAGATATTCTGGCGCTTGCTGAGAAACCAGGCGCTTAAAAAAATCAGCATCTTTGGCGATCTTGGCTTCAGCCCACTCGCGATTATTGGCAAATAACTGGTCTAAGGCGCTAGAGTTCTTCATAATCATGATTTGAGTTTAAAGTACTTTGATGATGCCCATTTGGTTAAAACAAACCCCCACCGGCATTACCCTGAATTTACATTGCCAGCCGGGCGCAAAGCTAACCAAGGTGGTCGGACTGCATGATGGCTGCCTCAAGATATCTCTGCAGGCCCCTGCCCTAGAAAATAAGGCAAATGAGATGCTGTTGTCCTGGCTTTCTAAGCGCCTAAAGGTGCCGCAAAAACAAATTCAGTTCTTATCTGGTCAAAATAGCCGTATCAAAAGGGTAGAAATCTGGGGCTCAATTACCCCGGAGCAAATTATTGAAGCGCTCAGCCCCTAGCGCCTACCAAAATATGGCCCACAAAATACCTAAAATCAAAACCCATTTGCCGATGTAGTACACGCTACGATGTTTTGATTTGAGCTTTTTAGCCTGAGCCCTGAGGTGATAAAAATATTTAAAGAGAATATTTACAAATCCCACCTTCTCCCCTTCGACGTTCTGGGAGGAGGCGGCACTCATGACGTAACGCCCAAACCAGCGATTTAATAATTGCACCAATTTAGTGTAAACCGGGCGTTCTACGTCGCAAAATAAGACGATGCGTTGGCGATCTGTTTCATTGGCAGCATAGTGAATATAGGTTTCATCAAACATCACCGCTTCGCCATCCTTCCAGTGGTAACGCTCACCATCTACATCAATAAAGCATTTGGGGTCATTGGGCGTAACTAGACCAATGTGATAACGTAAGGAGCCCGCATAAGGGTCGCGGTGGCGAACTAGTGTTGCTCCAGGCGGCAAGGAGGCAAACATGGCCGCCTTGATCGAGGGAATCGATTTTAGAATTGCAACAGTTTTGGGGCAATTCAGTTGTGCCGAAGGCATTTCTTTGCCATACCAATAGAGGTGAAAGCGTTTCCAGCCCGTCCGAAAAAAGGAATTAAACCCAATATCGTTATATCCGGTGGCCGCTGCTATAGCGCCATCTGCATTTAAGGCGAGCGCTTCATCTCGGATGATGTGCCAGTTATCTTGGAGCGGTTTCATTTCGGGGAAGTCCGCAACGGGAATAAATGCCCCCGCCTTGGTTTTGGAGAATAAATAGAGCAGACAATTAATCGGCGCCAAAAGAACTTGATAGTCTGTGAGTGAGCGCACAACGCCAAATCGCACCTTACCTCTTAAGTAGACATAAACAGCCGAGATAACAAAGATTACAAAGATGACGTGACGTAGTTCCATGGAGTTTACCGATTAGCGTTAACACTCATATTTTAATTTGGATAGAGGGTGATTTCACCCCTATTTTTGTAATGATTATGCTCAAATATGAATTGGAGTCAAAACAGGCCACAGGTAATGCGTCCAATGTGGGTTGCAAGGATGATTTGTTAAGGGAAATCACATGAATAGATTCATAAAATGGCTTGTCAGTCTGATATTGATTGGCTTAGCTGGCTTGGCGGTATACACCTGGATTATGTTCAATTGGAGCTACGGCAGCGGTGAGCGAGCTGGTTATGTCCAGAAGTTTTCCAACCGTGGATACATTTGCAAAACCTGGGAGGGGGAGTTAGCAATGGTTTCCATGCCCGGAACCATGTCAGAAAAGTTCCTTTTTACGGTTCGCGAAGATGCTGTGGCGCAAAAAATCAATGCCAATTTAGGTAAAAAAGTTGCCCTTAAATATGACCAGCATATTGGGTTGCCTACAAGCTGTTTTGGCGATACCGAGTATTTTGTGTCGGACGTTACAGTTTTAGAAGAGTAAAAAAGAGGCAATTCATAAAATTGCTGTAACGCAGCTTTATTTTTATAATTTTTTGTGGTTAAAATCATGTAAGCGCAAGGTGCGCTGACATCAATATCTATAAGGAGCTTCACTTGAACAAAGCAGAACTAATCGCAGCAATTGCTGACGACGCTGAGATCTCAAAAGCCAAAGCTGAATTTGCATTGAATTCT
>CANFWB010000082.1 GCA_947450605.1 Burkholderiaceae bacterium
ATCAGGATTCGAGATTTACCAAAAGATTGCATAGGTCACATCGTAACGATTTATTGAAAGGAATGAGAGTGTCTTACCAAGTCACGCTCAAAGCGAGCGGCAAACAATTTACCGTCCAAAAGGATGAGACCCTCTTAGAGGCAGCCTTACAGCAAGGTATTACGCTCCCCTACGGCTGTAAAAATGGTGCCTGCGGATCCTGTAAAGGCAAAATTCTGGAGGGTCAGGTAGAGCATGGTCAACATAGTCTCACTGCCCTCAGCCCGTCTGATGAGGCCTCTGGAGGTACTTTATTTTGCTGCGCACACCCCAAATCGGATCTCCTCATAGAAGCTCGCGAAGTTCAAGGGGCCAGCGACATCGCCATCCGTAAAGTGCCCTGCCGCGTGAATTCGATTTCTAAACCGAGTGAAGGTGTGGCAATTCTTAAGCTACAGCTTCCGGCAACCGAGCGCTTTCAATTTCTAGCCGGTCAGTATTTAGAATTTCTGCTGAAAGATGGACAGCGCCGCGCCTACTCCATTGCAAACGCACCCGATCAAGATGGTCCTCTCGAGTTGCATTTACGTCATTTGCCGGGGGGGCTATTTACCGATTTTGTCTTTGGGGCGAAACAGCCTGCGCTGAAAGAGAAAGATATTCTGCGTTTTGAGGGGCCATTGGGTAGCTTTTTCTTAAGGGAAGATTCCAAGAAACCGATCATTTTTGTTGCTGCGGGCACCGGATTTGCGCCGATCAAGTCCATTGTGGAACAAATGCAAATCAAGAAGATCCAGCGCCCCATCCACCTGTATTGGGGTGGACGTCGCCCTAGCGATCTTTACCTTAATACGCTCTGCCAAAGCTGGGCAAAGGACATCCCTGACTTTACCTACATCCCGGTGATTTCGAATGCCTTACCAGAAGATCAATGGGTAGGAAGAGATGGTTTTGTTCATCAAGCAGTGATTGCCGACCACCCTGATATGTCAGCCTTTCAGGTTTATGCCTGTGGCGCCCCCGTCATGGTCAATGCAGCTCGGCAGGACTTTTCATCTGAATGTCATCTGCCTGAGGAAGAATTCTATGCAGACTCCTTTACGAGCGCAGCTGACCTTGTAAGCAACTGAGTCAGTTACGAACTCAGTTACTAAGCGCGATAATAGAAACCACATTGATCTCACCAAGCAAACAATATGAATAAGCCAGCCCAATCTGTAGATGCTCACTCAGTGATGTTTATTACCCCACGACCAGAAGTTGTGATGGTCGAGGGTAAAGGTTCGTGGCTGACAGATAACAATGGCAAACGCTACTTGGATTTTTTGCAAGGCTGGGCAGTGAACTGCCTAGGGCATAGCAATCCAGGGATGATTGAAGCACTCAATGTACAAGCGAAGAAGCTGATTAATCCAAGCCCTGCTTTTTATAACGAGCCGATGATTCGTTTATCGAACTTGCTCACAGACAATAGTTGTTTCAATAAAGTCTTCTTTGCTAATAGCGGAGCAGAGGCTAATGAAGGTGCAATTAAACTAGCGCGCAAATGGGGTCAACTCAATAAATCTGGCGCCTTTGAAATCATCACCTTTGATCACAGCTTTCATGGTCGTACCTTAGCCACGATGAGCGCCTCTGGTAAGCCAGGGTGGGATACGATGTTTGCCCCACAAGTACCCGGCTTTCCAAAAGCAGACTTGAATGACTTAGAGTCGGTCAAAAAGCTTGTTACAGATAAAACCGTTGCCATAATGCTCGAACCCGTTCAAGGCGAGGGTGGCGTGATCCCGGTCACTAAAGAATTTATGCAAAGCCTGCGTCAATTCACAAAAGAAAACAATATTCTGTTGATCGTGGATGAAGTGCAAGCTGGCTGTGGTCGAACTGGTAAGCTTTTTGCATACCAGCATTACGGCATTGAGCCGGATATCATGACCCTGGGCAAGGGCATTGGTGGTGGCGTTCCACTAGCCGCACTGATGGCAAGCGATGCCGTTGCCTGCTTTGTACCAGGCGATCAGGGTGGAACCTATAACGGCAATCCGCTCATGACTGCAGTGGGTATCAGCGTGATCGAACAGCTCTTGGCACCAGACTTCTTGGAGTCGGTTCGTGCAAAAGGCGAGTTGCTTAGCAAGGAATTGCTCTCCATCTCCGCAGAATTTAATTTGGATGGCGAACGTGGAGAAGGTTTGTTACGCGCCCTCATGCTCAGTAGCGACATTGGCGGAAAATTAGTTGAACTGGCGCGCGATCGCAGTCCAGAAGGCTTGCTGATTAATTCACCAAGACCGAATCTGTTGCGCTTTATGCCGGCACTCAATGTGAGTGAAGATGAAATCCGTCAGATGTGCAATATCTTGAGAGAGCTACTCAAGCAAGTTGCCTAGGCAGGTCAAGAGGGAATGCAATAAAGGGGCCTTGAGCCCCTTTATTTTTTGTGACATGAGTCAAGCCGCTTGGCGACCCATGAATTGCTAGCCAACTAAATTCTTTGGTAGCGAAAAGGTGACATCCTCAACAATGCCATCTAAAGCTCGAATATTGCGCGGACCAAATTCTTGAATCTTGCTGACAATCGATTGCGCAAGACTCTCAGGAGCTGAAGCACCTGCTGTAAGCCCAACCCGTTTCTTACCAACAAACCATTCTGCCTGCAACTGCTCAGGCGCATCCACCATGTAGGCAGGTACACCCAGCTTTTCAGCCAATTCACGCAAGCGATTCGAGTTCGAGCTAGCCGCACTTCCCACCACAATAACCACCTCCACTTGGGGTGCCATGAATTTCACGGCGTCTTGGCGATTTTGTGTGGCGTAGCAAATATCTTGCTTGCGAGGCTGAACAATATTTGGGAATTTCTGAGTTAAGGCATCGACGATTTCTTTGGTCTCATCTACGGAGAGTGTGGTTTGCGTAACAAAAGCCATTTTTTCATTCTCAGCAAAAAGCAGGTCGGCGACATCAGCTACTTTTTCAATCAAATAAACACCTTCTTTAACCTGCCCCATCGTACCTTCGACCTCGGGGTGTCCCGCATGGCCAATCATCAAGACTGTGAAACCATCCTTACACATCTTGACAACCTCAAGATGAACCTTTGTAACCAATGGGCAAGTAGCGTCATACACCTGCAGGCCGCGCGCCTCAGCATCTCTACGAACCTCTTGAGAAACGCCATGTGCACTGAAGACCACGATTCCGCCCTTAGGTACCTCATGCAACTCATCCACAAATACTGCACCCTTCTCACGCAAACCATTCACGACGTAAGCATTGTGAACAATCTCATGGCGCACATAAATGGGCGCACCAAAACGTATCAGCGCTTCATTCACAATATTGATTGCCCGATCTACGCCCGCGCAAAAACCACGGGGTTGCGCCATCAATATTTCTGCGGAGTCTTGCATGCTCACTTGATTTCCCATCAGTTAGAGAATTGCCACGATTTCAGCTTCGAAAGTCACTGGCCTTCCAGCAAGCGGGTGATTGAAATCAAACCAGGCACCTTCTTCATTGATCGATTGCAACACGCCAGCGTATTGGGCGCCACCGGGCGCATTAAATTCAATCACATCACCTGGATTAAATTCCACATCATCATCGCGCCCCTCTTTGAGCGCACCCAAAGAAACCCACTGAATTAATTCTTCTTTACGCTCGCCAAAACTGTCTTCGGGCGGCAATACCGCGCTTTTCTTTTCACCAACACCCAATCCAATCAACACTTTTTCAAAACAAGGCGCAAATTGTCCAGAACCCATCATCACCGTCGCAGGGCGATCGATAAAAGTATTGATGTAATCCTCCCCACTGGGCAAAGTCAGCCGATAGTTGAGGGTCAAGAAGGAATTAGGCAAAACCGTAAGCTTAGTCATAAGGTAATTGTATCTAGGCCTGACACCAGCGTGCACTCACCCATTACCGCATGGCCCAAAATGGATCAGCCCCGTGAAAAGCTGCGCGCCCTAGGGGCAGGCGCCCTCAGCGATGCAGAATTGCTGGCCATCTTCTTGCGGGTTGGCGTCAAAGGAAAAACCGCCGTGGCCTTGGCAGAAGACCTTCTTCACCATTTCGGCAATTTACCGCGCCTACTATCCTGCACCCCTGAGGAACTCACCCAGATTCATGGCATGGGTATTTCCAAATGGTCTCAAATTCAGGCGGCCTACGAACTGGTAAAGCGCAGCCTTGAGGAGACACTTTCTCAGGACTCCATATTTTCATCGCCCAGCTATGTCAGAGAGTTCTTGCAAGCCAAATTTGGGCGCCTACCGCATGAAGTGTTTCTATGCCTACACCTTGACTCCCGCCTACACCTGATTGAGTGCCAGGAGCTCTTTAGGGGCTCCCTGACCCACACTGCCGTCTACCCCCGAGAAATCCTCAAGGAAGCCCTTTCCAGGAATGCTAGCGCCCTGATCGTGGCCCATAACCACCCCAGTGGAAACCCACTTCCCAGTCTTGCCGACCAAGAATTAACCAAGACTCTCTTTAAAGCCTTGCAATTGGTTGATATTCCACTTTTAGATCATTGCATTGTGAGTGGTAGTGGTTTTTTCTCATTTTCTGATGCAGGCCTTATGAAAAATGAGTAAAAAGAAGAGTAAATACTAACTTATAGATCTATTTTGACCAAAATTAAGCCCCCAAACCCTAAATCCCCATCACTAAAGCGAAATAGGGGTAGATCAAAGTGGTCTGAGACTGATACAATCTTCTTTTTTCGCAATTAATGGAGTTATGTCATGGCAAAAGTTTGCCAAGTCACTGGGAAGAAGCCGATGGTTGGCAACAATGTATCCCATGCAAACAAT
>CANFWB010000083.1 GCA_947450605.1 Burkholderiaceae bacterium
ATTTTTCCGAGGAACATGGGCACTAAACCAACCCCAATACCTACGAGGATAAAAAGCAGAACAGGAAAGTAATTAGCGAGATTCAAAATGGCCCTGAGTCGTTCGTCTGGTAAGTCCTAAGAAGCTACAAATTATCAATTATTCCACTACATAAAACCTTGATTTACAGCATAAAACCTTACAAATCCTACAATTTGGTGCCGACGGCGAGACTCGAACTCGCACAGCCTAAGCCACTACCCCCTCAAGATAGCGTGTCTACCAATTTCACCACGTCGGCATCTTTTAAAACATGTCAATTCTACTGCATTGCACCACCTAACTACCCCGAAAAACAGGGGTAGGAGCTACTTAAAGCCCATTTTTTATTTTGGAACTGCTGGCTTAGTCGGATCCTGAACTGGGGCAACAGGTTCAGCGGCTGGAGCCACAACAGGGGCCACGGTGCCAGACAAAATACCAGGACTCACTTCCTTCTTATTCCCAATCCAAGTAATCCCTAGAGTGCACACAAAGAAGACGGCCGCAAAAATAGCAGTTGTGTGTGACAGGAAATTAGCAGAACCACTGGCACCAAAAAGGCTGCCTGAGGAACCAGAGCCAAATGCAGCACCCATATCAGCGCCCTTGCCCTGCTGAAGCAATACAAGCAAGATCACAGCTAAAGCTGATATGACCTGCAAAACAATCAATAAAGTCTTAAACCATTCCATGGCTTATCTCCAAATAAAAAATCTAGGCCTGACAAATGGCCAGAAAATCCTGCGGGCTCAATGAAGCGCCCCCAATCAATCCACCATCAATATCTGGCATTGCAAATAGTTCAACGGCATTATCAGGCTTAACACTGCCGCCATACAAAATTCCCACATGGGAAGCTACATCCTCATCAAACTCCGCTAACTGCAAACGAATAGCCCGATGGATATCCTGCGCCATTTGAGCGCTAGCAACCTTACCGGTACCAATAGCCCAAATGGGTTCATAAGCAATCAAGCAATCCGCTAAACGGTCTTGCAAGATGGCTACTTGCTTTGAAATTTGAGCTCTGACAACTTCTACCTCGCGACCTGAGTTGCGCTCATCCGCAGATTCACCAACGCAAATCACCGGAGTCATACCGTTATCGAGCACTTGAAGTGCCTTCTCAGCCACCTGCTCATCAACCTCCTGATGGTGCTGACGGCGCTCTGAATGCCCAACAATCACATAAGTGCAATCTAGCTCTTTCAGCATGGAGGCGGCTACTTCACCGGTATAAGCTCCAGAAGCATAAGCAGAGACATCTTGAGCGCCCATACTTAAAAAGGCCAAAGAGCAGTCACGAATTAATTCACCACACTGCGCCAAATACGGAGTTGGAACGCACACTGCATACTTGCGACCTGCAGGCATACCCTGCTCCATGCCACGACAAACGGTCTTAACCCAGCTCGCATTGCTAGCAAGACTGCCGTTCATTTTCCAATTACCGATAACCGTGAGTGGGCGCATTCAATCTGGCTCAATACTTAAAGAGTTAAAACAATCTTGCCAACGTGCTCAGAAGACTCCATCAAACGATGAGCGTCTGCTGCTTGATCCAAAGTAAACGTCTTGTAAATCACTGGCTTTAATTTGCCAGCATCAAGCAATGGCCAAATACGTGCATGCAGTTGCTGTGTGATTTGCTTCTTAAATGACACTGGGCGTGGACGCAAGGTTGATCCGGTAATCGTTAAACGACGACGCAAAATTTGATTGGTACTTACCTCCGCCTTTGACCCACCCTGAATCGCGATGATCACGATACGACCATCATCAGCCAAGCAATCGATTTCTTTTTGGACGTAAGCGCCGGTAACCATGTCGAGCACGACATTAACGCCCTTACCATCCGTAGCCTTTTTCACTTCTTCGACAAAATCTTGTGTCTTGTAATTGATTGCCAAGTCAGCACCCAAAGCTATGCAAGCAGCGCACTTCTCGTCCGTACCGGCCGTAACAAAAACTTGATGACCCAAAGCTTTAGCAATCAAAATGGCAGTAACTCCGATGCCGCTTGAGCCACCCTGCACCAATAAAGTTTCACCTTCAGAGAGTTCGCCACGCATGAAGACATTGCTCCACACGGTGTAAAAAGTTTCTGGCAAAGCCGCAGCCTCTTGATCAGTAAAGCCTGTTGGGTAAGGCAAGCATTGCGCAATGGGAGCGGTACACAATTCTGCGTAACCACCACCCTGCACCAGTGCACAAACTTTATCACCCACTTTAAGACCAAACAGATTGTCAGCGTGACCTAAGTCACCGCTAACGATCACGCCAGCCACTTCAAGACCAGGAATATCAGATGCACCAGCTGGAACTGGGTAATGACCCTTGCGTTGCAAAACGTCTGGCCGATTGATCCCAGCAGCCATCACTTTGATCAAAATCTCGCCCGTTCCAGCAGCCGGAGCCACTGGATCAGGACGAGTGGCAGACACCAACATTTCTGGTGCACCAAATTCTTTGATTTCCATTACGCGCATATGAAGACTCCCGCTCGCTGACTTTACTTAAGCAGTTTCATCAGATGCTGGCGCCGCTTCAGCAGGCGCTTCAGCAGGCGTAGATGCACCAGCTAATAAAGGAGTAATCGTGCCACCTTCATCAGCCATTGCAGCCTTCAACGACAAGCGCAAACGACCACGCTCATCAGCAGCCAACAACTTCACGCGCACTACTTGGCCTTCTGCCAAATAATCTTTTACTTCTTTTACACGCTCATTGGAGATTTCAGAGATATGCAAGAGACCATCTTTACCTGGAAGAATGTTTACCAAAGCACCAAACTCGAGCAACTTAACCACTGGACCTTCGTAGATCTTGCCTACTTCGGCTTCAGCAGTAATGCCTTCGATGCGGGCTTTAGCTTCAGCCATGCCTTCAGCAGAAGTCGAAGCAATAGTTACAGTACCGTCATCTTTAATATCGATGCTGCAGCCAGTTTCTTTAGTCAAGGCTTGAATAGTTGCGCCACCTTTGCCGATTACTTCACGAATCTTGTCTGGATGGATCTTGAAAGAAACCATACGTGGAGCATGAGCTGACAATTCAGTGCGAACTGAACCCATGGCTTCTTGCATCTTGCTCAAAATATGCAAACGACCTTCTTTAGCTTGGGCCAATGCAACTTGCATAATTTCTTTAGTAATACCTTGAACCTTGATGTCCATTTGCAAAGCAGTAATACCGTTAGCTGTACCAGCTACTTTGAAATCCATATCGCCCAAGTGATCTTCATCACCCAAGATATCGGTCAACACAGCAAAACGGTTGCCATCCAAAATCAAGCCCATAGCTACACCAGCAACGTGCGCTTTTACTGGAACACCAGCGTCCATCATTGCCAAACAGCCACCGCAAACAGAAGCCATGGATGAAGAACCATTGGACTCCGTGATTTCTGAAACAACACGAATACTGTATGCAAAGTCTTCTGCGCTTGGCAACACTGGAATCAATGCGCGTTTAGCCAAACGACCGTGACCAATTTCACGACGCTTAGGGCTACCTACACGGCCAGTTTCGCCAGTTGCAAACGGAGGCATGTTGTAATGGAACATGAAGCGATCACGATACTCACCTTCGAGCGCATCGATGATCTGCTCATCGCGTGCCGTACCTAAAGTAGCCACTACGAGAGCCTGTGTTTCACCACGAGTAAACAATGCTGAACCGTGTGTGCGCGGCAATACGCCATTACGAATTTCGATCGGACGAACAGTGCGTGTGTCACGACCGTCAATACGTGGCTCGCCATTCAAAATCTGGCTACGAACAATCTTCGCTTCGATTTCAAACAGAATGTCGTTTACGGCAACCGCATCAACATCACCCTCTTCAGCTAGCTTAGCTAATACTGTTTTGGTGGTTTCTTTGAGTTTGTCTGAACGAGCACCCTTTTGACGAATCTGATAAGCCTCACGCAATGGCGCTTCAGCCA
>CANFWB010000084.1 GCA_947450605.1 Burkholderiaceae bacterium
AATTCCTAAAAGTGTTTGGGCCCTACTTTTACAACCTTTTACCCAACACCATGAGATATTTCATGATTTTGCGTGATTTTACAATAGCTTCTGGACATGTCTAAACTCTTTCAAGCCCGATTCTCGACCACAGTCAATGACACCCATTGCCTGCCTGCCACTCCGCTCCGGGAGGTGGCCTTTGCTGGTCGCTCAAATGCAGGCAAATCTAGCGCAATTAATGTGCTGTGCAATCAAAAAAGGCTCGCTTTTGCCAGTAAAACGCCTGGGCGCACCCAACATATCAATTACTTTGGCCTTTTTGCTAAAGACGATCTTTTGGCTTATTTGGTGGATTTACCAGGATATGGCTATGCAGCAGTCAATCGCGAGACCAAATACCACTGGAATGCCCTGCTGAGTGATTACTTGCAAGAGCGTGAGCAGCTAGTAGGCATGGTCCTGATTGTGGACTCCAGACGCGGTATTACCGACCTAGACGAGCAAATGATTCAATGGTTTGTGCCCACCGGCAAGCCGATCCATGTTTTGCTGAGTAAGTGCGACAAGCTCAATAAAAGTGAATGCAAGCATGCAATTGAAGCGGTCCGGAAACAATTACAGCAATATGATCCAGCCCTACCAGACGGTACAGGCGACTCCAAACAACTTACGGCACAATTATTTTCCAGTACCAAGCGAATTGGTCTTGAAGAGGCCGACAATATTGTTATTAAATGGTTATTTGAAGCAGAGACTCAAGAAGATGAAATCACAAGCTAACTCTTTATTGAACTTTCCGGCCCATCGTCCGCGTCGCATGCGTCGCGATGATTGGTCACGTCGCCTGATGCAAGAAAATAGTGTTTCAGCAAATGATTTGATTTACCCCGTATTTCTGCTTGAAGGCCAAGGCAAATCTGAAGCAGTTGCTTCAATGCCTGGCGTAAACCGAGTTTCGCTAGATCTACTCTTTCCTGTAGCGCAAGAATGCGTATCACTAGGTATTCCAGTGATGGCGCTCTTTCCAGTCATCGACGCCGACTTAAAAACACCAGATGGCAAAGAAGCTTTTAATCCTGAGGGACTCATTCCGACTGCAGTACGCGAACTCAAAATGCGCTTCCCTAATTTAGGCATCATGACGGATGTAGCGCTTGATCCATATACAAGTCATGGTCAAGATGGTGTCTTAGATGAGCAAGGTCGCATTCTGAATGACGAGACTACTGCCATCTTGGTTCAACAGGCAGTTGCTCAAGCACAAGCCGGCGTTGACATCGTTGCACCATCTGACATGATGGATGGTCGCATTGGAAAAATCCGTGAGGCACTCGAGCAACAGAATCTGATTCATACGCGCATCATGGCGTACTCAGCTAAATATGCTTCTGCTTTTTATGGCCCATTTCGTGATGCGGTTGGCTCTGCAAAAAATTTAGGTAAGGCTGATAAAAAAACCTACCAAATGGATTGCGCCAATACTGACGAGGCTTTGCGGGAGGTTGCACTCGATATTAGTGAAGGTGCCGACATGGTCATGGTCAAGCCTGGCATGCCCTATCTAGATATCGTCCGCAGGGTTAGAGAAGAGTTTGACTACCCTACCTATGCCTATCAAGTCAGCGGTGAATACGCCATGCTGAAAGCTGCAGCACAAAATGGTTGGCTCGATCATGACGCTGTGATGATGGAATCATTGCTTGCATTTAAGCGTGCTGGTGCCGATGGCATCCTGACCTACTTCGCACTTGAGGCTGCACGTCTCCTAAAAACTAATCAGTAATTAGTTTTCTAAAGCTCTTTTCAGGCGCTCAGTAAAGCGTTGTGGTGGCATGTACCCAATCACACGCTGATCTTTTAATTCAGCAGAATTGAAATCAAAAAACAGAATGCCAGGTGGCCCAAATAAACCAAAGCGCTTGAGTAAGGCTTGGTTATCAGCACTATTTTTTGTCACATCAGCCTGCAACAAAATAAAATTCTGTAGCTCTTGATTCACTTCTGCATTAGAAAAAGTATTGACCTCCATCTCCTTGCAAGAGATACACCAGTCTGCATAAAAATCCAATAAGACTAATTTTTTCTGTTCTTTTGCCTGAGCTAGAAATTGATCTAGTTGCGCGTTAGATTCAATAACAGAAAACCGAGCATCGCCAATCTGGTGCTGACCTTGACTATTGGTTACGATATTGCTTGATCCGCCACTTCCACCCTGGATCAATGGTGAAGCGATCCACGCAGCTGTTGCTACCAATAAAACACCCAATGTTCTTTGCAACCAAACCATCCAGATACCAGTTGAAGGAATCAAGATCCGGGCTTCGATGGCAATAAATAGGAGGGGTAAGCCCATACCCAAGGCCATGATAAACAGCAATCCTGCACCTAAACTCATTGAGCCTGTTTGGGCAATAAATGCGAGCACTCCGGCTAATGGGGCAGTAATACAAGGGCTGGCAACCAGGGTGGATATTCCGCCCAAGGCAAAGGCACCTACGATATTGCCACCCTGATGCCGGCCTGCTAGGCGATCGATCTGCTGATGCCATGACTGGGGCAATCTCAGGTCATATAAACCAAAGAGACTTCCTGACAATGCTAATAACAGTAGCGCAAAGCCAGCAAGCGCTATGGGGCTTTGCAAGGCTCTTTGCACACTTCCACCCAGCGCAGCCATCAAGACCCCAGCAAGAGCGTATACAGAGGCCATACCAAGCACGTAGGCCAAAGCTAAGAGACTAGCGCGGCCTTTGCTAATGGATTGATTGCCTTGAGTCCCAAAGACTACGCTCGATAGAATAGGAAGCATAGGCAGTACACAGGGAGTGAAAGCGAGAGCCAAGCCTAAAACAAAGAATGCTAGGAATAAATAGCCCGTTGGAGTGCTCTCCAAAAAGCGGCCAATGGCATTGACATCATCGCGCTCACGCCATACATCCATTAGGCTCAATTGCTGCTTTGCTGAAGCGGTGTTGCTACCATCCAAAATCTCAGGGATTGGCCCCGCTTTTACACCGGGACCGGCAAGTAAAAACTTGAGTGTCATTGGTGGATAGCAAATGCCAGCTTCAGCACATCCCTGTAATTCCAACTCTACATAAGCCGGCTTATCTAGTTCAGCTTTTTTATCCAGCGTAATGAGAAATGCCTGCTTATAGATTTGCATTTTCTTTTGAAAAGTCTCATCAAACTTTTCAATGCCGGCAGGCAACGAAGTCTTCACAAGCTTTAGTTCATTGGCCTGTAGGCCCATTTTCAAATGCAGGGAGTCTTGATAAATGTAATAACCCTTAGCTGGAAAAATTTCCAACTCAATGTCATTAGTCTTTGGGGTCCAAGTTGCTTCGGCCTGGAAAGCCTTTTCAGGCGGAAGAAATTCTGTAGCAGCAACAGCATTGCCAAGCACAACAAGAATTATTGCAATTAGTGGGAGGAGTGGCTTGATCAATCTCATAAAGTTTACTTAACCTCGGCTTGTACCCATTCGCCGTAATGCTCTTCGTATTGTTTAGGATGGAAGCCTAGAACTTCTGGCAGATCATAGGGATGATTGCTTTTAATAAAGTCCGCTATTTCAAGCCACTTACCTGCCACTGTTTTAGCGGATAGCAGCACTTCTCGCTCTTCACAGATCTTACCGTCCCAGCGATAAATGGAATGAATACCTTCTTGTATTTGCACACAAGCAGCCAAGCGCCCATCAATCAGTTTTCGTGCCACGGATTGAGCATCCTCTAGTTTTGAAAAGGAGCTGACAACAATGAGCAAGTCAGAAGATGTACTTTGGGTCATGCTGTATTTATAACCGTATAAATGAAAAAAGCCAGACCGAAGCCTGGCTTTTAATCTTGCTAAAGGGCTTAAGCCTCTTCAACAACTGCTGTTTCATCAACTTCTGGACGATCAAGCAACTCAA
>CANFWB010000085.1 GCA_947450605.1 Burkholderiaceae bacterium
CTCAATTTGTTTTGCTGCAGTGAGAGCTACCACCTGAAAGCGATCAGGATGTGCTCGAATCACATCCAGAGTATTGACGCCAATCGATCCCGTGGATCCCAGAATGGCAACTTGTCTAACAGGCATCAAATCAATCCAGCTAGCAGTGCGGCAATCGGCATCGTTGGAATCAATGCATCAACGCGATCCAATACGCCACCATGACCAGGCAACAAATGGCTACTATCCTTCACACCCGCTAAACGCTTTAACTGAGACTCAAACAAGTCACCAAAGACGCTAAATGCTACTAGCACCGTCACCATCAAAAACATCGGCACCCAGCCAAAGCGAATTGCCCATGCACCAAACAAAGTATCCCCAAGAGGTAAATACACTACGCACAAAAAAGCATACAAGAAGCAAAGCACCAAGCCCCCTACTGCGCCCTCAATCGATTTTCCCGGGCTAATTTGCACAGCAAGCTTATGCTTACCAAAAGCCTTGCCAACGAAGTAAGCGCCAATATCAGCAACCCAGACTAAAGCCATGCTGCTCAATAAAAATACCAAGCCGAGTTCACGCAAGAAGACTAAAGCGAACCAGGTTGCCGGAAGAATGATAAGCCCAAGAATGCTGTAGAACGGCTTGAATTTCTGAAGGGAGAGGTTCATACCCTTGGCCAAAATAAATGGTGCAAGAAAAAACCAAAATAAGACGGCCATCATGAGTAAGGAAAACTGCCATGAGATCGCTTGCATGCCCAGCAAAAATAAAATGATTGCTAAGCAAAAAGTGGCATAGAGCCAGGCAGCCATCTTCGCTTCCGGCGCAAGCATGCGACTCCATTCCCAAGCCGCAGCTACTAGTGCAAGTAGGAAGAAGGCGCCCAGATAAAACGGGGGCAACAAAAATAAGATGGGCAATAGCACTGCCATCAAGATGGTGGCAGTAATGATTCGAGTTTTTAGCATAAGGAGGTAGTGTGGCGCTTAGACTGCATCGCTCATCGGCCCGGAAGCCAACTGAGCACTGGTACGACCAAAGCGACGTTCACGCTGACCAAACCAGTCAAACGCTTTATGGAGTTCAGCCTCATCAAAATCAGGCCAGAGAATGTCTGTGAAATACAGTTCGGTATAAGCCAATTGCCACAGCAAGAAATTACTCACCCGCTGCTCACCACCGGTACGAATAAAGAGATCAGGCTCTGGCGCATACGCCATCGACAAATGGGGTTGCAGCAATTCTTCCGAAACTTGCTCAGGCTTTAAACCAGGATTGGCCACCAAGCATTGGCGCATCGCCTGCAAAATATCCCAGCGTCCGCCATAGTTAGCGGCGATTGTAAAAGTCAGGCCTTTACAGTCGGCCGTTTTTTCCTCAGAGAATTGCACCATCTCCTGAATCGCAGAATCAAAGCGACTTAAGTCACCAATGAGTCGCAAGGAGATATCGTTTTCAGCCAAACGCGATACTTCGCTTTTTAATGACTTCAAAAAAAGCTTCATTAAAAAACCCACCTCTTCTGGTGGGCGGCGCCAATTCTCGGAACTAAATGCAAAAACGGTAAGGTATTCCACGCCAAGACGACGACACTCTTCCACTATCTTGCGCACAGCACCTAAGCCTTCGGAGTGACCGGCCACACGCGGCATAAAACGTTTGCTAGCCCAGCGGCCGTTGCCATCCATAATGATGGCAACGTGGCGCGGAATCACGCCAACCTCTGGAACGGCTAAGGTAGAGCTAGCGTGCTGAGTCATTGATAGTGGTGAATAAAATCAATCTGACGACTAAACCGTCATGATCTCTTTTTCTTTTTCAGTGACGATTTTATCGACATCAACTACGGCACGATCCGTCATCTTCTGAATATCATCTGTTGCACGACGCTCTTCATCCTCAGAAATTTCTTTATCTTTGGTCAGGCGCTTTAAATGTTCATTGGCATCGCGGCGCAAATTACGCACGGCAATCTTGGTATCTTCGCCTTCGTTTCTGACAACCTTGGTCAAATCACGACGACGCTCTTCAGTTAAAGCAGGCATTGGTACACGAATAACGGTACCCTGCGAAGCTGGATTGAGACCTAAATCAGAATCCCGAATGGCCTTCTCGATGGCGCCAACCATGGTCTTTTCAAATGGCTGAACATTAATAGTTCTAGCATCAGCCAAACCCAAGCTAGCCACTTGGCTGAGTGGCGTTGGATTGCCGTAGTAATCCACTTGGATGTGTTCCAAAATACCGGGGTTTGCACGACCAGAGCGAATCTTCGCCAAATTAGTCTTCAAAGCCTCAAGAGACTTCTGCATCTTTTGATCGGTAGTAGTTTTAATTTCTGTTGCGGACATCAAGCCTCCTATTAAACGTGTACTAAGGTGCCTTCAGATTCACCCTGAACCACGCGCATCAAGGCGCCCGGCTTGAGAATCGAAAACACTTTAATGGGTAATTTGCGGTCACGACACAATGCAAATGCAGTGGCATCCATGACCTGCAAGTTTTTGATGATAGCCTCATCAAATGTAATGGTTTTGTACAGGGTGGCTGTTGGGTCTTTCATTGGATCGGCACTGTAGATACCATCGACCTTGGTAGCTTTCAGCACAATCTCCACACCCATCTCAGCGCCACGTAAAGCGGCAGCAGTATCGGTAGTGAAGAAGGGGTTACCTGTGCCAGCCGCAAAGATCACTACCTTGCCTTCAGCCAAAGCACGGATCGCACGAGGACGAATGTAAGGCTCAAGCACTTGATCCATTCTTAAAGCAGACTGTACTCGCGCCTCAACACCTTTTTGACGCAAAGCATCCTGTAACGCCAGTGAGTTCATCATGGTTGCGAGCATTCCCATGTAATCGGCCGTTGCGCGATCCATTCCAGCTGCACCACCAGCTACTCCACGGAAAATATTTCCGCCACCAATCACGATGGCCAGCTGAACACCGCTGTTCACCACATCGGCAATTTCTTTCACCATGGAATCAATGGTGACTGGATTGATACCAAAAGCATCGTCGCCCATGAGGGCTTCACCAGAAAGTTTTAAGAGAACACGTTTGTAGGCTGGCATCTTTTTATTTTCCGTAATGTGCCAAGCAATTTACTCGCTTAGCTTATTGATCTTTAAGTACTTTTTAATATCTTGCCCGAATTATAAAGGGCTTGGCACAGATCAAACAAAAGGGCATAGAAACCGAGATTTCCATGCCCTTTTGAGGATTACAGCCTTACTGAGCAGGCCCAGCAATATTAAAGCTAATTAAGCGCCTTTAGCAGCGGCAACCTGAGCGGCAACTTCAGCCGCAAAGTCATCTTGACGCTTCTCAATGCCCTCGCCCACAACAAACATGGTGAAACCTTTGATTGTTGTATTGGCAGCCTTGAGCATTTGCTCAACAGATTGCTTCTCGTTTTTAACGAAAGTTTGGTTCAACAAAGACACCTCTTTGAGGTACTTCTGAATAGAGCCTTCAACCATCTTCTCAACGATTTCTGGTGGTTTGCCAGATTCAGCAGCTTTTTGAACCGCAACACTACGCTCGACAGCAATGGCTTCAGCAGGAACATCAGCCATCGACAAAGCCACTGGCTTCATTGCAGCAATATGCATCGCTACGTCTTTAGCTGCAGATTCGTCGCCGTCAAACTCCACCATCACACCAATACGAGTGCCATGGAGGTAAGAAACCAACTGGCTACCATCAGCGAAACGTTTGAAGCGACGAGGCATGATGTTTTCGCCGATCTTGCCAATCAAAGCGCTACGGACTTCGTCCACTGTTTGACCGTTCATTGGCAATGCAAGCAATGCAGCAACGTCAGCTGGATTCTTTTCAGCAACCAACTTCACACACTCATTC
>CANFWB010000086.1 GCA_947450605.1 Burkholderiaceae bacterium
ATGCCACCACGCCTTGATGGCGATCATGGCCAGCTAGCTTATGAAGACGTTCGGCATCAGCCGCATGCAATCTCTCTCCAAGCGCTTCTTCAGCTTGCTTTAAGAAATCTCCCATACGACGATCACGCCGGCTAGGATCAAAATACACTGACTTAAGACTATCTGCATCCACTCGTAAGCGCGCTTGTACTGCATGAAAACCCACTAATATTTGCTTCATTTTTACTTTATCTCGATTCTATATTGCTACTTATTTACGGCGCGCATTGGTACTGCGTACAGGTGGTTTTGTGCCGGCTGGCTTGCCCGATGGCCTGGTGGGCTTACCCGATTTGGCAATCTTACTTGCAGTGCGACCAGATTGATTCTTTGACTGATTGGCACCTAGATTGCCAGCAGATTTAGCTGCATTGACATTGACGCCCGCATGTTTTTGCGGCTCTTTACTACCAGGGCGACCTTTCTTAGGAGAAGCCTTCTTATTAGGCCTACCAGTATCGCTTGCCAAAATAATTTGACGGCGATTCGTTGTGCCGCCTGGCTCTAGACCCACTGACTTCACCAGGCTAAATTCAATTTTGCGTGCATCTAGATCAACACGGCTGACCAAGACATGGACGCGATCACCTAAACGATAGCGGATGCCCGTTCTTTCACCGCGTAACTCTTGACGAGCTTCATCGTATTGGAAGTAATCACCGCCCAACTCAGTCACATGAATCATGCCCTCCACGAAGAGGTTTTCCAGCTGCACAAATAAACCAAAAGTGGCTACACCAGTAACCGTACCAGCATATTCTTGGCCTAAATGGTCACGCATGTAGTAGCACTTCAACCAAGCCTCAACATCGCGAGAAGCTTCATCTGCACGGCGTTCGTTAGATGAGCAATGCACCCCTAGCTGACCCCAAATTGGCAATGCAGCATTAGCCCCCTTAGGTAACTTAGGCAAACGGGTGCCTTTAGCGGCAGCCTCTTTGGCATCACTATGGGACTTCTTGGCATTGACTGCATTTTCACGACCCTTACCTTTGCGCGGCAAAGTGAGATTCAGCGGAACCAATGGCGGCAATATCGGTGTGTAGGGTTTTTTGGCTAGGATCGCCTTAATCACACGATGCGTTAAGAGATCAGGATAACGTCGAATTGGGCTTGTGAAATGCGAGTACGCAGGATATGCCAAGCCAAAGTGACCTTCATTATCCGGCTGGTACATCGCCTGTTGCATCGCACGCAACACTACGGTCTGAAGCATGTTGCCATCAGGGCGATCCTTGATATCGCGCATGAGTTTGGCGAAGTCTTTAGGTTTTGGTTTCTCGCCACCATCCAATGACAAACCAGACGTGCGCAAGACCTGACGCAATGTAACCAACTTCTCTTCAGAGGGCTCACCATGAACACGGTAAAGACTGAGATGCTTGTTCTTATCAATAAAATCGGCTGCGCAAACGTTGGCTGTCAACATGCACTCTTCAATTAATCGGTGTGCATCATTGCGAAGACGGGGCTCAATTCTGAGAATCTTACCAAGCTCGTTGCTAATAATTTGCGTTTCAGTAGTCTCAAATTCAATGGCGCCACGCTTTTGACGTGCATCCAACAGAATCTTATAAAGTGAATAGAGATTTGTTAGTAAAGGCCTGAACTCAGCAAAACGAGTGGCTTCGGGACCTTTGCTGTTAGACAGAATCTCCCACACCGTATCGTATGTAAAACGTTGTGCAGAATGCATGACTGCTGGATAGAACTGATAAGCCAGCACTACGCCGTTGTTATCTACCACCGAGTCGCAGACCATACACAAGCGATCAACACCGGGATTCAATGAACAGAGTCCATTGGAAATTTTCTCTGGCAACATCGGTATCACACGTCTCGGGAAATACACCGAGGTTGCCCTCAAGAGCCCTTCGTCATCCAAGGGATGACCAGGCTTAACGTAATGAGAAACGTCGGCAATGGCTACGATGAGGCGCCAGGCTTTGCTCTTGCCGTACATGACCGGTTCGCAATAGACCGCATCATCAAAGTCACGAGCATCAGCACCATCAATAGTCACCAGTGGTACATCGCGCAAATCAACCCGACCCTCTAGGTCAGATTGTTGAACCGTATCTGGTAAAGCCTCTGCTTCTTTTTTGGCGGCTGCAGAAAATTCATGAGGTACGCCATACTTACGTACAGCAATCTCAATTTCCATACCGGGATCATCAATCTCACCCAGCACTTCAACAACACGACCAACAGCTTGACGATAGCTATCTGGGTAGTCAATGATCTCGACACTCACCACTTGACCTAATTTGGCATCAGCTTGGCCTTTAGGTGGAATCAAAATATCGTGGCCAATGCGCTTATCTTCTGGTGCAACTATCAAGACACCGTTCTCATTTAAGAGGCGCCCGATCACAACCTTGTTGGCGTGCAAAATCACATCAACAATTTGACCTTCGGGGCGACCACGGCGATCCGTTCCCAATACCCTGATGCTGACTCTGTCGCCATGCATGACGCGGGACATTTCTCTTTCAGAAAGAAAAATATCCTCGCCGCCATCGTCTGGGATGACAAATCCAAATCCATCTCGGTGACCCTGGACTGTACCTAAACGGTCAGCCTCTCGTGGAACCAAGTTTTTTGCTTTACGCATTTAATTCCTTCGGCAATACATGCCTTATATATCAATGATGATTCTGAATTAGCCTACTGTATCAAACCATAAAGTCTGAAGGGGAAAAGCCAAATGGGGTAATAAAGTGGGCCAAAAGGCACATACCTTTATAATAACGGCATGCCCAGGTGGCGAAATTGGTAGACGCACCAGCTTCAGGTGCTGGCGATCGTAAGGTTGTGGGGGTTCGAGTCCCTTCCTGGGCACCAAATACACCTACTTAGACCTATATGGGGACTAAATAGTCCTTTTTCAATAGCCTCTCAAATACCCATGGTTCGGTTCAGAATCTTGGGCTTCATTTCCTCCCAAAGACTTTCAAACTCCTCCGCCTTATCCTCC